>NZ_CALMAT010000147.1:0-30021 GCF_937859865.1 uncultured Mucilaginibacter sp.
TACGGCCGAAAAAACTTTTGGTTACAGCCGCACCGAATTTTTAGCAACGCCATTGCCAAATATCATCCTGCAAACAGCGTATCAAAAGCTGCCGTTTGATGAAAAGCAACTGACTAAAGAACTTGGTTTTATGGCACGATCTGGCAAAAAAATATATGCCGAAACAACACTTTCGGCAATTTTATTGGATGGAAAAGAAGCCTGGCTTTTTACCATGGTTGATGTTACCGAGAAAAAATTGTACCGCCAGATGCTGGAAGAAGGGATTGACGAAGAGCTTTCCCTCAAAGCAAAAAACAAAGAACTAAAAGATTTGGCCTACATGAACTTTCACTTGGTGCGCAAGCCTTTGGCCAATATTCTGGGTTTGGTAAACGTGCTGGACGGTTCTGTAAACAGCGAAAAAACACTAACCGAAGTGCTGGCGTTTTTGAAAGAAAGCGGCAACGAACTGGACGAGCTGATAAAAAACCTCGACCCGCAGCAGTATTAGTTTTAAATTGCGGATATTTGCTTTCGTTTCCGTTCCGAATTCCGCTTTTAATGAAAGATTACAAAAAATATTACGTGCTTCCGGCCACACCGGAGGAAGTTTATCTGGCGTTGACCAATCCGGTAAGCATCGAAATTTGGACGGGGGAAGCAGCAGAAATGACAGCCGAGCCCGGAACCGAGTTTTCTTTGTGGGAAGGTAGCATCCAGGGGAAAAACCTGGAGTTTGAAGAAAATAAAAAACTCGTGCAGCAATGGTATTTTGGCGAGCAGGAAGAACCATCCATCGTAACCATCAAACTCCATCCTGATAAACATGGCACTTCTGCAGAGTTGCGGCATACCAACATCCCCGACAACGATTATGACGATATTGTAGAAGGATGGGATTCGGCTTACTTTGGGTCATTAGACGAATTTTTTTCCGGCTTTTAAATGCACCAAACTTTTGCCATGTTCTTTCGTCTTAAACAAATGCTTCTTTTACCTTATCAAAAATAGGATGATTATCCGCTCGACTGTTTTCCTGTTTTTTATTTTGTGCACTGCTATCCACATTAACGTTTCTGCGCAAACCGATTCTGCCAGTCCTGTGCGTCAAACTGCCGCTGATACCTTGCGCAAACAGCAAGACAGCTTGGCCAAGCAAAAAGATATTTTGGATATTGTCCATAGCTTGCTCCGAAAAAAAGCCAACCAAAAGCCAACCGTTGTCAAACGCTTTAATTATTCTATCGTCCCATCCATCGGCTATACTTTATCAACCGGTTTTGCCGCAGATTTAACCGGCAACGTTGCTTTTTATGCCGAACCGAAAATGCACGAAAATTTATCGGCCATCAGTTCGGGTTTATCCTACAACCAACGCAGCCAAATCACTTTCCGTACGGTTTCTACCATCTGGACAAAAGATGACGATTACAATTTTGTTGGCGATTGGCGTTGGTACAAATATCCCGAAAACACGTATGGCTTGGGCAGTTCAACCACTGCTAGCGATTTAAACCCGATCAAATACAACTTCGTTCGTTTTTATGAAACGGTTTTGAAGAAAATCCAAAAAAACTTTTACGGCGGTTTGGGTTATGCACTAGACTATCATTACAGCATTGTCCAAAACGGCGTACCCTTACAAAACATTACCGGTTACCAGGTTTACGGCCAAACCTCAAGCTCTTTGTCATCCGGCATCATCTTCAATTTGTTGTACGATAACCGCACCAATTCTATCAACCCAAAATACGGAAGTTACGTAAATTTGATTTACCGGCCCAACTTAAAATTGCTGGGCAGCAACCAGAACTGGCAGTTGGTTACTTTCGATTTCCGGAAGTATGTTCCTTTAACATCCAGCCGAAAAAGTATTTTAGCATTTTGGACGCTGGAGAACTTTACCATTGGCCATCCTCCGTATTTTGATTTGCCCAGTATCGGTTGGGATATGAACGGAAACACCGGAAGGGGTTATGTTACCGGCAGGTATCGCGGGCAAAACATGCTTTATGCCGAGACCGAATACCGTTTTACGCTTAGCAAAAATGGCCTGTTGGGCGGTGTTTTGTTTGCCAATGCCCAAAGTTTTTCTGATTATCCTGCCAACCGTTTTCAAAAGGTTTTGCCTGCTTTTGGCCCTGGTTTGCGCATCAAGTTCAACAAGCGTTCGGATACCAATATTTGTATTGATTATGGTATCGGCACCGGCAATTCGCACGGCTTGTTTGTTAATTTGGGCGAGGTTTTTTGATGGCAAAGCCAATGCTTCTTTTATCGGCATAAAATTATTGCAGGATATTTCTCCGGCACAAATTATTGTTTTGTGCCGATGCTTCTTTTATCGGCATAAAATCATTGTCTGGTATAAATTATTGTTTTTGCCGGTCAGGATTTACAGGCTTAATTTTTATTTTCGCCCATGTTTAATCCTGCCCTTGTCAACCGTTTCCAGCAAATAGAAACACCTTTTTATTATTATGACCTCGAACTTTTAAAAGCTACGTTAAAGGCTTGTGCCGATGCTTCTTTTAGGCACCGTTTTTTGGTACATTATGCCATGAAGGCCAATTTTAACCCGCGTGTTTTGGATACCGTCCAAAGCTTTGGTTTTGGTGCCGATTGCGTAAGTGGAAACGAAGTTTTGGCAGCCATTAACCATGGTTTTAAAAAAGAAAAAGTGGTTTTTGCCGGCGTTGGAAAATCGGACAAAGAAATCAATCTGGCTTTAGACCAGGATATATTTTGCTTTAATGCCGAATCTGTGCAAGAGCTGGACGTGATCAACGAATTAGCTTCGGCCAAAAACAAAACGGCCAATATTGCCATCCGCATCAACCCAAATGTAGATGCACATACGCACCATTTTATCACCACCGGGCTGGAAGAAAACAAGTTCGGCATAAACATTTGGGAGTTGCCTGCCGTTGCCGAAAAACTGCGCCAATGCCAGAATTTGAATTTTTTGGGAATCCATTTTCACGTCGGTTCGCAAATTAATGATCTCAGCGTTTTTCAAAACCTATGTTTGAAAGTGAACGAAATCCAACTGTGGTTTCAGGAGCAAGGTTTTACGGTGAAAGTTTTGAATGTGGGCGGCGGTTTGGGCATAGACTATTTTTTGCCTGATAAAAACAGCATTGTTGATTTTGAAAGTTACTTCCAGGTTTTCAAAGACCATTTACAAATCAGCCCCAGCCAGGAAGTGCATTTTGAATTGGGTCGCGCCCTGGTTGCCCAATGCGCCTCGCTAATTTCCCGTGTTTTGTACGTGAAGAACGGCCTCAAAAAAAACTTTTTGGTGTTGGATGCTGGTATGACAGAACTAATCCGGCCGATGTTGTACCAGGCGTATCATCAGATTGAGAATTTGAGCCGTCAGCAATCGGCCATCAGCAGTCAGCAGTCAGCTATGAACCATGAACCATTAACACCTCAAACTTCAAATCTCATTTCCTACGACGTTGTCGGCCCAATTTGCGAAAGTACCGATTGTTTTCGTACCGATGTAGCTTTGCCAGAATCAGAAAGAGGCGATTTAATTGCCATTCGTTCTGCAGGTGCTTATGGCGAAGTGATGGCTTCGGGCTATAATTTAAGGGACCGGGTGCAGGCGGTTTATTCGGAAGGGTGATGCTGTTTTTACCGGTTAAAAATAAGTAACAATGCTGAAAAAGCGGCCAATTTAATCAGATACAATTATGGAAGAAGTCGAATTTGAGATATTGCAAGTTGAACTTTTGCCGACTTATTGCAAAGAGGTTAAAGTTGGACAATTGGATGCATATACAAACTTGCAAGACAGCGAACTTTCTATCAATACTTTTAGTTTTTACATTTCGGTTTCGGCTGTTTATTCTTCCAAGATTGAAGGCGAGGAGATGGAATTGGATTCTTACATCAAACACAAAAGGTTTGGCCTTGAATTTTTGCCAGATTATACTCAAAAGATTGACGATTTGTATAATGCCTATCAGTTTGCTAAGTCAGCCAGTTTAAACGAAGAAAGTATAAAAAAAGCACATCAAATATTAACAAAACATATTTTACCAAAACGCCAACAAGGCAAAATCAGGACCGGCAATATGTATGTAACCACAGCCCACGGAAAAATAGAATATGTTGCAGCATCGCCTTTTGCTGTTCAAAAAGAGTTGGATAAATTTTATAAAGACTTGTCTAACTTATTAAAATTGAAATTATCGGTACAAGAAACTTTTTTCTTTGCATCGTTATTACATTTGGTATTTGTAAAAATCCATCCTTTTAATGACGGCAACGGTAGGATTTCCCGGTTATTGGAAAAGTGGTTTTTGGCAGAAAAATTAGGTGAAAAAGCATGGCTAGTCCAATCCGAAAAAAACTATTATTTGCACCATCAAACTTATTACCAAAACATTCGGCGTTTGGGTTTGGAATATGAAAGCCTGGATTATTCGCAAGCTTTGCCTTTTTTATTGATGTTGGCGGATTGTTTGAAGATAAACGAAAACGCAAATAAGCTTACTGATTAAGTTTGGATTGTATTTATTTGGAAAATATTATTTTAAGGCTATTTTGTTTTAATTGTGAAGTTATGATTGAATATATTGAAATAGAAGGTTTTAAATCCATTAAAAAAATGGAATTGGAATTAAAGCCAATTAATATTTTAATTGGAAGCAACGGAAGCGGCAAAAGCAATTTTATCTCTTTTTTTAAACTGATCAATGCGATTTTCAACGAGCGTTTGCAAAAGTTTATTATTGAAGAAAAGGCTGATAATTTATTATATTTTGGAAGAAATACAACTCAAAACTTATTTGGTAAATTAATATTTGATAGTGGTATAGGAAGCAATAATGGTTATTATTTTAATTTAGCACAAACTAAAGATGAGAGATTATATATCGAAAAAGAAGCATTAGGATATAATATAAACAGTGGAAACGACACTAATAAATATTCTGTTAAAACTAATTTGATTGAAAGTTACTTACTTAAGTCTGGTAATTATTTAGATAAAGATCTAAAAAAATATTTATCACATCTTCAAACCTTTCATTTTCATGATACATCTTCTACATCTTTATTAAGAAGAAATTGTGATATCAACGATAATTTATACTTAAAGCAAGACGGTAGAAACCTACCTGCATTTTTATATTTGTTAAAAATAAAACATCCTAAAGTATTTACTCGGATAGAAAAAACTATCCAAACAGTTGCGCCTTATATAGCTAAGTTTATTTTAGAACCAAGCCGTTTAAATGATAAGGAAATTGAGCTGCGTTGGATAGATGCGGGAGACTCGGAATCTAATTTTTCCGCTTACCAATTATCCGATGGAACACTGCGTTTTATTGCCCTGGCAACTTTGTTAATGCAACCAGAGCCTCCGGCAGTTATTATTATTGACGAACCTGAATTAGGTTTACACCCTTATGCTATAGGTAAATTAGCAGGAATGATGCAGGCAGCAGCTACAAAATGTCAGATTATTGCTGCTACACAATCTCCAGGACTAATAAGTAATTTTTCTCCGGAGGATATTATTGTAATGGATAAAAGTGAAGAAGAAAATCAAACTGTTTTTAACCGGTTAAATTCAGAATCTTTAAATATCTGGTTACAGGAATTTACACTCGGAGATTTATGGGAAAGAAACATTATCAATTCTGCGCAACCTTTTACCAAATAACATGAAAAGAATAATTGTTATTGGAGAAGGACAAACAGAGCAATCTTTTTGTAATGATGTTTTACGACCTTATTTTAGTTTAAAAGGTATTTACATACAAAATCCTGTAATCAGTAAAACTGGAGGAGGAATTGTTAATTGGAAAGCTTTAAAACATCAGGTTGAAATGACTTTGCTGCAAGATCAAACTGCTTTTGTAACTACGCTAATTGATTATTATGGTTTGTACAGTCGTCATCAATATCCGAGATGGGAAGAAGCAGAAAAATTAGTAGATAAAAACAGCAGGATGAAAAAGCTGGAAGATGCAATGCTTATGGATATTGAAACTGATTTGCAAAGAAGATTTATACCATATATTCAACTGCACGAATTTGAAGCATTGCTATTTAGTGAAATAGATGTATTTAATAACAATTTTGAAAAAAAAGAATTTTTGGATTATAATTATCTGGTAGAAACCATTGATAAAAACAGTAATCCGGAAATGATAAATAATGGTACTGAAACGGCACCATCAAAAAGATTGGGGAAAATTATTAAAGGATATTATTCAGATAAAGAAAATAATAAAGCTTTTTACGGTTCAACCCTTGCACATGATATTGGTTTACAAAAGATAAGAAGTAAATGTCCGAGATTTAATAATTGGATTGCAACTTTGGAAAACATTTAAGTCAATCCAATCCATGATCAAAGTTGCCCTCCACCAAATCAAATTTTTCGCTTACCATGGTTTTTATCCTGAAGAACAAATCTTGGGCAACAATTACTTGTTAGATGTGGAAGTTGAATTTCTAAATAAAGTTGTTGGCGATGAAATTGCAAATACTGTAAATTACGAAAAACTACACACAATCGTATCCGAAGAAATGCAGCAGCCTCGCAAATTACTGGAAACGCTGGTGCAGGAAATAATCGAAAAAATAAAAGCTGAATTTCCGTTTTTAGAAAAGATAAAAGTGGGTATTAAAAAGTTAAATCCGCCATTGCCGGGCGAAGTAAAATACTCGTTGGTAGAAATTACCTGGATAAAAGAAGCATGAGTTATACAGTTATAACAGAAGATATTTTAAGCCGGATCAAAGCAATTGCCGGTGCTAATGCTGTTTTTACAGATAAAGATGATCTGGAAAACTACAGCCACGATGAAACGGAAGACCTGCGTTTTTATCCGCAGGTAGTGGTAAAACCGCAAACGCCGGAACAGGTTTCGGAACTGATGAAACTTGCCAACGCGCATCATATTGCCGTTACGCCACGCGGCGGCGGCACGGGTTTAAGCGGCGGCGCGCTGCCCATCCATGGCGGTTTACTGATTGCCATGGAAAAGTTTAACCAAATCTTGGAAATTGATGAGCAAAACTTGCAGGCAACGGTTGAACCTGGCGTTATCACCGAAGTTTTTATCAATGCCGCTGCCGAAAAAGGTTTGTTGTACCCGGTTGACCCGGCCAGCAAAGGTTCGTGTTTTATCGGCGGCAATGTTTCACATGGTTCCGGCGGGCCGCGCGTGGTGAAGTACGGAACCATCCGCGAATATATTTTGAACATGCAGGTCGTTTTGCCCAACGGGGAAATTATCTGGACGGGCGCCAATACGTTGAAATATGCTTCGGGCTACAACTTAACGCAACTGATGATCGGTTCGGAAGGAACGCTGGGCATTGTTACCAAAATCGTGGTGAAGCTGGTGCCGAAACCGATGTTTGATTTGTTGCTGCTGGCTTCGTTCCAAACGGATGAAGATGCCTGCAAAGCGGTTTCCGCTATTTTTCGGGCGGGCATTATTCCTTCGGCTTTGGAGTTTATGGAGCGAAAAGGTATGGAGTGGGTGATGGAACACGACGACATCAGTTTTGATTTAAAGCCGGAAGTTACCTCATTTCTGTTGATCGAAGTGGACGGCAGCAACCAGGACGTGCTGTCTACCGATTGCGAGCGGATAAACGAAGTATTGGAGCAGCACCATTGTACCGAAGTTTTGTTTGCAGATACTTCAACCCAAAAAGAAGAACTGTGGCGAATGCGGCGGACGATGGCGGTTTCGGTAAAATCCAATTCGGTTTATAAGGAAGAAGATACGGTTGTGCCACGCGCCGCTTTGCCGCAACTGCTGAAAGGCATTAAGGCCATCGGCGCAAAATTTGGTTTTGAATCCGTTTGTTATGGGCACGCGGGCGATGGCAATTTGCACGTCAACATCATCAAAGCCAATATGAGCGATGACGCCTGGAACAACGAACTGAAACACGGCATCCGCGAAATTTTTGAACTGACGGTTGCTTTAGGCGGGACTTTATCCGGCGAGCATGGCATTGGTTTGGTACAAAAGGATTACATGCCGCTTAAATTTTCGGAAGTCAATTTAAATTTAATGCGCGGTATCAAACAAGTTTTTGATCCCAACGGAATCCTAAACCCGGGCAAGATTTTTTAGTGCATAAAAACAGTACGCCTGTGCTGTTTTTTCTCAATAAAAAAATAGCCATTTGTATTGCCAGTACCGTTTGTGCTTAAAAATTATACGATAAAAGAAGCATCGCTAAGGCAACAACATTTTAAGATGTTATTTAGATTTTTTCCGGTTCTTTTTTTCCGGGCCAATGCTTCTTTTATCGCCTAAAAATCTTAACCGTTTTTTTCCTGATTTATCAAAAGCAGGCAAGCACCAATTTTTGCCTGGTAAAAGAAGCATTGCATTTTTCTTGATATAAATTAAACTGATACATAAATTTAAACAACTTCAAGGCAAACAGCTTTAAACGGTAGCCAGAAATGTAAAAATTGGATTACAATGATAGCCAAACATGCTGATTTTCCATATCCGTAGTTAATATGTTAATCATATGATTAACTATTTTAAAACATATAAGTTATTTTGTGCTTAAATGAAGTAATACCTGATATTGTTATGCATTTTAACATAAGTAAAATTTACTGCATCCTGTTCTTTACGTTCTGCTGCCCTTATATTTTAAAAGCACAAACAGCACGGGATTCCCTTTCGCCGGTTGTTTCTTTGCAGGAATGTATCCGGTATGCTTTGAAAAACCAGCCTGTTTTGAGGCAAACGCAGCTCGACCAGGAAATCAACGAACGCAATATTGATATTGCTTTATCTGCCTGGTTGCCCCAGCTAAACGGGACCAGTAATTTACAGCATTATTTTGAGCTGCCAACCTCTGCTTTCCCAAATACCACCGGCGGTACTACGGTTACGCGTTTAGGTTTGTACAATAACTCTACGCTTACGCTTGGCGCAAGCCAGGTAATATACAACAACGATGTGCTGTTGGCTTCGCGAGGTGCAAAATATTCCAGGCGTTTCTATCAGCAAAATACACAAGTAAGCCAAATCAATACCGTTGCCGATGTGAGCAAGGCTTTTTACGATGTGCTGCTTTCCCAAAAACAATTGGATATTATCAATGCCGATATTGCCCGTTTGCGGCTTGCTTTAAAAGATGCTTATGCGCAATACCAGGCCGGTGTGGTGGATAAGATTGATTACAAGCAGGCCACCATCGCTTTAAACAATGCTTTGGCCAGTTACAAAGCCACCCAGGAAGCGGTAAAATCAAAGACGGCCCTTTTAAGGCAGTACATGGGCATTACGGCCGAGCGGACAATTATGCCGATTTACGACAGCGTTCGTTTGGAACAGGAAACCCGGATTGACACCATGCAAATGCTGGATGTGCGGAACCGGCCGGAGTACCAGCAATTGGAAACGCAGCGCAACATCCAAAGCTTGAATGTAAGTTATTACAAGTGGGGGTTTTTGCCATCCATAGGTGCTTTCGGAAACTATAATGTGAATTTTTTGAACAACCAGTTTTCCGACCTGTACAACAAAGGTTATCCTAACTCTTTAATTGGGCTAAATTTAACCATCCCTATTTTTCAGGGGACGCGCCGTTTGCAAAATTTGCGCAAGGCCAGGTTGCAGGTAGACCGTGCCGATTTGGATATCGTTAACTTGCACACCCAGATCAATACGGAGTATGAGCAGGCATTGAGCAACTATAAAAGTAGCTATTTTGATTTGCAGACTTTAAAACAAAACGTGGATTTGTCGCGCGATGTGTACAACGTCGTTTTTCTGCAATACCGTGAAGGCATCAAAACTTATTTGGATGTCATTGTGGCGCAGTCAGACCTTCGTACTTCCGAGTTAAATTATAACAATGCGCTTTTTACCTTGCTTTCCAGCAAAATAGATTTGCAAAGGGCTTTGGGTTCTCTTTCGGTTAATTATTAGAATTTATCTACCTCATGAAAAATAAATATATCACGCTCGTGCTGTTAATTGTTTCAGCTACCTGGATATCCTGTTCCAAATCGCAAAAGAAGAGCACGGCTATACCGCCAACACCGGTAAACGTACAGGCTGCCGAAAAAACAGACGCTACTTATTATGACCAATTTGCAGGCACTGTAGTTGCTTTAAACAGTGTTGAACTGCGCTCTCAGGTTGCCGGTTTTATTACCGGTATTTTTTTCAAGGAGGGAGACGTGGTTCCGAAGGGGAAAACACTGTACGAGATAGACCGCCGTTTGTATGAAGCCACGTACCAGCAGGCACAAGCCAATTTGGTGAGCGCGCAGGCCAGCCTTAACCGGGCGCAAAAAGATGCAGACCGATATACACAATTGCTAAAACAAGACGCTGTTGCACGCCAATTGGTAGATAATGCCATTGCCACTTTAGAAACCAGCCGAAGCCAAGTTGCTGTTGCGGTGGCAGGTGTGCGGTCGGCCAGGGCAAATTTAAGTTACTCCATTATCAAAGCCCCTTTTACCGGCCGCATTGGTATTTCGCAGGTTAGGTTAGGCGCGCAGATTAGCCCGGGCAGCACTTTGTTGAACACTATTTCGTCTGAAAACCCAATTGCGGTAGATTTTGTGGTAGATGAAAGCAACATCAGCCGTTTTGACTTGTTGCTAAATAAACGCGTAAAACAGGATTCGACCTTTAAAATGGTTTTGCCTACCGGCGAAACGTATGCTTATCCGGGCAAAATAGCGGTTATAGACAGGGGCGTAAACAACCAGACCGGAACTATTAAAGTACGCGTACGCTTCCCAAACCCGAAAGACAAATTAGTTGACGGAATGAGCTGTTCGATCAACGTATTGAACAAAGCTTCCGGCGATCAGGTAGTTATCCCGAACAAAGCGGTGGTAGAGCAAATGGGCGAATACTTCGTTTACTTGGCAAAAGATACCATTGCCAAACAAATCAAAGTAACAACAGGACCAAAGGTAAACAGCAATATTGTTATTTTAAGCGGTATCAAAGCAGGCGACAAGATCATCACCGAAGGTTTGCAAAGGCTTCGCGATGGTGCCCATATCACATTAGGCGCACCAAAACCAGCACCACAAGGCCAACCAGGCAAATAATTTTTAAAAAAAGACTTAGTAAAAGCATCAAATGATTGCAGAAACTTTTATACGCAGGCCCGTAACCGCTATGGTTATCTCCTTGGTTATCGTTATCGTGGGTTTATTGGCCATGAGTTCTTTGTCCATCGGGCAATACCCCGAAATTACACCTCCAACCGTAAACATTACCAGTACCTATACCGGTGCCGATGCCCAAACGGTAGAGCAAACGGTGGCCACACCAGTGGAAGTGCAGGTAAACGGAACGCCTGGTATGACTTACCTGACCAGTAACAGTACCAGCAACGGACAAATGAGCATGACAGCCAATTTTGAGGTAGGTACAAATATTGACATTGCTACGCTGGATGTACAAAACCGGGTAAGTATCGCCACGCCTACTTTGCCTCAGGAAGTGCAGCGTTTGGGCATAACCGTGCGCAAAAGAAACCCAAGTATCCTGATGCTGGTTGCCTTGTTCTCGCCAAAAGGGACGCACAATGTTACTTTTTTAGATAACTACACCAATATTTTTATTAAAGATGCCCTAGGAAGGACCAAAGGTGTGGGCGATATTTTTACCCGCGCCGATGATTTTAGTATGCGTATCTGGCTAAAGCCGGATAAGCTTTCCCAATTGTCCATTACGCCGGCACAAGTTACGGCTGCTTTACAAGAGCAAAACGTGCAGGTAGCAGCCGGAACAGTAGGTGCACCCCCACAAAAAAACTCTCAGGTGTATGAATATACTGTTTTTGTGAAGGGAAGATTGGTGAAACCGGAAGAATTTGGAAACGTTATTGTGAAAACCGATCCGGCTACCGGTTCTATTGTTTATTTAAAAGACGTGGCCAGGGTAGAATTAGGCAAGTTTAACTATACAGGCAACTCCTTTGTAGATGGAAAAAGGGCTTCTTACCTGTTGGTTTACCAGGCACCGGGCAGCAATGCGCTTTCTACTGCCGAAGGTGTTTATGCCGCCATGGACCAGCTTAAAAAGCAGTTTCCGGCAGATGTGGATTATGTAGTGCCTTTCGAGTCGGTTTCGGTTGTGCAGGTTTCTGTAAAAGAGGTTGTCCAAACCTTAGTGATCGCTTTGGTGTTGGTGATTATTGTCGTGTACCTATTCCTGCAAAGTTGGCGTGCCACTTTAATACCGGTATTGGCCATCCCGGTTTCCATCATTGGTACCTTTATATTTTTTATACCGCTCGGCTTTACCATCAATACTTTAACCCTGTTTGGTTTTGTATTGGCGATAGGTATTGTGGTGGATGATGCCATCGTGGTGGTAGAAGCCGTACAGCAACATATGGACGAGGAAGGCATGTCGCCAACAGATGCTACTTTACAGGCCATGCGGGATATTTCGGCCCCGGTAATTGCAATTGCTTTGATCCTTGCTGCAGTGTTTATACCGGTTGGTTTTATCCCGGGGATTGTAGGCCGGTTGTACCAGCAATTTGCCGTTACCATTGCTATTTCCGTGCTGATCTCTGCTTTTATTGCTTTGTCTTTAACACCTGCTTTATGCACGCTGATTTTAAAACCAACCGATAAGGATAAAAAATCCTCTTCCTGGTTAGATAAATTTTTTAAGGTGTTTAACGATTGGTTTGAAAGCATTACTTCCCGTTACCGCAATGGGGTTGATCGAGGCATACACCATGCAAAATTTGTAGTGATCATATTGGTCTGTCTCATTGTCGGTGCCGTGCTGCTGTTTGAAAAAAAACCTTCCGGATTTATCCCTACAGAGGACGAAGGCAGGATTTACATCACTTTTGATTTGCCGGAAGCTTCCTCAACCACCCGTACGGTTGCAGTGATTAAGCGGATGATGGGCATACTGGACAGCATACCGGGCGTAGGGCATTACGCAGCGCTGGGCGGCTTAAATGCGGTTACTTTTGCCAATAAATCAAACAGTGGTACTATTTTTTGCTCCCTTAAACCCTGGGACGAACGGAAAGACAAATCGTTGCAGTTGACGGCGATGGTTGCCAAACTACAGCAAAAATTATCGGTTATAAAAGAAGCAAGTATTGTGGTTATCCCTCCGCCGGCTATTCCGGGGCTGGGCAATACGGCAGGTTTTTCTTTCATCATCGAACAAAAAGAGCCAAGTACGGATATCAAAGGCTTTGAAAATGTTATTCAAAATTTTGTGGCCGAAGCCAATAAACGGCCCGAAATTTCCAGGGCTTTTACCTTTTTTACAGCCCGTACACCAAGTTACCAATTAGAGGTTGACCGCGAAAAAGCCAAGAAATTGGGTGTGTTGGTTTCTGATGTGTTTAGCGCATTAGGCACTTATTTGGGAAGTACCTACGTAAACGACTTTACCATTTACGGCCGTAATTTCCACGTGCTGGAGCAGGCAGATTCCAGTTATCGTACCGACATCAAAAATCTGGGGCAATATTTTGTGCGGAACCAGGCCGGCACTATGGTGCCTTTAAGTACGCTTACTTCTTACAAAGTAATAGAAAGCGCGCCGCTTATTTCCCATTACAACCTGTTCCGGTCTTCAGAAATTGATGGCGGCTCGGCACCGGGCTACAGTAGCGGCGATGCTTTAACAGCCCTAAAAGAAGTAGCGGCCAAAACTTTGCCGCAAGGTTACGGCTACGAGTTTTCGGGTTTAAGCCGGGAAGAACTGGCTTCCGGTTCCAAAACCATCTACATTTTCGGCCTGTCCATCATGTTTGTATTTTTGTTTTTGGCCGCGCTTTACGAAAGCTGGTCGGTGCCTTTTTCCGTATTGCTGGCCGTACCGGTCGGTATTTTTGGTGCCATTCTGTTTCTAACCTTTGTGCCGCATATTGACAATAATATTTATGCCCAGATCGGCTTGATCACGCTGATTGGTTTGGCTGCTAAAAACGCCATTTTGATTGTGGAGTTTGCCAAAGAAAGGGTGGACAAAGGCATGGACCTGGAAGAATCAACACTGGAAGCCGTAAAGCTACGTTTAAGGCCGATTATCATGACTTCGCTGGCTTTTATACTGGGCGTTTTGCCCTTGGTGTTTGCAAGCGGGGCAGGTGCCCAATCAAGGCAAACCATTGGTTTTACAGTTGTAGGCGGGATGCTGGCCGCAACCTTGCTTGGTATTTTTATTGTGCCGGTTTTGTATGTAACCATAACCAAAGTTGCCTATGGCAAGAAAAAGCTGGAAGAAATGAAAGCCAATTACAAGCCCGACGAGCAAAAACACCCCTAAGCCACACCAAATTTTAGTGCATAAAAGGAGCATCAGGTTATGGTGTTCCTTTTTTATTTAAAACGAAGTTGTTTGATTTTTTTTCCCGGCCCTCTTTTTTTCCGTTGATGCTTCTTTTATCGGTAAAAATATTGGTTTTTTAATTCGTTAAATTTATACCGCACACCAATTTTTACCCCATAAAAGAAGCATGTCTTTTTTTTGTGCAAATTCAAAACACCCTCCTAAAAGTTTAAACAACTTCAATAACCCTTTTCATTTCTAATTAAATTCTGTTAGATTTATCATATCTGTTGGCCAGCCAATTACCAATTACCAGCAGCACGGTTTTACAGGTGAGGAGATGAAATTTTATACTTTTTTTTTACTTTTTTTCATGCTGATTACGGTTCAGGTAAAAGGCCAGGGTTCGGGCTGCCCGGAAAATATTGGTTTTGAATTGGGGACCTTGCAAAACTGGCAATGTTATATCGGAAGTATTGACAGGCTTAACGGTGTTATCACAGTCGCGCCTTCTGCCCCTGTTTCCGGCAGGCATACTGTGTTTAAATATGCGCCCAACCAGCTCGACCCTTATGGTAAATTTCCGGTTACCTGCCCCAACGGAAGTACTTACTCGCTAAAGTTGGGCAATGACAATACCGGTGGCCAGGCAGAAAGGGTGAGTTATACCTTTACAGTGCCCAACAGTAGTACCTACAGTATCATTTATAATTATGCCGTAGTGTTTCAAAACCCTGACCATGCCGTTTGGGAGCAGCCCAAATTTACCGCCCGTGTTTTTGATGTTGCTTCTAACCAATACGTTAATTGCGGTTCTTTTGAGTTTGTTGCCTCATCGGCCCTGCCTGGTTTTCAGCAAACTGCAAACAGTGTTTTTTATAAGCCCTGGTCGCCCATCACCATTAATTTGTCCGGGCTTCAGGGAAAAACACTGCGCTTGGAATTTACAACCAACGATTGCAGCCGCGGCGGCCATTTCGGCTATGCTTATATTGACGTAAACGAAAACTGTGCTTCGCCCATTACCGGAGAAACTTATTGTGCCGGCAACTCCTTTGTAAAACTGTCTGCACCGGCCGGTTTTAAAGAATATTACTGGTACACCAATGATTTTTCTAAAGTATTGGGCACTTCTAATGTGCTAACCATCTCGCCCGCACCGCCAGATCAAACCCAATATGCGTTAAGGATAGTGCCTTTTCCGGGTTTGGGTTGCGAAGATACTTTACATACCACCATCCATGCTTCGCCGGATATACTCACTTTAAATGTTAAACCCTCTGTTTCCGGTTGTGAAGCCGGCATCAGTTTAAAAAACCCAAGTTTGACGGAAGGCAGCAGTCCGAATTTAACTTATTCGTATTTTAACGACCCTGATGCCACCGATTACGTGCCTGATCCAACCCAAATCACCACCAGCGGGACTTATTATATCAAAGCGGTTAATGCGGCAGGTTGCTCTGATATCAAACCCATTGAGGTTAAGCTGGAAAACACGGCTTCGATTATCGTTAATGATCCCGGCCCGGTTTGCCAACCCGATAAAGCAGATATCACGCAAGCAAAAATAACTGCAGGCAGCAGTACAGCCCTTACTTATACCTATTGGAAAGATAAGGATGCAACGGTGCCTTTAAACGCGCCTCAAGCCATTGATTCTGCCGGGACTTACTACATAAAAGGGACGAATACTTTAGGCTGCACAGCAATTGTACCGGTAAAAGTAGTGATAGGCATCCAGCCGAAGCTGGTTGTTAAAAATGCATTGGCTTGTTTGTCGGTTGATTTAACCAATGCTACGTTGGTAGCCGGAAGCGATGCAAATCTGACCTATTCTTACTGGAAAGATGCCGCTGCTACAACCGTTTTGCCATCGCCAGACAAGGTAACCAGCAGCGGGACTTATTACATCAAGGCAACCAATGCAACAGGCTGCTCGAAAATAAGCCCGGTTTCGGTGCAGGTTTATTCGCTGCCGGTTTTCACGTTAAACCCTGCTGTCCGGGTTGTTTTTCCGGCTTCGGCCGATCTTACAAAGGCGCATACCGGCAGCGATAGTTTGGCTTACTCGTATTGGAAAAACCTGATGGCAACCGAGGTTTTGGACAATCCGGCCGAGGTAAAAAAGAACGGAGTTTATTATGTTGAAGCCACCAATAAAGCAGGTTGTACGTTGGTTTTGCCGGTTCTTGTAACGATTGACCCGCCTTTGCCGGTCAAAATAGTTGCGCCAAATGTTTTTACCCCAAATAATGACGGTACGAATGACCTGTTTAAGATCAGTTACGAAGGCGCCATGCAATTGAAATATTTTAAGATTTACAACCGCTACGGCCAGCAGGTTTACGAAACCAAGCAGTTGACCGATTATTGGGACGGCAATTTTAACGGCAGCAAAACCCCAACCGGCACGTATTATTGGGTTTTAGAAGGCGTTGATACTTACCGGAAAGAACGGGTGCTGCGTTCGGGCTCGATAACCGTGATCCGTTAAAATGTTTGTTTGGATAAAAATCTTTAATGCTTTTTTTACTGCCTAAAAATCATTGGGTGTTTAATTTTAGTTTTTTAAGCTGATGCAAACACACCAATTTTTATAGGGTAAAAGAAGCATTGATTTTTCTTACGCCAATTTAATCGGCTTCTAAAAACAATCTTTTATATTTGCGCCAACACAACAGGAAATGGTGTCTTCCTGCATCGAACCGCCAATATTGGCTGATGGCGCCTGCAAACAATACTCTTTTTACCGAGTAAAAATTGATATGCAGGTATGTTCAAACTAAAAAAAATCCCTTCTCTCTATTACATTTTCCGCCATTTGTTAAAATGGACGGTTTATATAACGCCATTGGCCGCAGCCATCGGTTCGCTGGTTGCGCTGTTTTTGTGGCTGATGGATTGGGCAACACAGTTTCGGTTTTCGCATCCCGGAATATTGTTTTTGATGCCTGTTTCGGGTGTTGTTATTTATCTTTTGTACCGTTTGGCCGGAAAAAACGCAGCAGCGGGCAACAATTTAATTATTGATGAAATACACCAGCCAGGCGGTGGCGTACCTTTCCGGATGGCGCCTTTGGTGTTGGTTACCACCATCATCACCCATTTATCTGGCGGCTCTGCCGGAAGGGAAGGCACAGCCGTGCAAATGGGCGGAAGCCTGGCCGCGTTATTGGCCCGGAAAGCAAAATTTGGCGAAGAGGATGTCCGCGTAATATTAACCGCCGGGATTGCTGCCGGTTTCGGTGCTGTTTTCGGTACGCCTTTAACCGGTGCTGTTTTTGCCATGGAAGTTTTAACCATTGGCCAGTTAAAATACAATGCTTTGCTGCCTTGTTTAATGGCCGGTATCATTGCCGATATAACTTGTTCGGCGTGGGGCATCCATCATACCCAATATCAAATTGCCGCTTTTGCAGAAGTACACCAGATTTCTTTTATTAAAATTGATTTTTTGTTGGCCTTGAAAGTCATCCTGGCCGGTATTGCCTTTGGGTTGGTTAGTCAGCTATTTACCAAACTAACACACACCATTCAAAAAACTGCGGTTAGGTTTATCACCATTAAGTGGCTTATTCCGGTTGTTGGCGTTGTGTTTATAATTGCGCTAACCTACCTTTTAGGCACCCGTGATTATCTTGGCATCGGTATCGTTTCCAAACATCCGAACGGCGTTTCTTTGGTTAACGCTTTCCATGCCGGCGGCGTTACTTACTTTAGCTGGTTTTGGAAAATCCTTTTTACCGCCATTACTTTAGGCACCGGTTTTAAAGGCGGCGAAGTAACGCCTTTGTTTTTTATCGGCGCTACTTTAGGCAATGTTTTGGCTGTGCTTTTTGGCGTCCCCGTTGATTTGCTGGCCGGTTTAGGTTTTATTGCCGTTTTTGCCGGCGCCACCAATACGCCTTTGGCCTGCACGTTAATGGGCGTCGAACTTTTTGGTAGCAACAACTTGTTGTATTATGCCATTGCTTGTTTTACGGCTTATTATTTTAGTGGAAAATCCGGAGTTTATAGTTCGCAACGGACGGCGGTGGAGAAGGTGGGAGTGGAGGTTTGAGCAATTAGCCTTTGTATTTTTCCATTTCGATGATTTCTAATATTTGTTCACAAAATTTGGGAATAATCAGCTCAACAACTCCCCAAACAGCCCAAAGGTCAACACCAATATAATCATGAATTAATTTATCTCGCATTCCGGCAATTTTCTTCCATTCAATTGCTGGATATTTTGTTCGAAATTCTTGCGTTAAATGTTTAGTTGCTTCACCAATAATTTCTAAATTTCTGATGACTGCATCTTGTATTATTGGTTTGGCCAAAAACTCATCTTTGTTTATTTGATGAGTGTAGTTTCGAATCTTATCAATACAATCCAAAATATGATTTAGATAAATAAATTCGTCTTTCTTCATTTATTTAAAAACCGGTAATTGAAGTAAAATTAAATCTTTTTCTATGTATTTTTTTAATGCTGGATTTAACGACTTTAACGTAATTAAATCTACTTTAATTCCAAGAACTTCTGTTAATTCCTGTTCTAAACCAATTATTTCTAAAAGATTTAAGTCTTGTTCAAAATCAATTAAAATATCTAAATCACTGTTTGGTTTATTTTCTCCACGGGCAAACGAACCAAATATGCCAATTAGTTTAGGATTGAATTTTGATGTAATCTCTATAATTTGATTTTGTTGGGTTACAGAAAGCATTGTTAAGGTTGTGTAAAGGTTTTATTATGAGATAAGATTTTGACCATGGGTTATAGCATACTTTATACTTTCAACAATGACTTGTTTTTTCGCCTCATTCAGAAAATCTTTTAAAAGCCTTGTTCCTTGTTTAGTTAATTTAGCCCAGCTTTTGGATAATTTTTTTACGATCCAAGCTTTTGATTTATTAGTTAAATTTTCACGTAATTCAATTATATCTTTTTTTATTTCTTGAATTTGAAAAGCATTCGATTCGTTTTGATAGTTCTCAATATTATTTTCAATATATTCTAAATGTTCGTCTAACAACAGTATTTGTCGAGGTGTAAGAGGATTACTATTAACATCTTCCTCAACTAGTTCAAATTCACTAAAGTAACTTTCTGTATAAGAATTTATAATTGGATCATCAAAAAAAGATTTTACTTTATTGTAGCTATTTAATAATTCTAACCATGCGTTAAAGTGAGGTTGTAAGTCTTTTACTTCAATCCAAAATTGTTGACTTTGATTGTTAGTTTTTGATATAGGTTTTTTGTCCAACAATACCTTATGTATTCCACTTGGTTGTTTTTCATATTTGTCGATATTAAAATAAAAAGAGGATTTTTCATCGCTGTCAATTATTTTTAATAATTTATCCCCAGGGCTGATGACATTAAAAGCATTCCCTTTAAGGTCAACAAAACTTTGCAATGATTCCAAAATTATTAGCGGAAAGTCCTTTTTGTTCATCTTGATTAAATGTTTAAATATTTCATTTCACCACTTCTCCCCAAGCATGCGCCATCAACTGCGCTCCGGCCAAACTTGGGTGCACGCCATCGCCAGTCCAGTAAACGCCGGGAGCAGATTTAACCGCTTTATCAAACACGGATTGAAAGGGGATAAAAGCAGCATCAAATTGGTTGGCTATATCGCGGGCGGCTTTTTGGTATTCCGGGAATTCTGGGTACCAGGTTTTGTCAACCGCTTTTACATTCGGCACGGCAAAAGGCTCGCAAATAATCAGTTTGACGTTGGGCAACGCTTTTTTGGTACGCTCCAATAGGGCTTTAAAATCGTTCCGGTAAATGTCAACCGTGCCGTTGTAATGGCCGTCGTGCTTGTGCCAGTAATCGTTTACGCCGATTAAAATACTTAAAACGTCAGGCTTCAGGTTCAAGCAATCGGCGTCCCAGCGTTCCGCCAGTTGGTAAACTTTATTGCCGCTGATGCCTTTGTTGTACACTTTCAGGCTTTTTTCCGGGTACTTAAACAACAGTTCCGAGCCGGCGATCATAGGATAACCGTTGCCCAAAGCCGAGGTATTGTTTGGATCGATGTTGTCTTTTTTCCGGCCAGAATCCGTAATCGAATCGCCCTGAAAAAGAATGGTGTTGTTTTGCCCGATAGCAATTTTGCCAACTTTAGCTTCTGCAAAAGCGGAAGTTACAATTTCTGTCATGGCCAAGGCCGAAACACCTGCAATGGTTCCGCCTTTAATAAAATTTCTGCGTGTGTAGTTCATGATTAAATTTTTAAATGGGTTCATCTTTTTTGGTTCATGGTTTTTAGTTCATGGTTGATAGACTGTGGTTCATAGTTGATGCCAACTTGCATGAACTATCAACTACAAACCACGATGATCAACTACCATCTACCTAATCTATCAACTTTCAAACACTTAAAAAAGGCCGGTAAAAACAGTATGGCTGTTTGTGTTTTTAAAATTGACAGAATTGGGTTTCAGGTTTTGCTTACAATTTTACAGAAATGTTTTTTAAGTTTTTTGATAAATTGGATCAAGTTGATCTCCGGATAATGCGTTTTGTTGGGTTTCGTGTTCCGTTATCCAACTAAAACCAACGGTGGTGATGGCCAAAATTTAGGTGCTAAAAGAAGCATGGGGAAAAAGTCCGGAAGTTGGAAAAGACGGGAAATCCGAAAAGTCCGGAAGTTGGGAAAGCGCAAAACTCTAAAAGTACAGGTATTTAACAGAGGTTGTCGTTCCGACCGCAGGGAGAAATTTTATTTCAACCAGAAAAGCCGGGCAGCTTTGGAGAAGATTTCTCCCTGCGGTCGAAATGACAAAGCGCCTATCGGGCTTCCGGTTTTCCATGCTTCTTTTATGCCTGTTAATTTGGTAAGGCTTTGTTGTTTTAGTTTGGAGGGAGAAGCCTTCTTTCAACAAAAAAGGTATTTTGCTTTGAAGAAGATTCCTCTTATAGTCGAAGTGACAGCCCTGTCAGTCTTTTCGGACTTCTCTGACTTTCCGACTTCCGGTCTCCTTTCCGATTAAAACCGCTCAAACGCAGAGAAAAAGAAGTTGCCTTCAATTTGTGCGTTTTCATCAGAATCAGAACCGTGGACTGCATTTTTTTCGATGGATTCTGCAAATTCTTTACGGATCGTGCCTTCTTCGGCCTGCGCCGGGTTGGTTGCACCGATCAGTTTACGGAAAGAAGCCACGGCATCGTCTTTTTCTAAAATGGCCGCTACAATTGGCCCGGAAGACATAAAACCAACCAAATCTTTATAAAAAGGGCGTTCGGCATGTACCGCGTAAAACTTGCCGGCCAGTTGGGGCGATAAAGAAGTGTATTTTAAGGCTACGATTTTAAAACCAGCCTGGGTTATTTTATTTAAAATAGCGCCAATGTGCTGGTTTGCAACCGCATCCGGCTTAATCATTGTAAAGGTTTTGTTGGTTTCCATGGGGTAAGTTTGTGTATTGAAGGGCAAAAGTAGGTTTTTCGGCAGGAAACCAAAACCAAGTTGGAATAAAAAAGCCGGTAATCCATTTATTTATTTAGCTTTGCATTCCGTTTTAAAATAGTAGATGTTGAACCTTGCCGAGCTAAAGGAATTACTGAGCCAGCCCCAAAAAATTGTGATCACCACCCACCACAAACCTGATGGCGATGCGCTGGGTTCTTCGTTGGGTTTGTACCATTACCTTAAACAAAAACAGCATCAGGTACAGGTAGTTACGCCGACCGATTATCCTGATTTTTTGCAATGGATGCCCGGGAACAACGAGGTAATGATCTACACAGAAAAAAAAGAACAATCGGCAGCTTTGATTGAACAAGCCGGTTTGATTTTTTGCCTCGATTTCAATTCCCTTTCCCGGATCAACGAAATGGGCGAACTGGTACGGGTTTCATCAGCCAAAAAGATCATGATTGACCATCATCTTGATCCCGAAAATTTTGACGATTTCCGTCATTGGCGAACTTCCGCTTCTTCGGCCGCACAATTGGTTTACGAATTTATAGTCGAACTTTTAGGTGATAAAAACAGCATCACCGCCGATATTGCAACTTGTTTATACACAGGGATTATGACGGATTCCGGTTCTTTCCGTTTTCCAACCACAACCTCAACCGTTCATCGCATTGCGGCCGACCTGATTGATTTAGGCGCTGATAATGCTGCCATTCACCAGTTGGTTTACGACCATGCCAGCGAAAACCGTTTGCGTTTTTTAGGTTATTGTTTGAGCGAAAAGCTGGAAATTTTGCGCGAATACAATACCGCTCTAATTACCGTTAGTAAAAGTGATTTAAACCGTTTTAACATCAACACCGGTGATACAGAAGGTGTTGTAAACTATGCTTTGTCCATTGAAAACATCCGTTTGGCGGCTTTTATCATCGAACGGCCGGACAAGATCAAGCTTTCGTTGCGTTCATCCGGAACGTTTCCGGCCAATGAAATCTGCAAGAATTACTTCCACGGAGGCGGCCATCGCAATGCGGCAGGCGGGCAATCAGAAGGCACTTTGGACGAAGTGATCCATCAGTTTAAAACCCTTTTACCCGAATATAAAAATCTTTTAACACAATAAACAATGAAGAAAAACTTAGTTTTTTTAACAGTTGCAGCGCTTGCCTTTGCGGGCTGTAACGGTGGCTTTAAAAAAGGCGATAACGGTCTGTTGTATAAAATTTATACTGATGCGCCGGGCACAAACATCAAAGCCGGGGATTTTATAAGCGTGAATGTAATTGCCAAAACAGATAAAGATTCTCTGTTGGTTAGTTCATACGATCAAGGCCGTCCATCTAATTTGTTGGTGCAAAAACCATTGTACAAAGGCGATTTATATAGCGGTTTGATGATGCTGAGCCAGGGCGACAGCGCAGCTTTAAAAATTGATGCCGACACTCTGGTTAAAAAAAGCGGCCAGCCTAAACCTCCGGGCTTTAAAGGCAAATACTTCGTTTATACCTTAAAAATTGAAAAAGTAATACCGAGGGGAAATTTGGACGACAAAGCTTTCCAAGCAAAAGTTGGTGATTATTTTAAAGCCGAAGGCGATAAAGCAAGGGCTGCCGAACCTGTAAAAATTAAAAAATACATTGCCGACAACAACTTGAAAACCATACAAACGCCTTCTGGCCTAAACTATGTGATAACACAAGTGGGCAGCGGCGAAAAAATTGCCGTAGGCGATACTGCTGTAGTAGATTATACCGGCAAACGTTTAAACGGAAAAGTATTTGATACCAGCATCAAAGCAGTTGCAGAAAAAGCCGGCCCACCGGTTTATGATAAAATGCGCCCTTTCCAACCGATAAAAATTGCAGTTGGACAAAAAGCAGTTATCCCGGGCTGGGACGAAGGCTTGCTGTTGTTAAGCAAAGGCGAAAAAGCTACTTTCATTGTTCCTTCTTCCCAGGCTTACGGCGAGCAAGGTTACGGCCCGATTGCGCCTTTTTCTACCTTGGTTTTTGATGTGGAACTGAAAAATATCATCCACCCAAACCCTAACGCACCAAAACCAACGGTTCCGCAAATGCCAATGCAGCAACAGGCAAACCCGGCAGCCAGATAATCAGGTTTTTAAAAAATCAAACCAGCCTCCGCCCAAAAATGCGGGGGCTTTTTCAAACAATATGAAATTACGTTATTTCGTTTCCGCCTTTTTTATTTTTGCTTTTGGTAGGTTTTCTCAGGCACAAAACACGTTAAAAACCTCGGCAAAAGGGGCACGTTACCAAATTGTTGATGCCCATCCCGGCGACCGGATCAAGTTGGACAACGTCATCACCTTTAACCTCACCATCAAAACTGAGCGCGATTCTGTTTTGATGAGCAGCTACCAGCGCGGCCAGCCTTTTACCACGCAGGTTCAGCCATCCAAAACGGTAGATGATTTAATGGATATTTTTCCGCTGCTAGCTGCAAAAGACAGTGTCCGAATTTTGATTCCTGCCGATTCTTTGTTTAAAGGCCACGAGCAAGACCGTCCGCCATTTTTGAGCGGCAAAAATGCTTCGGTGGTTTATCTGCTTAAAATAGAAAAAGTACAATCTTTGGACGAAGCCATTGCCGAACATAAAGCCGCCGAAGCCAAAGCCAAAGAAGCCGCCGAAAAGCTGAAAACAGAAGAAACTTCAAGGATTGCCAAATACGTTGCTGCTTTAAGCCCGGCTCCAAAAGCTACGGTTTCGGGTCTGTATTATCAGGTGCTTACGCCTTCTGCAAAACCAAAACCTTTGCCTGGCGATACGTTACTGGTCAATTATATCGGCCGTACGCTGGATGGAAAAGTTTTCGATACCAACTTAAAAGACGAAGCACAAAAAGCAGGTGTGTTACAGCCCGGCCGTCCATACGAAGCATTTCAGTTTGTGGTAAAAGCCGGACAAGTGATCCCGGGTTGGGACGAAGGTTTTTTGTTGCTGAACCAGGGATCGAAAGCGCGCCTCATCATCCCTTCAAAACTGGCTTATGCTGATCGTGGCGCAGGTAATGATATTCCGCCTTACAGTCCGCTTGTTTTTGATGTTGAGTTGTTGAGCATTAAGCCTGGCAAACACCCAGCGGTTGCCAAAAAAACACCGGTAAAAAAAGCATCCGGTAAAAAAGTGGTGAAAAAGAAAATTTCAACCAAGAAAAAATAAGCAAAACATGCCTTCTGCAAAAAACAGGAGGCATTTTTATTTAGTTTTGAAGCGATGGTTTTAACAGATACCCACACGCACCTTTATTACGAAACGGACGCCAACGCGCAAAAGGCGATGGTGCAGCGTTGTTTAGACAAGCAAATTACACGCTTGTTTCTGCCCAACGTGGATGCTGCTTCGGTGCCGATGGTTGCAGAACTGGTTAAAACTTATCCGCAAAACTGTTTCCCGATGCTGGGCTTGCATCCTTGCAGTGTTACCAAAAATTGGGAAGCGGAGTTGGAAACCATCAAAGCATTTTGGAACCAAAAGCAAAAAATTTATGCCGTTGGCGAGATCGGTATTGATTTATACTGGGCGCAGGATTTACTGGCCGAGCAGCAGCAAGCTTTTCGCACCCAAATTAAGTGGGCAAAAGAAGCATCGCTGCCCATTGTGATTCATTGCCGAAATGCTTTTGATGAAGTTTACGCCATTTTGAAAGAAGAACACGACGAAAAGCTGCGTGGTATTTTTCATTGTTTTTCGGGAGATTTGCAGCAGGCCAACCAAATTATCGAACTGGGTTTTTACCTCGGCATTGGCGGCGTGGTTACTTATAAAAACGCCGGTTTGGATAAAGTGGTGCAGCAAATCAGCCTGGAACATTTGGTGCTGGAAACCGATTCGCCGTACTTGCCGCCCGTTCCTTTTCGCGGAAAACCCAACGAAAGCTCGTATTTAACTTATATTGCACAAAAAGTAGCCGATTTGCACCAGCAACCGATTGAAATGATAGCCGAAACAACGACCTTTAATTCAAAGAAAATTTTTGGGGTTTAAGGTGGAAAAATTTAACCGAAATGAACACATCACGGGGCCAACGCTGAACATGACGAATATCCTCATCATTTATACAGGCGGAACTATTGGTATGGTTAACGACCCGGCCACGCAAATGCTGCGTCCGTTCGATTTTAACCAGATCATCCTCAACGTACCCGAACTGGCGCGTTTAAATTACCGTTTAACCGTTCATTCTTTCAACCCGATTATTGATTCTTCCAACATGAAGCCAGCGATTTGGGTTGAAATTGCTTCTTTAATCGAACAGAATTATAACGATTACGAAGGCTTTGTAATTTTGCACGGCTCTGATACCATGGCTTTTACGGCTTCGGCATTAAGTTTTATGCTGGAAGGTTTGACCAAACCCGTCGTCCTGACCGGTTCGCAACTGCCCATCAGCCAAATTCGTACCGATGCGAAAGAAAACCTGATTACTTCTTTGGAAATTGCGGCCTCCCAAAAAAACGGCAAAGCGTTGGTGCCCGAAGTTTGTATCTATTTTGATTCGCAATTGTTCCGCGGCAACCGTTCGTTTAAATACAATTCATCCAAGTTTGAAGCTTTTCGTTCACCCAATTATCCGGTTTTGGCCGAAGCTGGCGTTCACCTCAGCTTTAACGAAGCTTTTATTTTGAAGCCAGTAGAGCAGCCATTCCAAGTCCATAAAAACATGTACACCGATATTGCCGTGCTGAAACTCTATCCGGGCATCAGCCAAAAAACGGTAGAAAGCATTTTAAAAGCCGATGCCAAAGCTTTTGTGATGGAAACTTTTGGTGCCGGCAATACCACAACAGACGAATGGTTTATCAGATCTTTAAAAAAAGCCATTAAAAAAGGCAAGGTTATTTTGGATATTTCGCAATGCAAAGTGGGAACGGTTGAGTTGGGCCGCTACGAAACCAGCACGCAATTAAAAGAAATGGGCGTGTTGAGCGGTTACGATATGACTTTTGAATCCGCCGTTACCAAGTTGATGTATTTGCTGGGCCGTTACCAAAACCCTGCTGATATTGCCCGTTTGGTAGAAACGCCTTTGTGCGGAGAAATTACCATCAGTTAAACGCAATGCTTCTTTTACCACCCTTTTTTTAGGCTGATAAAAGAAGCAGGGCAAATCAAACTGAAAACCCATATTATTGTTAACAATTTTCAAAAACTTAAAAAAATATAAATTATGCGTTGGTTAGGACGTGATGAAAGTAACGATGTTGAAGATGGCGGATCGGGTGGTGGTGGTGGTGGCCAGGGATTAGGTATTGGCGGTGGCATTATCGGTATCGTAGGTTTTGTGATTTACCTGTTTACCGGTTATAACCCTACACAATTGTTAAACCAGGTTGGCGGAGATCAACAGCAAACCACAGAGCAATCTGCTGCACCGTCGAGATTAAGCCAAAGTGATAGTACAAACCTGCATTTTACAAGAGTAATCTTAAAAGATGTTGATAGTACCTGGATTAAAATATTTGCTGATATGGGTAAAACCTTCGTAAAACCCAAATTAGTCCATTTTCAAAACGAAGTTGATGCTTCCGGTTGTGGTATGGCCAGTTCGGCAACTGGGCCGTTTTATTGCCCGGCCGATCGTAAAGTTTACCTTGATTTTGGCTTTTTTGATGAATTGAGTAACCGCTTTCACGCGGGCGGAGATTTTGCAAAAGCTTATGTAATTGCGCACGAAGTTGGCCATCATGTGCAAAATTTGCTGGGCGTTTCTGCCAAGATGGACCAGATGCGCGAGCAAATGAGCGAAACGGACTACAATAAAATGTCGGTAAAGCTGGAACTGCAGGCCGATTTTTACGCGGGCGTTTGGGCGCATTATGAAGCGCAGATGAAAAACAGCGATAATCAAAGTGTTATTGAGCCGGGCGATATCGAATCAGCATTAACAGCAGCCAACGCCATTGGAGATGACCGTTTGCAGCAGGAAGCTACCGGGCATGTTTCGCCGGATTCTTTTACGCACGGCACATCGGCACAACGGATGTACTGGTTTAAAAAAGGTTACGAAACCGGCGACATCAAACAAGGAAACACTTTTGCCGAAGGCGCTTTGTAAGCTTTATAAAAAATCAACAAGCATAAAAAAAGGATATTTCCGTCAAGAAATATCCTTTTTTGGTTTTGGCCGCTACAATTACAAAGGCGTAACGGTAGATGGATAAGGATGCGCTACCGAAGTTACCGGTTCGGTGGTTTCGTCCATATCGTCAATTATCTTTTTAATTTCACAGTTTCCGGTGATGCCGCGGTGCAACAATGCTGCCCCAATGCCAACTTCGGTTAAAGCCAATATTGGGTGAGAAAATAGGTTGAAAACACCTTTAATAAAGATATAGCCACCAGTCCCAACAGAAATGATCCGGTCGGTTTTGCCTACATTGGCATTTGGGTTTTCAGGCAATAACGTGTCTTTTAAAGTGCTTGTTACTTTTTTAAACTCGTCGTTTATAGGCGATATGGTATCTTTTACCGTATCCGTTACTTTTTTAATTTCGTCGTTAATCATAACAAATGGTTTTTTAATGATTTTATTTAACATGCTTAACAGCAGGAACGGTAGCAGGTTTTAATAAAAAGAAAAATAGTTAATTTAGAAGTTGTTTAAGCTTTTAGGGCTTCGTTTAAATTTGCAGGATAAAAAACACCATGCTTCTTTTACCGGGTAAAAATTGGTGTATGTGGTAAATAATCAGAAACAAAACAGTTCAATTTTTACCTGGTAAAAGAAGCATCAACCCAATTGTTGTTCAATCAAACCAACCAATTTTTGCGGCGTAACGCCTACACCGTTTGCAACTGCCTGTGCTTTTAAATAAGTTGGTTCGCGTTCGGTTAGTTTTTCGGTGATGTATTGCAGCAGTTCTTCGCCGGTTTTTTGTTGCAAAAGCGGCCGTTCTGTTTTGGCATTGTTTAATCGTGATGCAATAACTTTTGGCGGAACTTGCAAATAAATTGTAGTGCCGTGCTGTTTCATCCAATCCAAATTATCAAAAAAGCAAGGCAAACCGCCGCCGGTAGAAACAACGGCGTTTTCAGGATAAACCGTGTTCTTTAGCAGTTCTGATTCTTTCTGCCTGAATTTTTCTTCCCCAAAAACAGCAAAATAATTGGCAATGGTCATTTCGTTTTGCTTTTCGAAAACCTCGTCCAGATCAATAAAACCAACTTTTAAATGGGCAGCTAATTTTCGGCCATGTGTGGTTTTGCCCGAACCCATAAAACCGATGAGAAAAATAAGGCTCATTTTTGTTTTCTTCTTTTAAAAATTACAAGGGTGAGAATGAGGATAATAAGTTCGCCGGTTACCGCGGGCAAAAAAAAGACAGTCCACAAGGGTTGTGCCGGTTGAGGCCAGATAAACCAAAAAAGCAAAGCCAAAAGGTAAGAAAGCAGGAGTGAAACGATCAGGATAAAAAATATTTTTCTTCGGGGATGGCTTTTCCGCAGCAATAGCCATTGAATTAAGCGGCCAAGCCAAAACGTACAAACGCCCAGCAGCAGCAAAAGCACGAACATTTGGGGGAAATACATTTGAGCAGGTGCGTCCATCTTAATTCAGTTTTACCCTCGGGTCAATCCAAACATATAAAAAATCAACCAGCAGGCTGATCACCACAAAAATAAAAGCGATAAACAGGATCGCGCCCATCACCACCGGGAAATCTGAGGTTTCCAATGCATCAACCGTTGCTTTCCCTAAGCCGTTGTAGCCAAAAATATATTCCACAAAAAAAGAACCGGCCAGCAACGAAGCAAACCACGTTGCGATGGCTGTAACCACCGGATTCAAAGCATTTTTTAAAGCATGTTTATAGATGATGCTGTTTTTGTCCAGCCCTTTTGCTTTTGCAGTGCGGATGTAATCCTGGCTTAAAACATCCAACATCGCATTTCTGGTCAACTGGACAATAATGGCGAGCGGGCGCAAACCTAAAGTTACCATCGGCAAAATGAGGTTTTTCCAGATGATCACTTCGCCTTTAAAAGGATCGTAACCGGTTAAACTGCCCGACATATTTAGTCCGGTATATTTGCTTAATACAAAACCAAAAACCCAGGCAATGATGATTCCGGCAAAAAAGGAAGGCGCAGAAACGCCCAAAATAGAAAAACTGATGGCCAGTTTATCAATCCAGGTATTTTGATGAACGGCTGCCATCACGCCTAAAAATATACCGATAAAAGAAGCAAAGACCATGGCAGTTGTGGCAAGGATCAATGTGTTTGGAATGACGTCCAGTAAAGTTTTGGCCACATCTTTTCGCGTTTGGTAGGAGCGGCGCAGGTAAGGCC
>NZ_CALMAT010000147.1:30031-49931 GCF_937859865.1 uncultured Mucilaginibacter sp.
AGTGCGATGACTTTGTTTTTTCCGAAAGAAAACAATTTGATGTAACCGTATTTCTGCTGTTCTTCTTTCGAGTTTTCATGAAAACCAACAGGCGAAAGATCATTGAAATAATAAGCAAACTGAACAGGAATGGGTTTATCCAAACCAAATTCTTTGCGTACGGCTTCTAAAGATTGCACATCGCTCCTTTGTCCTTGTGTCATTCGTGCCGGATCAGCAGGCAAAACATTAAACAGAAAAAAAACCACCACAATTACGCCCAGCATCACGGCAAAACCGTACAATAATTTGCGGAGGAGGTAGGCTATCATTTGGTTAAAACTTCTTCAATTTTAGTTTTAAACCAATTGGTTTTGGCAAGATCGGAAGGGTTTAAATTTTGCCGTTCCCGGATTTGTTTCCCGTAATCTTTCGCTGGAAACACTTTATAAAAAGTTTCAAAATCGGCACTTTCAATCATCTGAAGAACATTTTGATCATTGAATCTGAAAGCTTTTAATTTTTTTTCATTTTCTTTTTCTCTGTAAAAAGGATAACCATCCCTTGCCCTTGGAAACCTGATCAGAATTTGAGATTTAATTGATTCTTTCTCTTTTGCAATAGCTTCTAAATAAGCTTCTTTTGAAAAATCTTTACCAACGGTTTTATAATGTTCTTCTAAATTATCCGGATGATAGAAATAGTTTTCAATCGAATAATAATTTAAAATATACAAGTTGTTATACTGGTGCAGCAGATCAATCCTTTCTTCATCAGTTAAATAATCCCTATCAATTAAACCGTCATAAGCAGAACTATTTTTAGCTTTATGAAAAACATCAGCCTTGTCTTTTCCAACAAAAAAAACTGTGTTTTCTAATTTTAAGTTGTTATATCGGGAAGTATCTGTGTTTTCTGAAAAGATAATCCTTTTGCCTTCAAAAACTTTTGATAGAAACTCTTTGCTTACCGCAATTTCAAAAACATCAAAGTTCTTTTTGGGTGAAGGCGTGATGATTTGCGGAACATCAAAGTTTAGATTATCAAAATCAATAATGGCCGCATGTTCCGCTTCATTTGCATATTCAATGAAACCTAAAGAGTGACTGGCCGTCCATAATTGGCAATTTTCCGGAATCCAATTTTCGCTAATTTCTTTTAATAAGTTTTTTTGAAGCTGGGTGTTGAGGTGAAGATCAATTTCATCTAAAAAGTAAATTGTATCTTGGAAATATTCTTTTCTTGTTAGAAGGTTTAGTAAAATGTTAAAAATTTCTTTTTCACCACTACTTAGTAAATTATAAGGAATTGTTGAAGTTCCTTTTTTAAATAATATTTCAGCAGTGTTTCCTTCTAAAGGAGGTTTAAACGAAGTTAATTCAACCTTTGTGTTAACTTGGACTCCAAAAATATTTATAAAAGCTTTGTTTATAGGATTAATATAACTTTCAATAATTTGCTCTGTTGAATAATTACCTTTAAAAACATCTGTTAAAATTGAAGAAGCTACTTTTTCAATGTCATTTTCAAATCTGTCGTCGCGATCAATAAAAGTGTCAGGACGGTCTCGGTCATTTTCAAAAGATAAATTTCCTTGTCCTAAAGCTGTACGTGTTAGTTTTGTAATCTGTCTATTGCTTGTTCTTCCGTAAAAAGTATTGTAAGGAAATTGACCAACTTGTGATACCGATCTGCTATTTGAAAAAATTAAATCATAATCAAAAAATATATTAATGTAGTAATTTTCAAATTTATTCTTTTCATAATATCCATTAGGTGGTTTTGGGTTTGTAGGTTCGATATAAACATCATGTCTTATAACTTTATTAGCAAACTCAAACGCATCAAACACAGAAGACTTCCCAGAACCATTTGTCCCAATCAATAACACCAATTTTGCCGGTTTAACCAAAGATGTTAAATCAATCGTCAAATTATCAAAACGTTTAAAATTCTTTAATTCCAGTTTCGTAATCTTCATAAATAAAGTTACTGTTTACCAATATACTTATCCACCAACTCCTCATATTTCGGCAAATTGTGATAATGCCATTTTCCAATAACCGTTCCGTTTTTCATCAACAAAATACCGGGATTTGCACGAACTATCGTTTTTAACGGAACGCCATCTGCATAAAAAACTTCCATAAACAACTTGTGTTTTTTGCTAAAAGCTTCAGCATCTTGTGCAGAATTAGAAGTAAGTAAAACTGTGCGAACGTTAAAGTTTTGTGTGAGATTTAAAGATAAAGCATTGATTTTATTAATTGCATCGCCGTTGGTTTCATTCAGATTATAAGCTACCACAATCAAATTATAAAACGGATTTTGCAGCAATTCTTTGGTGTAATCGTTTCCCTGCGCATCGCTGATATTCAAATCTTTGATCTTCGCCTCAAAACCTTTTTTAATTAAAACGCTGCTTGGTTCGCCTACAATTTCCCAGTTGTTGTCTTTCCAAATCCCCGATTTTAAATATTCTTTATTGGTGATGCTTCTTTTATCGCCTGTTTTTTTGTTATGAAGATTGTAGGTAATTTCGTATTCGTCCGGAACGGCATTTGCCGGGATTTTCATTTCTTCCGGCAAATTGGCGCCAACTTTATAAGGCAGAAAATCAATCAGTGGCAAAAAATTGTAGGTGTAAATGCCCACGCCAAACGAAAAAATAGTGGCTAAAAGAAGCATTCCATTTTCTGTTTTTTTGTTGAACAAAGGCTGAATAAAATTTCGATTTAAAAAGATAAAAACAATCAGCAGCAGCAAAACCAAATCTTTGCCAAACGATTGCCAAGGCGTAAGCGGAATGGCATCACCAAAACAACCGCAACTTTGAACGACTTTAAACGCAGCAGAATAAAAAGTGAGGAACGTAAAGAAAATGATGAGCAAAAGCAATCCCCAAGCCACTTGTTTTCCGCGTGCGCCAATTAACAAGGCAAAACCGAAAAGCATTTCCAGCGCACATAAAAAAATGGCCAAAGCAAGCGCCAGCCCGTTTAAAAAAGTGAGGTGGAAAACTTCAAAATACTCTACCAATTTGTACGAAAAACCCAACGGGTCGTTTGCTTTGATCAATCCCGAAAAAATAAACAGCAGGCCGACAGCAACTCGGCAAAACCACACTAAATTCTTTCTCATTTCAATCCTAATTTTATCAGGGCAAAAACAGCATAGTTCAGCATATCCTGGTAATTGGCTTTTACGCCTTCAGAAGCTAAAGTTTTTCCGGCGTTATCTTCAATCTGTTTTACACGCAGCAGTTTCATCAAAATCAAATCGGTTAACGAACTGATACGCATATCGCGCCAGGCTTCGCCGTAATCGTGGTTTTTGTCCAGCATCAGTTCGTACGTTTCCCTAATTTTTTGGTCATAAAAGAAGCATGCATCTTCCATATCCATTTCCAGTGGCGTTTCCGTTTCAAGTTCCAACTGCAAAATGCCCATCACACAATAGTTCACAATGCCAATGTATTCGCCGGTAATCCCGTCGCCAACTTTATTGATTCCGGTTTCTTCTAAAGTTCTGATTCTTTGGGCTTTGATAAAAATCTGATCGGTAATAGAAGCAGGGCGCAGGATGCGCCAGGCCGTGCCGTAATCTTTTGTTTTTTTGATAAACAAGTCTCTGCAAACTTGGATTATAGCTTGATATTCGGCTTCTGTACGGTTCAAAATAGCGGGGTTCAATTTAAATTCGATATTTGTTTAACGGAACGGCCTATTAAAATTGCCGTTTTTAAGATGGCTAAAGATACATTTTTTCAGAAAAAGACGACGGTTAATGCGGGCGGCAAACTGATTGATCTGGGCACGCCAAAAGTGATGGGCATCATCAACGTTACGCCGGATTCTTTTTTTGCTGGAAGCCGGAAGCAGGGCACCAGCGATGCTGTTTTTATGGCAGAAAAAATGGTGAACGAAGGCGCGGGTTTCCTGGATATTGGTGCTTATTCTTCCCGGCCAGGCGCTGCGGATATTGCTGCAGAGGAAGAAACAGAACGTTTATTGCCTGTGGTTGAAGCGGTTGTAAAAGCTTTTCCGGAAGCGGTTTTATCGGTTGATACTTTTCGGTCAGCAGTTGCAGAAGTTGCGATAAAAGCCGGTGCGCATTTAATCAATGATATTTCTGGCGGAGAATTAGACGAACAAATGTTTGCCACCGTTGCCCGTTTGCAGGTTCCGTACATTTTGATGCACATGAAAGGGACACCGCAAAACATGCAGGAACAGGCGCAATACGAAGATGTTTTTGGCGAAGTGTTTGATTATTTTGCAGCGAAAGTTTACCGGCTGAAGCAATTGCACGTACACGATGTTATTTTGGATCCGGGTTTTGGTTTTGCCAAAACACGCGAACAAAGCTTTCAACTGTTGCAGCAAATGCAAGGTTTTGAGTTGCTGAATCTTCCCGTTTTGGCCGGCATTTCCCGCAAAAAAATGATTTACAAAACTTTGGGCGGAACAGCAGAAACCGCGCTGAACGGAACCACGGTTTTAAACACGATGGCTTTGCTAAATGGTGCTTCGATTTTAAGGGTTCATGATGTGAAGGAAGCGGTGGAAGCGGTGAGGTTGTTTTTGGCTTATCGGGGAAAGGAAGCTGACTGTTGAAGTTGGTTAAAATTACATTGTATTTTAACTAAATCTACGTTTCCTGAAAAATAAGTTATAAAACGTAGAAATAAGTTGTATAACTGAAAGATAAGTTATAATTTTGGTTATGGAAGAATTAACCAAAACCGAAGAACGCGTAATGCAAATTTTATGGCAGTTGAAAAAGTGTTTTGTAAAAGACATTATTGATGCCCTGCCTGATGACCCGAAACCACCTTACAATACCATTTCCTCAGTGGTGCGTTTGCTCGAAAAAAAAGGTTATGTAGGTTTTAAAGCTTACGGTAAAACCTACGAGTATTTCCCGATTATTTCTAAAACCGAGTACCGGAAAAGTTCTTTTAAAAAGCTTTTCTCCGGGTACTTTGACAATTCTGCAGAAAGCCTTTTTTCATTTATTGTAAAAGAAGGACAATTAAGCGAGGAGGATTTAAACAAGGTTAAAGCAATCATCAATCAAAACAAAGGGCTATGAACTTTCTAATTTATCTGTTTCAAGTATCGGCTTGTACGGCCATCTTTTATCTGTTCTATTATTTGTTTTTAAGCAAACTTACTTTTTTTGTATTAAACCGATGGTATTTATTGGGCAGTATCTTTTTAAGTTTTGTTATTCCGTCAGTCCGCATTTCTGTTGATCCGCAAGTACAGCAAATGCCTGTAATGCAGCAAATAGTTTATGTAAACACATTGCAATCCGCATCTTCGGATTTACCAAATATTCAAATTCCTGTTGCAACAGAAAATCCAATGGATTGGATGTTGTTATTAAAAACCAGTTATCTTTCAATTGTATCAGTGCTTGCTATTCATTTGATTGTTACTTTGATCATCTTGTTTAAAAGGCTTTCTGCCAAAAAAATTACCAAAGTTGGAACTGTGAATATTCTATACAATCAGCCTAAACTGCCTAACGGTTCTTTTTTTAATTATATTTTTTTAAACGATCAGGAATTATCTGCTGATGAACGGCAACAAATTATCGCACACGAAATGTTGCATGTTAAATTGCATCATTCTATTGATCGGATGGTTGTAAAAATTGCACAGATTATCTTATGGTTTAACCCGTTCATCTACTTCTTTTCAAAATCCATAGAAGAAAACCATGAGTTTGAAGTGGACCGTGCAATGGCTAATTCAACGGATAAAAGTATGTATGCCGATTTGCTTTTGCATTTATCAGTAGCCGGGCAAGGTATGCTCTATCACAACTTCAGTAAAATACCACTTAAAAAGCGCATTACAATGTTATTTAATAAACCTTCAGCAAAAATGAGAAAAGTAATTTATGGACTTATCGTACCGGTGATATTGGTAAGTTGTCTGGCTTTTGCACAGCTAAAAAGTAGTAGTCAGGATAAAGAATATAGTGTTATTGACGGCGTGGAAAAACTGGGTAAAAATCCGCTGGTTTTGATTGACGGTAAAGTCTATGGGAAGGAAGTTTTGTATAAAATAGGAAACTCCTGTATTAAAAGTATGGGAATATGGAGCCCTGATCTTACCATAAAAAAGCATGGTATATTAATTAAAGACGGATTTGTAGAAATTACTACCAAAAATGGTAAAGTTAGTTATATAACGCCTTTAGAAAAGGAAAACTTGATCAAAGAAAGAAATGTACCCAAAAATCAATTTTATACTCGTTTGAGATTGAAAGATGGAAAAGGAGGGTTTTTTGATAAAATAATTGTGCAAATGCAGGAGCCATACGGACGTAGTGCAACAAAGAACATAAGTGTTAATGGCAAAGCTGTTTTTTTAATTGATAATAAGCTTTATACTGAGAATCAGATTGAAAGATTATCAACTTCATTTATCAAAACATTAGAATTAAAAGGTGTTTGGTTTGGCACGAAATACAGTTTACCTACTAATGTAAGGAAGTTTGATGCTTTATTTACTTTCAACACTAAAAAAGATTCTGATATTGTAAAAGATCGCCAAAAAGTTAAACGCACACCAGAAGAAATAAAAGGAGAAGCAGCCTTTAAAGCTTACCGCCAAACAGATGAATTTAAACAGAAAGAGAAGCTTGCAAAGGATATTACCGGGAAAACCATAACTGTAAAAATTAAAGACACTATAAACAGAGATGCCAGAAAAAATTCAGATATGTTTATTTCTAATAATGGTAAAGTAAGAGGTTTTTTAGTTGTTTACAACGGTAATGAATACTTTATACCGACAAAGTATGGTCAGGAAAAGCAACTAAACAATTTACTTAAAGTAGGAGACGAAATTACCTTAAAAGTTTTTGGAAGTACTTTTGGAAAAAATACAGTAATTATCATTCAACCTGCTTCTATTTATAAAAATAACGTGAAAATATTCCAATTAGCCGAAGCAGAAAAAATACCAGATTATCCTTTTTTGTATGAAAGAAACAAAGTGCGTTTTGCAGACGGACAAATAACACATATCCAAAAGTATCCCAACGGAAAATGGAAAAGTGCAAGATTGGAAATTGTAAATGGCTATCAGTTTACTTTAAACTTTAAACCAACTGCGCCCAACTTTGACCAGATTGAAGATAGCGACCATGTGCGTTTGCGTTTTGTACACGAAGTTAAAACCGGCGCTAAAACTTATCAGATAAACGATTGGGTTACGCTTAGTACAGATATTAAAGATTACGGCATTAAAAACCCTGATTTTTTCTATAAGTTCTATACGCCCATTTAAAATTGATGATGCTTCTTTTATCGCCTAAAAATTAGTGGGCTTTTTAATTTTTAAATTGGCAACATGCACCATACTTTAGCAAAATTTTACTGCTAAAAGAAGTATATTTTATGGTGGATGTTTAAGAATACGTTAAAAGAGTTTCATAAAGAATAAGTATGAAATTTATAAAAAGGAAGCCAACCAATATCGGCTCCCTTTAAATTTATCAATTACAAACTCGCAACAAAAGGTACTTTCCTTAAATAATTAGTGTCCGAAATTTGCGCGGTCAGAAAATCGGCCAAATCACTTGTGCTGATTTTTTCGCCTTTACAATCTTGCAAGTTCACGGTAATTCCGCGCCGTTCTTCGGTTTGTTCAATCCAGGGCAATCTTACAAAAGTCCAATCGGTGTTGCTTTTGCTTAAAATTTCATAGGAGAGTTGCCTGTCTGCAACAGCCTCCGGAAATGTTTGCCGCATCCAATCGGTACTTGCCTGGTTTGCTTCACTTTTTTGATCTCCCGGAACATCAACATTTAAACCGGTCAACGAAATATAACGACGGATATGAAATTCATCCATCGCTTTTAAAATGTTTGTGGTAGCCAAACTGTGAACCAAAGGCTCGTCTTTTTTTGGCCCGATCGAGCTAATTACCACTTGACAATTGCTTAATAACAAGCGGGTTGTTTCGAAATCTTTGATATCCCCTTTTATTATTTCTAATAATGGATGTGTAATTAGAAAATTTTCCGGCTGCCTAATCAATGCTTTTACACTATATCCTTGTTGAAGTAATTCTTGCAAAATGTATTTTCCTGCTTTTCCGGTTGCACCAAGCAGGGCAACTTTTATCGGTTGGTTCATTGGTATCTCTTTATAAATTTTTTGAAAATAGTTCGTTATCCATCGTATTTTTTTCGGTTACGATGCACGCACATTATTGAATTTATGTGCTTAAAAGAAGTATTTTATAAAGAGAGTAGAATGCGCTAAAAATAGAAAATAATATTTGGAATGAAGGATAATTAAACTTGTTTTTCAAATATTCTTTGCCCAATCAAAACTCATTAACCGCATTTCCCAAATCATAAACCACTACATCGTTCGGAAGCTGGTTTTTTAAAATACTGCTTCCGGCTGCGCTGCGGTAACCGCCGGCGCAATGCACTACAATTGGTTTTTCCGTTGAAATTTCATCAATTCTTTCGCGTAGTTCTGGTAAAGGGATTTTTAAAGAACGCTCAAAGATTGGATGTTCTGCAACTTCATTTGGATTGCGGATATCAACAATTTGATAATCATCCATGTTGTTTTTAAATGCTTCAACATTGAGGAATGCTGTTTTTATCGCCCCAAAATTGGACACGAAAGCTGCTTTGATCAAAGTTTCATAGCCAATTTTTGCCGTCCGTTTGATCATTTCCTGTAAAACAATTTCATTTTCGGCCGTCAGATAAAATTCTTCACTTGGACTGATAATGCTGCCCAGCCAAGTTTCAAACTTTCCATTTTCCATTAAGTTGATGGAATTTGGCAAATGTCCAAGTTTAAATTGTGAAGCTGGCCTTGTATCTACAATGGTTATATTTTCTTTAAGATTGATCAAATCATCTGGATCCAATAATTGAATATTAGGTATAGATGAAGCCAAACTTGCTGCGCCTTTTTTATTCAGTTCTACATCAAAAGAAAAGTACCTGGGCACAAACGGTTGGTCTTCGATCAAAGCTTTTACAAATTGTTCTTCTGTCATTTTTTGTAACGACCAATTGCTTTGCTTTTCTGCATAAATGGTGCTGCTGTTGGCTTCGCTCAAAGCTTTTCCGCACAAGGTTCCGGCACCATGCGCAGGATAAACCAACACGTCATCAGCCAAAACCATCAATTTTTCACGTAACGAATGATACATCTGCGCCGCCAGTTCTTCGCGTTTGGCCATTACGTTTCCTGTATTTTCCCGCAAATCCGGCCGGCCGCAATCGCCGATAAACAAAGTATCGCCGGTAAAAACAGCATGGTCTTTTCCTTCATGTTCCAAAACTATGCTGATGCTATCGGGCGAATGGCCAGGCGTATTGATTGCTTTTAATTTGATCTTTCCAAATTCCAAGCTATCGCTATCATCAAAAGTTTGGTGCGGATAAGCGGCATCAACCAATTTGGAACAATAAATAGTTGCACCCAAATTTTGGTGCAGTTCTAAATGGCCGCTTACAAAATCTGCATGTGGATGTGTTTCAATCACGCCGATAATTTTTGATTTGTTTGCTTCTGCAAAAGCTACATATGGTGCAATGTCCCTGGCCGGATCAATTAGTACAATTTCACTTTCGCTTAATATCGCGTAAGCGTAGTGCGACAGGCTTTTATCTTCAAACTGTTCAATTTTCATCATTGGTTTTTGCAGATGCTTCTTTTATCGGTATAAATTTTAGCAGGCTGCCTGTTGTTGTTTTTCATGATCAGCAAAAATAGGTTTAAACATCAACTATTGCCTTGCCGGTACAATTTTAGGTGAGTGAAAAACTATTTTTGTTTATCTTTAATTATCCGGCAAATTCAATTAATATTGTTACTAATGAAACCTCAACCAAAATGAAAACTAAAATACTGCTTTTGTTCTGTTGCTTTTTATCGGTTGCAACTTTCGCCCAAAATAGATTGGACGCAACTTATAAGCAAAACTTTAAAACAGTTGCGCTTTCTAAAGACCAGGCTGGCAATTTGATCATCAAAAAGTGGGTGGTGCCAATCCGTTATAAAGTTTACACCGGAAAAGTAGCTTATTCTTCTACCGAAATTGATTCGATTTTCAGCCAGGTAAAAGCACTGACAAGTTTAGATATTGCTCCTGCAAAATCCAATGATGAAGTCAATTTTTCTGTTTTTCTCGGCAGCAAAAACGATTTTAATGCACAAATCCCTTCGGCTATTGCACAGTCTTTCAGCCAGCTTGGCGGCACTTATTACAAGTTTAACGGGAAAGGGGAAATTTACCAGGCCATTGATTTGATTACCATTCCCAATTTTTCAGATCAGCTTGCGGCCCGCAGCACCATCCGGAAAAGTATAATCAAGCTGTTCGGTTTTTTTACACCGTTGGAAAATAGCCCGAGCAGCGTTTTTTATTCGCAAAACAACAATGTGGTCAAGTTTGACAGTTATGATACTTTCCTGATCCGGTTGCTTTACGGCCCGCGTTTTACGCCCGGCATGACGGCGACGCAATTAGATGAAGTATTGGGGAAAATGTAGATTTTATGCCGATAAAAGAAGCATCAAGGTTTTTCAAAATTCAACAAAAAACCAAAAACGCCGAGCAACTTGCCTGGCGTTTTTGTTGATACCAAAATTTACCCTATAAAAGAAGCATTACTCGTTTGTAGTTGTTTTTGGTGTTGCGGTTGTGGCCGCAGCGGCTTCGGCTTTTTCTTTTTTCTTAAAAAATCCGCGAAGCAAAAAATTATGCTGCACGGCTTCCAAATCATCATTCAGTTTCTGTGAGCTTTGCTCCAAATTGCCCATCGTGGTTTTAACCTGGTTGGCCGTTTTGGCATCATTCAGCAACAAACCCATTGCGTTGTCTGTACTGTTTAATTTATTGCTTGCTTTGGTCAAGTTTTCGGTGATTGCAGAAGCGTTTCCGGCTGTTTTTTGCAATTGATTGGCCGTTGCCTGCAGTTTGTTAAATACACTGGTGTCTGTCATTACTTTATCTGCCAAACCGCCTTTGGTATTCAGTTTTGCTGCAAACACTCCTAACTGCCCGGCCAACTGCGCCGATGTGCGTGTTGTTTTTTGCAAATTGTTAACAATGGCGCGAAAGCTCATCGCCAAACTCGAATCGGCCAATAAGGCACCTGCAGTCCCTTTTCCTTTTACAATATCTGTACTTAACTTTTTAAAATTAGAAGTAATGCCGATCAGGTTTTCATTGTTCTGCTGAAAAGTTTTCATGATGTCATCGGTAGAAAGCTCTTTTTGCACTTGCAAAATATCGCCGTCTTCTATTTCCGGCATTTTGGGGTTTCCGCCAAAAAGCACAATGATTTTATTACCGATCAAACCATCAGAACTCAATTTTGCACTTGCATCTTTCCGGATGTATTGCTGTGCCGATTGCTCGATGCTCATGTTCACCTCAACTTGAGAGCGGCCATAAAACTTGATAGTTTTTACCGTGCCGATCTTCACGCCCGAAAACCAAACATTGTTGCCGGCTTTTAACCCGCCGATGTCGTTGAAAACAGCATTGATACGCAGCGATTTAACAAAGGATTTTTGCTGGCCGCCCAAGGTAAATATGCCCACGATAAAAATAACAAGGCCAAAAAATATAAATAAGCCTACCAATATGTTTCGTTTAGTTTCTGCTGTTTGCATAATTTATTGGATAAAATTGTAATTGTAAAATGTTTTCACGCGCTCGTCATCGGTATTAAAAACTTCTTCGAAAGTTCCGGTACGCTCAAATTTGCCATCAAGCAGCATGGCTACGCGGTCGCCGGTTTCTTTGGCACAAGTTAAATCGTGCGTAATGATGATGGAAGAAGTGTGGTAGTTTTTTTGCACTTCGTTTATCAAGTGGTTTATTTCGATGCAGGTAATTGGGTCGAGGCCGGCCGTAGGTTCATCATACAGCATAATTTCGGGTTTTAAAATCAAAGTACGTGCAATACCGATCCGTTTGCGCTGCCCGCCCGAAAGTTCGGAAGGCATTTGGTTGATGGTTTGCAGCAGGCCAACTGCATCCAGCACGGTTTCTACCTCTTTGTTTACTTCGGCTTTGGTTAGTTTTCGTTGGTTGCGCACCAGCGGAAATTCCAAATTGCCGCGCACCGTCATGCTATCGTACAAAGCACTGTTTTGAAAAGAAAAACCGATGCGCAAACGAAGCTGCTCCAATTCTTTTGAGTTCAGGCTGTTTACATCTTCGCCAAGTACGTTCACTGTTCCGGCATCCGGTTTTAGCAAGCCCGAAATAATTTTGATCAACACTGATTTTCCGGTCCCGGAACGTCCTAAAACCACCACGTTTTCGCCCTGGTAAACTTTCAGGTCTATGCCGCGCAGTACGTCATAATCGCCAAAAGATTTCTCCAAACCTTTTATGTCTATAACGGCTTTGCTTTTGTCAATGTCTGCTTTTTGCTTTTCCATTTCTTTTCGACTTAAACCCGGAAAAAGCCGGAAATCTGTACAATTACAATTTCTTCCACAAAAACCAAAAACATGCCCAAAACCACGGCCGAATTTGCGGCTTTGCCAACGCCTTCCGTGCCTTTTGACGAATTGAAGCCCTGATAGCAGCCCACCATCCCGATGGTAAAACCAAAAACGATGGATTTGATTAGCGAGGTATTAAAATCCAGAAAAGAAATAGGCTCAAACGCATCCTGGAAAAAAGCACTGATACTTGTCCCTTCGTTTTGGCTAACGTTTAAATAAGCGCCAATCATGGAAACGAAAGCCGTGTACATCACCAAAATCGGGATGCTGACGGTGGTGGCCAAAACCCGCATACAAACCAAAAACTTGAAAGGTTTGGTGGCCGATACTTCCATCGCATCAATCTGTTCGGTTACTTTCATGGAGGCCAGTTCGGCGCCAATGCTCGAACCTACTTTTCCGGCACCGATTAAAGCGGTAACCAAAGGCGCCAAAGCGCGGAAAATAGCAATGGAAACCAGCGAAGGCAACCAGGAAGTTGCGCCAAATTCTGACAAAGAAGGCCGCGATTGTTTGGTAAAAACGATGCCGGTGATAAAACCAGTTAGCGTAATCAAGGGAAACGAGCGGTAACCAACTTCGTAACACTGGCGGATAAACTCTTTAAACTCGTAAGGCGGCAAAAAAGCTTCTTTAAAAAAACGAAGTATAAAACGGTAAACGTTGTATATATCTTCAAAAAACACAGAAACACGTTGCCACAAACTTGGCTTTGCGGTTTCGGCTTCTTCTAATGTAGTGCTGTTGTCAAGCTTCATCAAGATGGTTAAAAAATTTTGGCTGCCCTTTTCGATTATACATTTAGCATAAGCTGCTTGTTATTAGCTAAAAGCTTAAACCTTAATTTGTTTTAAACAATAATGTTTGCCCAAATATAGAAAGAATTAAAGAAGTTAATCGTTTGATTAACCAATTAGACGTTTGCATGATAAAGCAATTTAACACTGTCGGGTTCGATGCTTCTTTTATCGGCAAAAATTTGGTGCCAGGTTTTGAAACATAAATAAAAGCGTGGTGTTGCACCTGTGTTTGAACTTTTTGGTGTGAAAATTGTTCATGACAACAAAAAATTACTTAACCTTAAAATTTAACTGATGAAAAGTGAATCAAAATTAATTGCCGGAATCTTGATCGGCGTGGCGGCCGGTGTATTGGCCGGAATTTTATTAGCGCCGCAAAGCGGAGAAGACACGCAAGAAGCCGTTGCCGATGCAGCTTCTGATTTTAGCGACAAATTCAAAGATAAATTTACAGATTTGGTAGATGAAGCTGAAGGTTTAAAAGAATCTTTGACCGATAAACTGTCTTCTAAACTGGATCATCTGATCAGCCTGGTTTCTTCCAAAACCGATGATGCCAAAGATTGGGCAGAAGATAAAGTAAGCGAAGCAAAGGATAAAGCTTCAGATTTGAAAAGCAAGTTGTCATAATTTTATCTGTATAAAAAAAGCATCCTACTAATGCAGGATGCTTTTTTTATGCCCTAAATTTTATGGTGGTAAAAGAAGCATCAGCCAAATAAATCACTGCTTAAATAGCGGTCGCCGCGGTCGCAGGCGATAAAAACAATCAGACCACTTTCTAATTCCTGCGCTATTTTTAGCGCTACGGTTAATGCGCCGCCGCTGCTCATCCCGGCAAAAATCCCTTCAGTTTTGGCCATTTTCCGGGTCATGGCCGTTGCATCAGCCTGGGAAACATCCACAATCCGGTCAACACGCTTGGCATCAAAAATTTCGGGCAGATAAGCCTCAGGCCAACGCCGGATGCCGGGGATAGAAGATTCTTCCGTAGGCTGGCAACCGATAATCTGCACATCCGGGTTTTGTTCTTTCAAAAACATCGAATTTCCCATGATGCTGCCGGTGGTGCCCATTGCGCTTACAAAATGCGTGATTTTACCGTTCGTATCGCGCCAAATTTCCGGTCCGGTAGTTTTATAATGTGCCAAATAATTATCCCGATTGGAAAACTGGTTCATCAAAAAATAATCGCCCTTTGCTGCTTTTTCTACGGCATAATCGCGGCATTTTTCAATCCCTTCCAGCAACGTAACTTTCGCGCCAAAAGCTTCCATCGTCAACACACGTTCTTTGGTGGAGTTGGAGGGAAGCACCAATTCAATTTCCAAATCAAACAAACGCGCAATCATGGCCAAAGCTATGCCGGTGTTGCCGCTGGTGGCTTCAATTAGTTTGGTTCCGGCTTTTATTTCGCCCCGTTCCAAAGCACTTTTAACCATGTTTAATGCAGCACGGTCTTTCACGCTTCCGCCCGGGTTGTTGCCTTCCAGCTTTGCAAAAACCTGAACATTTGGGTTTGAGTTGAGCCTGGTAATTTCAACCAAAGGCGTATTTCCGATCAGATCAATAATTCCGGCCATAATGCTTCTTTTATCGTATTAAATTGTGGTTTGTGCAACAGTAATGCTGGGTTTATGATAAACAACTGAACCCGGCGGAACACTTTTGGTAAGCCAAACATTGCCGCCAATAATGCTGTTTTTGCCGATAACGGTATCGCCGCCCAAAATTGTGGCGCCCGAGTAAATTACCACGCCATCTTCTATCGTTGGGTGCCGTTTTATATCGGCCATACTTTTATCCACACTTAAAGCGCCCAAAGTAACGCCCTGGTATAGTTTAATGTTGTTGCCCAAGATGCAAGTTTCGCCAATGACAATCCCAGTTCCATGGTCAATGTGCAAATATTCGCCAATAATGGCACCGGGATGGATGTCAATTCCTGTTCGAGCATGCACATATTCGGTTAAAATTCGCGGCAGCAAAGGTACATTCATTTGGAGCAGCGCATGGGCGATGCGGTAAAAAGAAACGGCCGTAAAACCCGGATAGCTGCGGATGACTTCAAAACGGCTCCGTGCTGCCGGGTCGTTGTTAAAAATGGCTTCGATATCGGTATTTAAAACGCGGTAAAGCTCCGGGATTCCATCAAAAAAAGCAGCCGCAATTTGCCGGTTATCGCAATCCTGGCAGGCACCCGTTGCTTCCATCATTTTAAAAAGCTGCTTTTCGGAAATAGCAAATGCTTCTTTTAGGGCATTAATATCGGTGAAAGTGCGTTCAGATTTTTCGGGGAACAGCAGGCCGATCAGTTGCAAAGCCCAATCGGCAATTTCTTGGTTGGAAGGGACAATATCCGTCCCTTGCCTTTGCTCAAATAAATGCTGGTAAAATTGCTGCTCCATTGATTGTCTTTTTTTTCGGAACAAGACCGAAAAATTTAACAACACAATTTTAGGGATTTGTATTGGTTTGGATTGTAAAAGTAAAGTTGAATTTTAGGTTTGATAAATAAAGCATTATTGTTAGTTTTAATTTCTGATTTATTTTGATATTTGGGCGAAACCTGAATTTTATGAAAGAACAACTGTTAAAAGAACTATCCCTGCTGCACGAAAAAGTGGCTGCCTTAAAAGTTTACGATGCCGAAAGCGCAAGACTGCTGCGCCATTACGCACAGGAATTTGAAGCCTTGTTAACTAAATTGCTGACTTTTAATTCTGAAAAATTTGCAGCTGTATCCGCTTCTTATCTCGATGTTTCGGCACAAAACGACAAGGTTTTAGATGTGCACGACGATACCGATAACAGCGGCGGGTTTTACAACAGTGTAGAAAACCTCAACAACAGTATCAACGATTCTATTGAAACTGTAAACGGGCTTTAATCAATTTTCGAATACTTTTTAAGGATATTTTCCAAATCGGCAGGTGTATCAATGGCCAAAGTTTCAATTTCGGTTTCGGCAACTTTAATACGGTAACCGTTTTCAATCCAACGCAATTGCTCTAAACTTTCGGCTTTTTCCAAAGTAGAAACAGGCAGTTTTGTAATTTGATGCAAAACGGCCGAGCGGTAACCATAAATACCGATGTGCTTGTAAAAAGTATGGTGTTGCAGCCAGTTTTGTATTTCCTGTCCTCGGATATGCGGAATGACGGAACGGGAAAAATAAATTGCTTCGGAAAGATTGTTTAAGACGACCTTTGGCGTGTTGGTATTTTGCAATTCTTCTTCCGTTTCAATTTTTTTTACCAGTGTGGCCAATGCTGTTTTTACATCGGTAAAAAGAGCAGCCACTTTGGTAATTTGTTCGGGGTTGATAAAAGGTTCGTCGCCCTGAATGTTAATCACCACATCAAACTCCGGCAAAGCGGCAGCAACTTCGGCACAACGGTCTGTTCCGCTTTGGTGTTGGGCTGAAGTCATGATCACTTTTCCGCCAAAAGCTTCCACGTGATTAAAAATTCGTTCATTATCCGTAGCAACGATCACTTCGCTTAAAGCCGAACATTTTTTGGCCTGCTCGTAAACGCGCTGCACCATGCTTTTTCCGTAAATATCAACCAAAGCCTTGGCCGGAAACCGGGTTGAAGCGTAGCGTGCAGGAATGATGCCGAGGATTTTCATTGGTTTGAGGTTTTGAGGTTTGGGGTGCGAGGTTTGAATAGTGTGTTAGCGTTTAAATTTGATTTTTTTAGGTAATTTAAAATGCTTCTTTTATCACTGTTTTTTCAGGATTGACCACTAATTTATCCCCATAAAAGAAGCACTTGATATTTTACCACTCGGCTTTTTACCTCAAACCCCACACCTCTAAACCTCATTCCTCTCTCCTAAAACAACCCGTTAATTTCTACTTCAATCTTATCAATCACCACAGCCAAATCTTCTGTTTTATTGGCAAAATCCAGTTTGTCTTTATCCAAAATCAACAGTTTGCCGCTTTTGTAATTTTTGATCCATTCCGAATATTTATCGTTCAGTTTCGACAGGTAATCCAAGCGGATGCCGCTTTCATATTCGCGGCCGCGGCGTTGGATATTGTTGACTAAAGTTGGAACGGAAGCTTTGAGGTAGATCAGCAAATCCGGTGGTTTGATAAAAGAAGTGATGTTGTCGAAAATTTTGCGGTAGTTTTCGTAATCGCGTTCGGTCATCAAATCCATATCGCGCAAATTGGCGGCAAAAATAAAAGCATCTTCATAAATCGTCCGGTCCTGGATGATGTTTGCTTTACTTTTCTGGATTTCCATAATTTGCTGGAAACGGCTGTTTAAAAAGAAGATTTGCAGGTTAAAACTCCAACGTTTCATGTCGCTGTAAAAATCTTCCAAATACGGATTGTTTTCTACCGATTCGTACTGTGGCTGCCAGCCGTAATTTTTAGCCAGCAACTCGGTCAAAGTAGTTTTTCCGGCTCCAATATTTCCAACAACGGCAATGTGCATTTGGTTAATGGTTTTTAGTTAATGGTTCATGGTAAAAGAATTGCGATTGGGTGTGATTTGGCCATGAACAATAAACTATTTTCCATGAACCTTTCTCAACTAAATCCGCTTAAACCCAATAATTTCCCGTACTTCTTTCAGCGTTTTTTGGGCACTTTCGCGGGCTTTTACTGCGCCAAAACGGTTAACCTGGCGTAAATAAGCTTCGTTTTTGGCGATGTCTTCAATCCGTTCGCGGATTGGCGTAGTGGCGACGATGATGTCTTCGGCCAATTGCTTTTTAAAATCGCCGTAACGGATTTGGCATTTGTTGTACAATTCTTCAAAATACGTTAAAGTATCTTCCGAAGAAACCACTTTCATCAAATCAAACAAATTTTGTATTTCGGTTGGTTTGGGTTGATTTTCTGCTGTTGGCCCGCTATCGGTAACGGCGCGCATTACTTTTTTGCGGATTGTTTCCGGCGAATCTGATAAAAAAACCGCATTTCCTTCGCCTTCAGATTTTCCCATTTTCCCTTTTCCATCCAAACCCGGGATTTTTACCAAATTCTCGCTAAAGTTGAAAGCATAAGGCTCGGGGAAATAATCTTGCTTGTACAAACGGTTAAAACGGTTGCCAAAAGTGCGTGCCATTTCCAAATGTTGTTCCTGGTCTTTCCCAACCGGGACTTTGGTGGCGCGGTGCATCAAAATATCGGCAGCCATCAAAACCGGATAAGTCAGCAAACCGGCATTTACATTTTCTGGTTGCGCCCGAATTTTATCCTTAAAAGAAGTACTGCGTTCCAATTCGCCCAAATAAGCGTTCATGTTCAAATACAAATACAGTTCGCTTACTTCCGGCACTTCAGATTGAATGTAGATCGTTGCTTTTTCCGGGTCAATTCCTGCCGCCAGGTATTCCACCAAAACCTGCCGCACGTTGCTATGCAAATCGGTTGGCGTTGGATGTGTAGTGAGCGAATGCAGATCGGCAATAAAGAAAAAGCAGTTGTATTCGTGCTGCATTTTCACGAAGTTTTGGATGGCGCCGTAATAATTACCCAAATGCAGTTTCCCGGTAGAGCGGATGCCGCTGACAACAGTTTCCATAGCTGGCGAAAGTAAGGAATTTTTATATTTTTGATGCTGATGAAATTGCTGTTCCGAAAGTGCCACACGTATCTTTATCTGTTTTGCGTGCTTCTTTTATATGCCTTTTTTCATCCTTTTTTTTATTATTTTTCCCGAAAAACAGAACGCTACCAAACGCTGAACAAGCTGCGCACGAAATGGGCAAAATGGAGTTCGGCAGTTTGCGGCATTTTTTACAGGTTTGAATTTGAAGCGGAAATAGACTGGAAAAAAACGTATGTGATTTGCCCGAACCATACTTCCAACCTCGATGTTTCTTGGGCAACTATCCTCGCCAAAAATAATTTTAGTTTTATGGGAAAGGAGGAGCTGCTGCAGAACCCAACCACTAAACTATTTTTTAAAACGATTGACATTACGGTAAAACGCGACAGTAATATTTCGGCTTTTCGGGCTTTTAAGCGTGCTTCCGAATATTTGAAAAACGGCATTACGATGATCATCTTCCCCGAAGGAAAAATTGCAGCTATTTATCCGCCAGCATTGCAGGAGTTTAAAAACGGCCCGTTCCGTTTGGCCATTGAGCAGCAGGTTCCGGTTATTCCGGTTACTTCTTTTACCACCTGGAAATTGTTGTGGGACGATGGTTTGAAATACGGCAGCCGACCGGGAACTTGCAAAATTTTTGTTCATAAACCGATAGAAACCGTAGGTTTGAAGTTGACGGATGCCGATGCTTTGCGCGAAAAAGTTTTCCAAATCATCCATCAAAAATTAAAGGATTATGAAGATAGACACCAACACGGTAGATAAAATTGCCAAACTGGCGAGATTAGAAATTGCGCCCGAAGAAAAGGAAAACGTGATCAAAGACCTCAGCAAAATTTTGTCTTTTATGGAGAAGTTGAACGAGCTGGACACCACCGGCGTGGAACCTTTGGTTTACCTTAGCCCCGGCGTAAACATCACCAGAAATGATGCGGTAAAAGAAGTAATCACGCACGAAGAAGCGTTGCAGAATGCACCCGACCACGATGCGGATTATTTTAAAATTCCGAAAGTGATTG
>NZ_CALMAT010000148.1 GCF_937859865.1 uncultured Mucilaginibacter sp.
CTGAACCAAAATATAAACAACCTTAAAATCAATATTGCCTAAATGCACTACGGGTCCATAAGATATATTTGCATAGTACCTTCTATTGTTTAGAAAAGTATTTGTTTGGTTTCCCCTTTTAAAAGAAGTTAACACCCTGTCTTTTTAAGACTTATTTTACGCCTTAAAAGAAGCATTTACCAACAAATTTAAGTTTAAACAATTCCCCTATTATTTTTCTCAAAAAGCAAAGTTAATAGCACGTTCAATTGAATTTGGCTTTGTTTCAGGCTTGACTATGGTTCCTTTTTTCACCACTTCATTTCTGACTAACCGAAAACGGTTTGTCTTCCTGGGCAACGCCACGGTTGGTAGCTGGTTTGTTGTCCATTTCCAGTTTCAAAATTCCGCCGTTGGTTATTTCGCTGTGTTTTAAAAAATCCCGGTCAAAAGGTTTTCCGTTTAAATTGGCCGTTTTGATGTAAACGTTTTCTTTAGAATTTGCCGGTGCTTCAATGATAAATTTTTTGCCGTTTTCCAGCGTGATCGTTGTTTTTTTAAACATCGGGCTGCCCATCACATATTCATCCGTACCGGGCGTAACGCTGTAAAAACCGAGCGCACTCAACACATACCAGGAAGATGTTTGTCCTTGGTCTTCATCGCCGGGATAGCCGTTTTCGGTTGAATTGTAGAGTTTATACATCGCTTCCCGAGCATGAAACTGGGCTTTCCAGGGTTGGCCAGCGTAGTTGTACAAATAAACCATGTGTTGGATCGGCTGGTTGCCGTGCGCGTATTGCCCCATATTGGCCATTACCATTTCTGTCATTTCGTGAATCATCCCGCCATAAGAACCTACATTTACCCGGTTGGGTTCTGAAAATACAGAATCCAGTTTGGCCGTAAAGTTTTGGTTGCCGCCCATCAAATTGATCAGGCCTTGAATGTCGTGAAAAACCGACCATTGCCAGTGCCAGGCATTGCCTTCTGTAAACGGCCCGCCCCATTCGGCAGGGTCAAAATTTGGCCGCCATTTGCCGGTGTTGTCTTTTCCGCGCATAAACCGGGTCGAAGGGTCGTAAACGTTTTTGTAATTGAACATCTGCCGCGCAAATATCCCGGCATAAAAATCATTGCCCGTCATTTTGGCCAGCTTGTATCCGCAGAAATCATCGTATGCATATTCCAGCGTTTTTGCCGTTGCCTCCCGGTATTGCGTGTACGGCACGTAGCCTAATTCATAATATTCCTTCCAGCCGTCGCGGCCATTTGCCGGCCCCCACGGCCCTTTGTTGGTTGCTTCGTGAAAGTAGGCTTTCAAAGCTTCCTGCGGATCAAAAGTCCGGATGCCTTTTGCCCAGGCATCGGTCAGCAAAGAAATGGCGTGGTTGCCAATCATGCTGCCCGCTTCACTCGGAAAAGACCAGGAAGGCAGCCAGCCACATTGTTCATAAGCATCCAACAAGGCTTGCATGTAGCGGCCATGCATTTCGGGTTGTAAGAGTGTGTTCAGCGGAAATTGGGCACGAAAAGTATCCCAAAAACCAGTATCGGTAAACATATATCCGGGATGGGTTTTGCCATCGTACGGACTAAAATAATAAGGCTTGCCATCTTGGCCGATCTCGTAAAACTTCCTCGAAAATAAACTGGCCCTGAAAAAGCAGGAATAAAAAGTGGCTTTGTCTTCTTCGCTGCCGCCTTCCACCAAAACTTTTCCTAAAGATTTGTTCCAAACCGCAGCCGCTTTTGCCTTGGTTTGCTCCAGCGTTTTATCTCCGCCCAATTCCCTTTGCAAATTTAATTCGGCTTGTTCTAAGCTGATGTAGGAC
>NZ_CALMAT010000149.1 GCF_937859865.1 uncultured Mucilaginibacter sp.
AGGGCTTGGTGAAGAACTGGAACTTGAAAACCGTCAGCCCAAACCAAAGTTAAATTAATAATCAATTGTTGATGCTTCTTTTACCAGCTAAATTTCTGTTTCTTCGGCTGAAACTGAAGCAAAATAGCAAAACAAAGGTTGATGTTTAATTCGTCAGCCAGTTTTTTGCCAAATCAATGTTGTAGGCAGCCTTTTTGTTTTGATTTATTATCCTCCTTCCCATCCAACTGTTATTTGGCTGAACTGTTCAAAAGGCAATTTTAGTTGTTTTCCTAACTTGTCTTTTAAACTTGCATTATTTATGGAAAGAGATATAACAGAGTCTTTACCATTCCATTGGCTGATAATTATTTTACCTTCTTTTGCAATAAATCTGTCAGGCTTGTAAACTCTCTTATATATGATTAATACATCATCACAAATTTGGCGAATGTATTTGTTTCCTTTAGGATACTTGTTTAAATATATGCTCACATAATTTGAATATTTTGCCAAATCAAATTCTTTAGATATTGGTAAGCTGTCAATGTGATTGATTTCGATTATAAGTTCGTATTGTCTATTTTTTGATATTTTTTGAAGTGAAACATTTGAACAGCCGGAAACGTCAGCAGCAATGTCAAACTCATATATCAATTGAGAAAATACAGTTCCGCTTGAAATAAGAAAAATAAAAATTGTCAGAATAATTCTCATTTATTATGATGTCTATAATTCTATAAGTTGGTTCTATGCGTCATGCAAGGTTGCCTACAACTCATAAATATACGCACCTTTCGGTATCTCGGTTACAAGTTCAAAATCTTTATTTGCATAAAAAAATGCAATCCCAATATTATTGATACGAAGCTGGCTATCATGTTGTTACCAGTTCTAAAAATGCTTAAAACCTATTGATTTCTTGCTTAAACAATACAATATGCGTACTTCGATTTTTTGTATTGTTCAATTTTTAACAATACAGAATGCGCACTTCGTATTTTGTATTGTCGTGTTGGCAACAATACAAAATACGCAGTAGAAACAAGTACTTAAAACCTTGTGGTAAAAACAGCATGCTTCTTTTACTACCTCAAAATTACGCCGGTTGCACCGGGCTTCCCGTCCAGTCCGTTCCGGTGGCCAAGCGTTCGCCCTTCATCACTAATGACAAAGCATCAATTTTACAATCGGCGCCAATTTCGGTATCGTACAAAACAATGGTGCCGGCACCGATGGAACTGCGGGCGCCAATTTTTACGCTGCCTACTTTCATTACGCGGTCTTCAAATAAATGGGTTTGCGGGCCGCAGTCTTCGTTTAAAGCGGCATCATCACAAATGGTAACCATATCAAACTCGGTAATGTCGGTGGTGTTCATCCAAACGCGTTTGCCCACTTTTACGCCCAAAATGTGCATACAAACAGGCAGCCAGGGCGTGCCGCGCAAATAATCCAGCAAAAAGGGGATTGACAAAGCTTCGTATGTGGTGGTGATAGCTTCGCTGCGCCATACTTTCCAGTTCCACATTGGTTTTTGTTGGGCTTTAAAACGACCTACAAGAACGTATTTTAATAAAACTGTGGTAAAAAAAGCAGGCAAGCCCATAAAGCCGAGGTAGTAGAGCGGGAAAAGCAGGATGATTTTCCACCACGGGTTTTCGGTTACCAAATCGTGGGTGTAAGCAATAAAAAAGATGGAAAAGATGATGATGGCAGTTTCCGGCAAAATAATACGGATAAACTCGACAGTGGCACGCGCCATAAACCGCGCCCAATGCGGCCTGGCAGTCAATTCCGCAGAAAAAGGGTTGCTCTCCTGGCGGCGCGGCAAAGCAATGGAAGGCGAGCCAAACCAATCTTTTGCGCCGCTTTGGTCTAAATCGCTTTTTTCCGGCGGAATGGACAAAACACCGATCAACATATTGCTGCCCAATTTATAACCTTGCGGAATAAGCGCGCTGTTGCCCACAAAGCTGTTGTTTTCGATTTCGGTATAATCCAAAATCAATTGTTGGCCGCGTACGTCGGATTCGCCCAAAGTAACGGCATCGGCCACAAAAGAACCGCTGCCAATTTTTAACAAAGGGTGCGTAACGCTACTGGCGGTAGAAATTTCGGTGTATTTACCAATTTTAGCACCCAAAGCGCGGAAAAAAGCCGACACATAAACCGTGGCATAAATTGGGTGAAGCACAATTAAACTGATGGACATCAACTGGTCGGCAAACCATTTGCGGAAATAAAACATACTGTACAACGGATATTTGCCGGGCTTGATGTTGCGCTGCAGCAAACGGGTAAGCACAATGGTTTCGAGCGTAAAAAGCAGGATGTAAACCAAAGCCAGCGAAGGCACGAGGACCATGTAGGTAAAATCGTAATCATCCGCGGCGTTGTCCAGTTTGTTGATGGTGATGATGGCTGGCAGCAGCGGCAGCAAAATAACAAATGGAAATATCAGCAGCGAAAACGAGAACAAAGCTTTGTATTTTGTTAAAGTTTTGCCGGATACGAAAAGCGGCTGCGGAAAATCGGAAAGGTTCTTTTTCTCCCTGAACTCTGCCGGACTGCCGCGCCAAACTTCGCCGGTGCGGATAGTTTTTCCTTCCGCCAGGTAACTTAAATCCTGCAATTCCGTCCAGGATTCCATGGCAGCGCCACCAGCAATGATAGAACTGGTGCCGATATAAGCATGATGGCCTAAAGCAATAGAACGAATCTTCAACAACCCATCTTCAACCACAGCATTATTTAAATTGACGTTAGAACTGATGCTGACATCGCTGCCAATCGTGATTAAATCTTCGGCACCGATGGTAAAATTACTTAACTGCGCATCAGGGGCAATTTTTACGCCCAACATTTTTAAATAAACCGGATACAATGGCGTTCCGTTTAAAAACTGAACGGTGAGCAGGCGTTGCACCGTTTTAACCAGCCACCAGCGGAAATAATAGCTTCCCCACAAAGGGTAATCGCCTTCTTTCATTTTGCCGATGACCAGCCATTTTGTGCCGATAGAGGTAAGCGAAAACAAAATCGGCACAAAGCAAAACATCACGAGCGCGGTGAGGATGGCATAACCCAAATGGCCGGTTTCCTGTTCGATGTAATAATAACCCAAGTAGGGCACGAAAATTTGCACGGCAAAAACAGCATAAATAAAAAAGAGAGCCATCGTTTGCGCTGCCCAGCACAAGTAATAATTTAAAGGTTTTACTTTGTGAAATTTGCGCTCGGGCTTTTTATCAACCGGTGTTTGCTGCTCCCAAACTTCGGCCAGTTTTTGCAGTGGGCGATGCAGGTAAATATCACGCAAGGAAGCTTTTGGCACGCCGCCTTCGCGCCGCAAACGCGAAACCAAACCGGCAGCAAGCAAAGAATGTCCGCCAAGGTCATCAAAAAAATCCATCGAAAGGTCAATGGTTTTATTGGGGAAAGTTTTGCGCAGCATATTTAGCAAGCGGTCGGGCAGCGGCGCGTTCAAATCCAAATTCTCTTCTGCGTCGGTATTGGTGTTTTGCAGTAAAGATTCGGGCGTTGGCAAAGCTTTGCGGTTTACTTTTCCGCTGGGCATACGCGGCATTTCCGGCAAGCGCATAATGGTAGCCGGAACCATGTAGGATGGCAAAACCTTGGCCAGTTCCAGGCGCAGCAGGTTTTCTTCCAGTTCGATGCCGCCTTCGGTAACGATGTAGCCCACCAACTGCTCTTGTTCTGCGCTGTCTTTTTTTACGGCAACTGCTGCTGCCGAAACGTCCTGCAAACCGGCAAGTTTGGTTTCTATTTCGCCTAACTCGATGCGGTAGCCACGCAGTTTGATCTGGTCGTCAAACCTTCCTAAAAACTCAATGCTGCCGTCTTCTTTAATTAAAGCTGCGTCTCCGGTACGGTAAATCCGGTCGCCTGGCATATCTGCAAGCGATGCTGTTTTTAGCACAAACTTTTCAGCAGTCAACTGTGGCAGTTTTACGTAACCTTCGGCAACACCGGGACCGGAAATCACCAGTTCGCCGCGTTCGCCAAACGGCAGCAAGTTTAACTTTTCATCAACAACGGCCAAGTTGTAATTTGGAAGGGGATCGCCAATGCTGATTGGGTCGCCGGGTTTTAATGGCGCAAAAGTAGCGCTCACGGTAGTTTCCGTCGGGCCGTAACTGTTGTAAAAAATGCGGTTTGGGGTTGACCATCGGTTTAAAACCTGAACGGTACAAGCTTCGCCGCCGGCATTCACCAAACGCAACGATGGGATATTGTCTTCCATTACCGCCAGCAAACTTGGCACGGCATGCAGCACCGTTATTTTTTCGCGGTTTAACACATCGCTCAACTCGTCAATTGCTTTTGAAGTCGTGTTATCAGCCACCCAAAGCGTGGCGCCGGCAAAATAACTTACCCAGGTTTCTTCACACCACATATCAAAAGAAACGGAGAAGCCCTGGTAAACGCGGTCGGTTTCTTGGATGTTGATCACGCTTTGCTCAGACCGTACCAAATGGCAAATCTGCCGGTGGCCAATCGGGATGCCTTTTGGTTTGCCCGTACTGCCGGAAGTATATAAAACGTAAGCCAAGTTATCAGGTAAAGGGCCTTCGGGAACAATAATGTTTTCATCAGCGGCAGGCATCGAGCGGATATCAAACCTGGGGAAATCGAGGTTCAACAAATCGGCACTGATGTAAGCATTGGCTTCTACTTCGGTAAAAATCGTTTCTACGCGTTCGGCCGGAATTTCACGGTCAACCGGGATATAAGCAGCGCCAGCTTTGATGATTCCGATAATGGCCGCATGCAAACACAAACCGCGTTTGTACCAAATGCCCACCTTATCGCCCCTTTTGATGCCTCTTTCGGCCAGGTCAGCGGCAATGGCATCGCTCCAACGGTTTAATTGCTGGTAAGTAAGCGTTTCTTCGCCAAAAATCAATGCTGTTTTTATCGCATGTTTTTGGGCAGATTGGCGGAACTGATCAACTAAAGTTTCATTGCGGATAAAATCCGGACGGTCAATACCTTTCAGGATACTGGTTTTATTATTGAGCAGGGTAGAAGTTGACATACGGTTTGAGACAGGTAATTTTAATTTTGGTTTGTTACAAGCCAATAGAATAAGTTTTTAAACTTAAGAAACAAACTTTAACTATCGGGAATTTAAATTTACCGATTGGGCTAAATTTACAACAGCAACTTGTTTAATAAATTGTGCCTGCAATAAATTTCATCTTAAACCAACAATTTTTTAATGTATTGGTTGTAGGGCAGTACTGTTTTTATCACCTAAAAATTAGTAATTACGCTACCGAACTTAAAAATGCAGACTGATTGTTTAGCCTCTAACCCAAAAACTACAAAATATTCGGGTGTTTTTAACCAAGCCAAAGCCCCGGCAAATTCATTAAAAATTTCTATTGTTGTTCCGGCACGTAATGAAGCCCGCAACCTGCGTAAAACATTGGATGCCTTGCGTTTACAAACCGATACTTGCGGAAAACCTTTAAACCCTTTGAATTACGAAGTTTTGCTTTTGGCCAATAATTGCAGCGACCAAACTTTCGACATCGCAAAAAATTACCAGCAAAAATACCCTGGTTTTGCATTGCATGTAGCGGTAATCAAACTTCCCCCTTCCAAAGCAAACATTGGTTTTGTGCGAAGGCTGTTGATGGACGAAGCTTACCGCCGTTTAACTGCTGCCGGAAACAGCAACGGCATTATTGCTTCCACCGATGGCGATACTTTTGTGGATAACTGCTGGGTTTACCATATTTTGCAAGAAATTGAAAAAGGCTGCGATGCGGTTGGTGGCCGGATTTTGACGTACAGCAACCAGAAAAAAGCAAGGCTGTACCATTTGCGCGATGTGGCCTACCGCAGTTTATTGGCCAGGGCAGAAGCGATGATAGACCCGGAAGAACACGATCCCTGGCCGCGGCATTACCAGTATTTTGGGGCAAGCATGGCTGTTACTTGTCCTGTTTATCATCAAGTTGGGCGATTGCCGGCATTGCCTTTTTTGGAAGACAATGCTTTTTACCAGGCATTGCAGCGCATGGATGTGCGGATCCGGAAAACGCCTGCTGTGAAAGCTTATACTTCAACCCGAATGTCGGGCCGGGTAAAGGTTGGTTTTTCGGAACAGTTGCGGCGATGGTCGGGCTACACGCGTTATGGCCACACCCAGGAAGTGGAACAGGCTGAAGCGTGGATCATCAAATTTAAAAGCAAACGGGTTTTGCGGCAATGCCGGGAAGAATACCTGAAAAATGGTTTTTATGACCAGGAAGCCTTTAAAAAAGTTGCCGAAGATTTATTGGTAAACCCAAACTGGCTGCACAAAGAGCTGGTGGCCAACCAATATTTCGGCCAGTTTTGGGAAAATGTACGCAAGAAAATAGGCCGAGGAAAATGGGGCAAAAAATGGGAACTGGTGCATATTACCGAAGCGATTATTGCTTTTCGGGAGTTTGTAAACAATGGTCCTGTTAATTCTTTTCAAACAGATCCAGTCTGAACTTTTCGTGGCGCTGGTGCAGCACATGTTTCAGATGCTTCTTTTGCCGGCATAAATTCAGGAAGTAATCGTGCACCTCGTCTCCAGTAAGCGGAAATTCGGGCACAACCGGTGTCCAATGAACAAGCAACAATTGTCCGCCCGGTTCTAAATGTTCGGTCATTAAATCGGCCAGTTTCTGCAGGTCTTCCCAACTCAAAAAATAACCGACTTCGGAAAGCAGGATCAAATCGAAACTTTCTTGCGGAAAATCCTGTGGCACAAACATTTTTTGCAAACTGACATGTACATCATCTTTCAGCCTTTCTTTTGCTTTTTGCAAAGGCACATCCGCCGGTTCTACGGCCAATAGTTTTTTGCATTTTGGCGCCAGCATTTTGGTCAATACACCAATGGAACAACCAATTTCAAAAGCGCTTTGGTAAGTTTCGCGGGGCAAAGCAGCAAGTGTTGCCTTGTATTTGCTCCGTTCGTAAGGGCTGCTTTCAAAATGCCAAGGGTCATCGCCGTGGCTGTAAAATTCATTAAAAAAATCGGCTGATAAAGAATTGGTTTTTTCAGGATGGGCAGGAACAGAAGGCTTGCTTTCGATAAAAAGTTCCTCGTCATAATCAAAATGAACCAGAATTTCGGGCGAAAGGATAAAGCCTTCCGGGTCGTCATCAATCAAACGGCCGATTTGCGATTGGTGCGCTTCAACCGCTTTTTTCTTGATTTCCATTACTGGTTTGATATTTACCTGAAACCATTTAACTAATTCATGCTGAGTAACATCTGCCTGTTTTCCTAATTCCCAAATCCAGATTAAATATTGTAAAATCCGTGGTTGTATTTTAAGTTGAAGTACGGCTTGATTTAGGATTTGCCAGGAAGAACGATGATCTGGGTGCGGGTCTTTTTCCCAGGTTACCAATATCGTTTTTGGGTTGATGGCTTTTAATATTTCCAGCATTTGTTGTACAGCAGCATCAAAATCAGGGGAAGCCAGATTGGGAACGGCCGTGTCTTTTAACCGCATAAAAGAAGCATTGGCGGCAGGGACATTTAATATCTGCAAAGCCTTTAACGCTTCCGTTTCGCGCAGTTCCCGTAATTTTTCTGTGGGATATTTTTTAGAGTTCGGGTGAGATTTGCTGCCATCGCTTACAAAAACAACAAAAACCGGAACGTCCAATTGCCGAAGCAAGGCAATTGTTCCTCCGCAACCCAACGATTCATCGTCTTCGTGCGGTGCGATGACTACGGTTGTGCCAAATTGTTTTAAATCTTCGGCTGAAATTTCGGTAGCCTGTTGCTGCCAGTTTTTGCGCTCCGTTTTGGTTACCATAATCGTAATACAGCAACCAGCTAAAGTTTGTTTTTAATTGAAGCTTGAGCGTGATGCTGTTTTTACGACAGGTTTGTTCATCACGAAGAAAAAAAACAGGCCGCCCAAAACATAAAGCAAAATATCGAGCCAATCGCCGGTGTATTTCTGCGGATCATACTTCGGCAAAAACCCCTCAAAAACCAAAGAAATATAAACCACGATAAAAATAACGTGTCCGGGTTTTAAAACATAGATGCTTCTTTTACCGGCAAAAATTCGTTGAAACCAAAGCCCGAGGTTGGACACGACAGGCACGGCCAGCAAATCCGTAAAATGTCCGTGTAAAAACAGTATCGGATGGTGGCTGATTTTCGCTGCGTAAAAAACCATCCACAGTACACAAAAAACTAAAAACCAAGGGTTTAAAAGTGTCTTCATCATTAAGCTGAAAGGATACCGATTAACCATAAAAGCGCCGAAATGAAAACCACAAAACCGATTTGCGCATAGTAAAAAGCCGTGCGGATGGGGCGCAATCTTGTCTTGAGTTTTTTGACAAACGGGCTGTCTTCTTCCCGAACAAACAAAAAATCTGCCTCTTTTTTTACCTCGCGTTGTATTTTGGTTTCAACCGATTTGGTAAAATTTTCGATTTCCAGGAACTCGCCGCAGTACAAACAGCGGTCGTCAATATGTCCTCGCCATAAAGTCCATTCATGGCAATGCGGGCATTTTATTTCCTGTTTGTTCGTCAATTCCGGTTTTCTTAAATTATACTTACTTTGCGGGAAGTATGGAGATCAAAAATAACAAAAAGGCCATCAAGGCGTGGGCCATGTTTGATTGGGCAAATTCTGCTTACAATTTAGTCATCACGTCCACCATTTTCCCGGCCTATTATACGGCAATTACTACAACAAAAGAACATGGCGATAAAGTTTTATTTTTCGGAAAAAGCTTTGTCAACACCGCGCTTTCCAACTACGCGCTGGCGGTTGCTTACCTCGTCATCGCTTTTTTAACGCCCATCTTAACTTCCATTGCCGATTACCGCGGGAATAAAAAAACGTATATGCAGTTTTTTACCTGGCTTGGCGCTTTGGCCTGCTGCGGTTTATATTTTTTTAAGTTGGATACGTTGGAAATCGGCGTGATTTGTTTTGCCATTGCCGCCATTGGTTATTGCGGAGGAGCTGTTTTTTACAACTCTTACCTGCCCGAAATTGCAACGGTTGACCAGCAGGATGCGGTCAGCGCCAAAGGTTTTACTTACGGTTATATCGGCAGCGTTTTGTTGCAGATCATCTGCTTTGTGTTTGTGTTGTCGCCCAAAACTTTTGGTATTGTTGATGCCACTTTTCCGGCGCGGTTAAGCTTTTTATTGGTTGGGTTATGGTGGATTGGTTTCGCCCAAATTCCGTTTAAAGTACTGCCCAAAGGAAGCCCGAACTTTAACAAGATTAATCAGCAAAAAGTACACAACGGTTTTGAGGAACTGAAAAACGTTTGGGCCAAAGTGCAAAACATGCCTTTGCTGAAGCGTTTTTTACCGGCCTTTTTCTTTTACTCGATGGGCGTGCAAACCATTATGCTGGTGGCCGCAAACTTTGGCGAAAAGGAGCTGCATTTAGGCACTTCAGCTTTGATTTCTATTATCCTGATTATCCAATTGGTGGCTATCGGCGGCGCAACGCTGATGTCGAAAATGTCGGAAAAATACGGCAACACGCCCGTACTGATGGCCGTGGTTTTACTGTGGATCGGCGTTTGCGTTTTTGCTTATTTCATCACCACCGCTACCGAGTTTTACGGTTTGGCGGTGATTGTTGGTTTGGTGATGGGCGGCATCCAATCGCTTTCCAGATCAACGTATTCTAAGTTTTTGCCAGAAAACATTCCCGACACGGCTTCGTTTTTCAGTTTTTACGATGTAACCGAAAAAGTGGCTATTGTGGCCGGTTTGTTTGGTTTTGGCTTTATTGAAGAACTAACGGGAAACATGCGCAATTCGATCCTTTTCCTTACCATTTTGTTCGTCATCGGTTTCGTTTTATTGTTTTCTTTACGATCCGGCGAAAAAAATCTTAGCAATAATGCCGAGTTTTACAGCCTCAAAAATCCGGAAAACTAAATGAAAGTTGAATTATTTATACCTTGTTTTATTGATCAGCTTTATCCGGATACTGCTTTTAACACCATAAAATTGTTGGAGAAAGTGGGCTGCGAAGTGATTTACAACCCGGCCCAAACTTGCTGCGGCCAGCCAGCTTTTAACGCCGGTTTTTGGGACGATGCCAAAGCCATTGGCAACAAATTTTTGAATGATTTTACCGACCAGCATTTTATCGTTTCGCCATCTGCGTCATGCACCGGCATGGTCAAAAACTATTACAATGATTTGTTTACCAACACGGCCGTGCACAACAAATGCCGTTCGATCCAAAACCACATCCACGAACTTTCTGATTTCCTCGTCAACGTAATGGAGCAAGATTATTTTGGCGCCGAACTGGAAGGCAAAGCCGTTTACCACGACAGTTGTTCCGCTTTGCGCGAGTGCAAAATCAAAGCCGAGCCGCGAAAATTGCTTGAAAAAGTGCACGGACTGGAATTGCTGGAACTGCCCGATAGTGACACTTGCTGTGGTTTCGGCGGAACTTTTGCCGTTAAATTTGATGCCATTTCTACCGCGACGGCATAGCAAAAAGTAGATCAGGCGCTGGCCTTGGAAGCTGATTATATCATTTCTACCGATGCTTCCTGTCTGCTGCATTTGCAGGGATATATTGATAAGAATAATTTGCCGGTAAAAACAGTACACCTGGCCGATGTTTTGGCTGGTGGTTGGGGCAATGTTTGAGGTGGGTTTTTAGGTGGTAAAAGAAGTATTGGTTTCTAATCAAAATATTATATTAGTACAATTAGTTAAATTAATATGTTAGTCATCAGCAGCAAAGAATTTAGAAACAACCAAAAGAAATATTTTGATCTGTTGGATACAAACGTTCAAATTGTGGTGCAACGTGGAAAAGATAAAGCGTACCTACTAACACCGCTATCAGATGCCGAGGCATTATCTACAAACCCGGCGCTGCTCGAAAGGGTGAAAGCAGCTGAGAAAAGTATTGAAAGTGGCGAAACAATAACAATTACTGACCCCCAAAATATATGGGCAAGTATATTATAGTAGTCGAAAAGATCGCTCAAAAAGAACTACAAGCACTTGAAAAATCTGGCGATAAAGCATCTATCAAAAGAATAGAAATTATTTTTGAAGAACTAGCCGAACATCCGCAAACCGGAATAGGAAAACCTGAACAATTAAGGTTTGGATTATCTGGTTATTAGTCAAGGCAAATCAATAAAAAAGACAGGTTGGTTTATAGCATTGATGAAGCTGTGGTAACGGTTTTTGTTGTATCGGCTGTTGGGCATTATGGCGATAAGTAAGTTTTATAAAATATCCAATTTGAAAGGCTCTATCTACAAAAATAAGTTACCCATAAAACACATTATACTTGGCTAATGTTAAGGCAAGCAACTATGAAAATGTTTGAGGTTGATTTTTAGGTGGTAAAAGAAGCATTGGAATAAATTCATGCATCATTACTAATCAATAATTCGGATACATTCGAAGCTTTTAATTTTTTCTGCATGAACCGTAATGATATCCTTTGGAAAGCTGCTTTAGAAGATCTGTTTGATGATTTTTTAAAATTCTTTTATCCCAATGCAGAACAAATATTTGACCTTGAAAAAGGGTTTGAATACCTGGACAAAGAGCTTGAACAGTTGTTTCCACCGGAACAAAACCAGTATGCGCCGCGCTATGTGGATAAATTAGTTAAGGTATTTACGCAGAACAGGCAGGAAGAATGGATACTGATACACGTGGAAGTGCAGGGCTACACCGATCAGGATTTCGCCAAAAGGATGTTCCAGTATTATTACCGCATCCTGGACCGGTATGACAAACCAATTACCGCATTTGCTATTTTTGCCGATTCCGGTAAGAATTTCCATCCTAAATTTTATGAAAGAGCGTACCTCGGAACAAAGGTGTACTACAGCTACAACACTTATAAAATCCTCGACCAGAACGATGCAGCACTTGAGGCAAGCAACAACCCTTTTGCTATGGCTATTTTATCGGCCAAATTGGTGCTGGCCAGCAAGAAACTGGAAGACCAGCAATTATTTGACCTGGCATATGCTTTAGCCAAACGCCTGCTGAACAAACAAATGCCAAAGGACAAAATACGCCGCGTAATGAACTTTTTGCGGTATTACCTGCATTTTGAAAACCAGGAGATGTTTACTAAATTTGAACAAGAGATCAGTAGTTTAACAGAAAAAAGTATCACCATGGGCATCGAAGAATTTTTATTGGACAGGGCTGAAAAGCAAGGCATTGAAAAAGGCAAACATGAAGAAGCCATTGTTATCGCCCGCGAACTAAAAAAAGAAGGTTTATCTATTGAGTTTGTTGCGAAAATCACTAAACTTCCTGTTGATGAAATTGAAAAGCTTTAAGTATAATCAAAGTTAAAGTGATGGGCATCGAAGAATTTCTATTGGACCGGATTGAAAAGAAAGGCATCGAAAAAGGCAAACATGAAGAAGCTGTTGCGATAGCCCACGAAATGAAAAAAGACAATTTTCCTATTCATCGAATTGCCAGGTTTACCAAAATTTCTATCGAAGAAATTGAAAAGCTTTAGATATCCTACAACAGATCAATAAAAATTACAAATCGGCATTTGCAAGGTTATAGCGACAAGAATAATTTGCCGATAAAAACAGTACACCTGGCCGATGTTTTGGCCGGTGGCTGGGGGAATGTTTGAGGTGGATTTATCAGTTTAGTTAAATTTAATGCTTACCTTATTAATGTCTTTTCCTGGATAAACATCAGTAGCTTTAGTTATTTCGTTATAAAAGAAAATATAGTTATTAGTACGACCGAAGTAGTAATATCTTTTCGTCGATATTATAGTGTCTTTGCCAATTAAGATGTAAGTTCCTGTATAAGCATGTTTGTCTTTAACAGAATCTACTTTAATTAAAGAGTTTAAAATACCACCGGTTAGACATAAAATTACAGCAGATAATAAAATTAAACTGAACATATTTATCTTAATTCCAAAATTAAATTCTAACTTCTTTTTTATTACAAAAGGCAATTCCCAGACGTACGTTGTAAAAAAGCTAAATATAAAATATAAAAAAAATGGTAGTGAAATTTTACTTGTGATATACTCGTAAAAAATAAAACTTGCTAATAGTAAAAAGCCAGTAATTATCAAGTACCGCACAAGTTTATTAACATTTCTATTACTACGTGCGGGTGAACTAATTATAGTCTTACCATTGAAAAAAAGTGTAGAAATTACTAATACCACTATTGGTAATAAAATCATAATTCCGTCCTTGATTACACGAATTGCTATTTCAGACAATTCTATATAATCAAATACATTAAAACTAAAGAAGTAATAATACACTGTCAAATTAGTAATTCCTAAAACAAAAGAACACAAAGTTAGACCCGTTATTAAGTTCGTTAAATTGAATTCAATGTTTCCTAATTCTTCACTCATATCTATCCATCAAATATATAATTTAGATTTTATGCCTTTCTTAACAATATAACACATATGATTAGGGTTGTGTTTCTAAATGTATGATGGCATAAAATTGGTTAAAAAAGCAGATAAAATCAGAACTGATATTTTCACTTTTACAGCTAAATTAGTTTTACATTTTGAAGGATTATTATCTGCTTTAATAGTCATCATACATTTGGAAACAGTACCATGATTAGGACGAATATTGATAAATAAGAAATATCAGTAACTAAGCAAATTCAAAGGCGAACACTGTCAGAGTTTGTAGTTATTATGATATTTCTCACCCAAAACCTTACTTTTGCCCAAAATCACTTTGTAGGTGATAATACTGTTTTTACCACATAAAAATCTAAATCATAGTTGTAGATGATTAACTTAACACTTCCCGACGGCTCTGTCCGCCAGTACGACAAAGGCATAACTGCCATGCAGGTTGCCCGTTCCATTTCCGAAGGTTTGGCCCGGAATGTTTTGGCTGCCGAAATCGACAGCAAAGTTTGGGATGCCAGTCGCCCGATTGAAGAAGATGTCAAAATCCGTTTATTGACCTGGAACGATACCGAAGGAAAAGCCACTTTCTGGCATTCATCAGCGCATTTGATGGCCGAAGCTTTGGAAGCTTTATATCCGGGCGTAAAACTTGGGATCGGCCCGGCTATCGAAACCGGTTTTTATTATGATGTTGATTTTGGCGATCAGCCTTTTTCTTCGGATGATTTTAAAAAGATCGAAGATAAAATGGCGGAACTGGCCAAAACCAAATCTGAATATATCCGTAAACCGGTTTCCAAAGCAGATGCCATAGAATACTTCACCGAAAAAGGCGATGAGTACAAGTTGGACCTGATCAAGGATTTGCCGGACGGTTCGATTACTTTTTATTCTCAGGGAAACTTTACGGATCTGTGCCGCGGGCCGCATATCCCGAATACTTCTTTTATCAAGGCAATTAAGTTGATGAGCGTGGCCGGCGCGTACTGGCGCGGCGATGAAACGCGCAAACAATTGACCCGGATTTACGGCGTTACCTATCCAAAGCAAAGTGAGCTGACGGATTACCTGCACTTTTTGGAAGAAGCCAAAAAACGCGATCACCGGAAGTTGGGCAAGGAACTGGAACTTTTTGCTTTCTCCGAAAAAGTAGGCATGGGTTTGCCTTTATGGTTGCCAAAAGGAGCTGCATTGCGCGAAAAACTCGTTCGTTTTTTGCAAAAAGCACAGGAAGAAGCTGGTTACGAACAAGTAATTACACCGCATATCGGACATAAAAATTTGTATGTAACTTCCGGCCATTACGAAAAATATGGCGCGGATTCTTTTCAGCCGATCAAAACACCACAGGAAGGAGAGGAGTTCTTTTTGAAACCGATGAACTGTCCGCATCACTGCGAAATTTACAAAACTAAGCCGCGTTCTTACAAAGATCTGCCGGTTCGTTTTGCAGAGTTTGGAACCGTTTATCGTTACGAACAAAGCGGAGAATTGCACGGTTTAACCCGCGTTCGTGGATTTACGCAAGATGACGCACATTTATTTTGTCGCCCGGACCAGGTAAAAGAAGAGTTTAAAAAAGTGATTGACTTAGTGCTTTATGTATTTAAAGCTTTAGGTTTCGCTGATTACACGGCTCAAATTTCTCTTCGTGATCCGGAAAATAAGACCAAGTACATAGGCTCAGACGAAAACTGGCTTTTGGCAGAAGCTGCAATTATTGAAGCAGCACACGAAAAAGGTTTGCCAACCGTCATCGAATTTGGTGAAGCTGCTTTTTACGGCCCAAAATTGGACTTTATGGTGAAAGACGCTTTGGGCCGGAAATGGCAGTTGGGAACGATCCAGGTAGATTACAATTTGCCCGAACGTTTTGAACTGGAATACACCGGAAGCGACAACCAGAAACACCGGCCGGTAATGATCCACCGTGCGCCTTTTGGCTCGTTGGAAAGGTTTGTGGCTGTGCTGATTGAGCATTGTGCCGGCAATTTCCCATTGTGGTTAACGCCGGAGCAATATTCAATTTTACCTATATCGGAAAAATATGAAGAATATGCAAAAAAACTTTCAGATGCTTTAAAAAAATCCGATATTCGCGGTCTTATTGACTTGCGAGACGAAAAGATCGGCAGAAAAATCCGCGACGCAGAAGTGAAGAAGATTCCATACATGCTTATCGTTGGAGAAAAGGAAGCGGCAGAAGGCACAGTTTCAGTAAGAAAACATGGCGAAGGGGATTTAGGCAGTATGGCAATAGAAGATTTTAAATCATTAATAGAAAAAGAAATAACCGTATAACTTGGCATTAAGCAAACCAAATTTCAGCAGGGGCCCGAGGCCACCTTTTAAAAAGAAAGAAGCTGAACACAATATCAACCAGTTTATCAGGGTTCCTGAAGTTCGTTTAGTTGGCGACAACGTAGAACCCGGAATTTTTAGCACCCGAGTTGCTTTGGCAATGGCGGAAGAGCAGGAATTGGACCTGGTAGAGATTTCCCCGAACGCAACACCACCTGTTTGTAAAATTATAGACTACAACAAGTTTATTTACGAACAGAAAAAGAAGCTGAAGGAAATTAAGAGCAATGCCAAGCAAACCGTTATCAAAGAGATTCGTTTTGGCCCGAACACTGACGACCATGACTTTGAGTTTAAGCTGAAACATGCCCAAAAATTCTTAGAAGCCGGCGAAAAAGTGAGGGCTTACGTCCATTTTAAAGGAAGGGCAATTGTGTATAAAGAGCAGGGCGAAATTTTACTGCTCCGTTTTGCCCAAGCCGTAGAAGACGTTGGAAAAGTGGAACAGTTGCCAAAATTAGAAGGCAAACGGATGTTCCTTACATTAGCACCTAAAGCAGCAAAAAAATAAAAGTTTAAAAAAACAGCTATGCCAAAAATGAAAACCAATTCCAGTGCCAAAAAGCGCTTTAAGCTTACTGGAACCGGTAAAATTGCAAGGAAAAACGCTTTTAAAAGCCACATCCTAACTAAAAAGTCTACCAAACAAAAACGTAACCTTACCCACACCAGCTTGGTATCTGCCGCTGATATGGGCAACGTAAAACGGATGCTTTGCATCGGTAAATAACAAAAATGTTTAACCAGGTATTCGGGTTCCGCAAGTTTTCTTGATTGAAACACCCACTACCAAAAATTTAAAAAAATGCCACGTTCAGTAAACGCAGTAGCGTCCCGCAGACGCAGAAAAAAAATAATGAACCTCGCCAAAGGTTATTGGGGTTCGCGCAGCAAGGTTTATACCGTTGCCAAAAATACCGTTGAAAAAGGTTTACAATACGCTTACCGAGACCGTAAAACCAAAAAAAGAGAATTCAGAGGATTGTGGATTCAGCGGATTAACGCTGGTGCACGTCAGCATGGCATATCTTACTCTCAATTAATGGGAAAATTAAACAGTGCACAAATCACGTTAAACCGTAAAGTATTGGCTGATTTGGCCATGAACCATCCGGAAGCTTTTAAAGCCGTGGTTGACGCCGTAAAATAAATTAAACCTGTCTGCTTTAGACTAAGGAAAGGGAACTCATCTGAGTTCCCTTTTTTGTTGAATTATCGTTTTGTTATGACAGAATTCCCTACTACTTTAGTATAGTATTATTTACACTAAATTTTAACATCATGAGTTTAAGATTAGGCGATAAAGCGCCGAACTTCCACGCCAAAACTTCTCAGGGAGAAATAGATTTTTACACCTATTTAGG
>NZ_CALMAT010000150.1:0-24112 GCF_937859865.1 uncultured Mucilaginibacter sp.
AGTTAAAGCAAGGCTGATGGCCAGGTTGGTAGCCACAAAACTTTTCCCTTCCCCAGAAATGGCAGACGTGATCAAGATCCTTTTTTGCTTGTTGCCGATACCAAGATAATTCAGCGTAGTCCTTAATTTTCTAAACTGTTCTGCAATTAATGTTTTTGGGTTTTTGCCGATAACGGTTGCATTTTTAGACTTCTCGGCAGTAATTTCTCCGATGACCGGCAATTTGGTCAAGCTTTCAATTTCTTTTTGGAACATTACTTTGCTGCTCAAAGTTTCTTTACCAACCACGATACCAAAACCGGTAACCAAAGCAAGCAGAACAGCACTTAAATAAGCAAATTTCTTTTTCGGGCTAACCGGATATTCGGAGGCTTTGGCACGGTCAACGATTTTACTGCCAAATAAATCTGAAACATAGGACAATTGGGTTTCTTCTTTCTTTTGCTGTAAAAACTCGTAAAGATGGCTTTTTAAACTTTGCTCACGGTTAATGTTGATCTCACGCATTTTTTGTTGATCGTTGCTGCCCACCTTTTCGAGAAATAATTTTCCCTGTGTACCTACAACAGTTTTGTTCGCTTTGTAAGATTGTAGCTTATGTTCGTTTGTAACCATATCGTCTTCTACACGAGCCAAACGTTCGTTGATAAATTTTAAAGTATTGGATGCCAATGCGTTTTTTTCATCCATGATAGATTTGTTGTAAACTTTAATCAGTTCGTTAACAATATCTTCGCCGCGTACCGAGCTTTCATCTGTAAAATCAAGATCAACAATACCAGGCATTTTATTGGCCGCGGTTACTTTTAACCTGGAAGCCAAAGAAGAAACTACATTTTTAGGGGCAATTAGTGAAAAATATAACTTTTTACCGGTTTCCTCCGGCGTACGGTAAATATTCTTTTTAAATTTCAACCTGCCATAAGGCGTAGCTACCCATTCATCCAAAATGTAAGTTTTGTTGCCAATTTTAACACTGTTTTTATCGGCCGTAAAATATACTTTGGCCACTTCCCGCATATTATTGCTGTCGGCAACGATGGTAACCGGGCTGCTGCTGTAAGCCGAAATGCTTTTAAAACGCTGCTCTTCGGAAACCGGAGCATATAAATCCAGGTTTTTTACGACATTGGTTAGCAAAGTTTTGGATTGGATTACCTCCATTTCATTATTAATGGTTTTTTTAGGCGATATTAAATCCAGTGATTCTAAAGTTTTTGCATCTTCAGAAACATCTTTTTCGTCTTTAATTAATATCCGGGCATGAACTTCGTATTGTGGGGTTGCAAATTTTAAGTAGAACCACGCACCGCCCAAAGCTATCAGAGTAAGCAATAAAAATAGCGGCCAGTACGGTAAATATCTAAATATAAAGCTGCTGCTAAAATTGGAGTCTTTATCTTCAGAAATTTTTCTGTTCATGATATTTTTCAACCCAAGTTGTTAAGTAATGAATGAGCATCTAAGATTAAATTTGAATTACCACACTTAAATTTTCTTACAACGATGCTTACTCAAGATAAAATTACATCAATTTATTGTATTGTAGATCACTTGTTAAAACAAGCAGGCCGTACAATTTTACTTTGTTCCCGGATCGGAAAGTGATATCAAAGCATTTGGTAAAACTACCTTTAAGCGTTCCTGCTGAAATCCATATCTGTGCTGATGCTGACTACACCGAATGATTAGGCAGAAGATGACTTAACAGATTCTAAACACATCCGCTTTTTCATTAGTAGGAAATCTAACAGTAAAAGACCAGATGAACCTACATAAGCTTGGATGATTTTTAAAAAACTGAAAACAAATATAGTTTGATAAGGCAAAAAGGAGTTTTAAATATTGACTTTGTAAAATTTAAGTTAAGGTAATACCTTTGAAAATGCTTCTTTTATCCACCTAAAAAACAGTAACTAATTTATTGCGGTATTTTTCTATTCTGATCTGAACAAATTTATGCAGGTAAAAGAAGCATTTTGATTTCTAAGGATTTAAAATAACAACCTGCTTATTTGGCTATCTCTTTAAGTTTGATTTCTACGCGGCGGTTTTTTTGGCGGCCTTCAGCTGTTTTGTTGGAAGCAATCGGGATGGTGCTGCCGAAAGGCACGGTTACGATACGGTCTTTTTTTACGCCTTTTGCAACTAAGTAATCTTTAACTTCTACCGCCCTTTTTTCTGACAGCACCCAGTTTGGTTTAAACTGGCCGATAGAATCCGCATGGCCACGCAGCGATACCACATAGTCGTCATCAATAATCAATTTGGCCAACTTGTTAAGATTAGTGTAATAAGCGGTGCGGACAGAAGCCTTGGCAAAATCATACTCCAGGTTGTGGGTTACTTCGGCAATCAAAGCGCTTTTGTCGATTGCGTTTGTTTTACGGGCAGTTTTTTTTGTTGGGCCTGCATCAATTGCTTTTACCCCTGCAAGGAAAAGCGTCATGGCCATAACCGTGATAAATAATTTAATTTTCATAATAGGTTGGTTTTAAGAAGTTAAATATAAATATACACAGCTTGAATTTATTTTTGTTTGCGTGCAGAAAAATTGGACTTTGCATGTACAGACAAGTACGAAATTTTCGGGGGAAAGATTTTTGTCAGGTCTGCTGGTACTTCTTTTACCACACAAAAATTATTGGTTGGATTGTAGCAAATCAAATTCCATGTATATGCTGGATACAAAAAGAACCAACAGGGCGTATTATTTCAGCTTGTAATTGAAGTTATTTCTTAAGCAGGAAGAAGGCTTGGACAAAATGTTTGGATTGAATCTTTGTATTGGACAAATGGTATTACCCTTTAATAAAAGCAACAAATATTACGTTTATTAAATTACTTATATAACTTTTTACTCCAAATTTACGTTACAAGGAATAATTATAATTATTATAAAAAGGAAATATTACTTATCATAGAATTTTTATAAATAAAAATATATGTAAAAGGTGGATTTAAATCATAATTATCTAAAATTTAAATTTTACATAATTATACAATTGTTGAAAGCACTTTTGCCTTTTAATTAATGATTACAATATATTGCTAAAATTAACTTGCTCAGGTTTTATAAACTATAAATGAAGACGCTTTTTTGTATATTATTATCATTCCTTACAGTCCTTAAGTTACAAGCTCAAGATTTTCAAGTTACTTTAGTTGACCCCTGCTTAACCATTGCAAAAAAATCTACCATTATCATTAATGACAATGCTATAGCCGCTACTACTACGCCAATAACCGCTACCGCAAACAATACCTTCAATTTCACACTATCCGCCAGCGCCAATACATCTGCTGGTGTTTACAATGCCTCGGGAAACTTAATACGTACGTTATGGAATGGCGTCCGGTATGATGCTGGCAGTTACAAAGCTGTTTGGAGCGGTGTGATGGATGATGGAACTTTAGCACCTCCCGGAACTTATCAGGCAAAAGTATTGACCAATAATGTAAAATATACTTGGGAGGGTGTTATCGGGAATACGTCATCCAGTCTGACGGACAACGTTTTTAAATCCTACGGTGGAAACAGTTGCTTTGCTTTTGTTGGTACAAAATGCTTTTATGGCCAGTTTTTTTATGAAGGCGGGACAAATAGCAAGTATTTCAACCTAAACGATATTGGCAGGACTTACGATATTAACGTTGGCGTACATGCAAGTACTCTTGATTGTGCAACCGACGGCACAAATATTTATTGGGCATGTCAAGATCAGTATCAGGGCAATGGACAACAATACAGCCAAAGCAACTACATCTTTGCTTCCAAAGCTGCTGATAACACACCTGTTTCCTTTAGTAATGAGAGTAGCCATACTTCGGGAAGGGAAAACGAGAATTACACCCATTTTATAGGGCTGGAAACTGTTGTATCAACTGCTTACAATGGTATTGCCGTCAACAATAATTTCATTTTTGCCACAAAAAGCTCAAACCAGCTACTTGTTTTTAATAAGCTGTCCGGTTCTGTTGTTCAAACTTTAACTTATAGCAATCCAGGAAAGTTGGCATCAGGTTCTAATAACGAACTGTGGATGGTTGTTAATAATGTGTTGAAAAAATTTTCAGTTAATGCCACGACAGGAGCGTTAACAGATGCAAATTTAACCGTTAATGCAAGCAACCCAGTGTGTGTAAGGATAAGCCCGGACAATCAGGTTGTTTTGGTTATGGATGCAGGGACCCACCAGATAAAAGCCTTTTCTAATAATACAGGTATGCAATTATGGGCTTTAGGACAGGCGGGTGGGTATGACACTAATGGCCCTACTGTTACAAACGATAAGTTCATGTTTAACAGGGTAGCTAACACAATACCGGCAATTGCTTATCAGGCAGATGGTTCTTTTTGGGTCAACGACATAGGCAACTACCGCACACTTCATTTTAATGCAGACCGGACATATAAGGAGCAAATTATGTACATGCCATCCTCCCGGTCTACCAATGCGGACCCTAACAATCCTACCCGTGTTTTTTGTGATGAGCTGGAGTTTCAACGTGATTATAGCAAGCCTTTGGACAACGGCGCAAACGGAAGCTGGAAACTGGTGAAAAACTGGAAAGTGGGGACTACATTAGACCCTTTTCATAAGTTTACCCAGGTTGTTACAATTGCAGGGCACACGTTGGCTTCGGGCGATAATGTTCTTTATGAGTTAACTAATATGGGGGCGGTAGTTTCTTTGCCCAGCTTTGACGGTGGCTTTAAAATTGAAGCAGACGGAAGTTTATACATCAGGACAAATAATGGCAACCAAAGTGTTAGTGTTTACAAAAGGCCATTTTTAGGCTATCAAAACGGGAACCAGCCGAATTGGGGCAACCAAATATTGATTGCCACAACACCAAACCTTACCTCAACATCACCCTATAATTTTGGCAACAATACCAGGGGCGCATCCACTAATACAGGTAGGTACTTCTTTTTTAACCCTGATGCAAATGCTTCAATACCTTATATTTTAAATGGGGCAACTACCGGTATAGGCTACCATTTTGGTGCAATTAAAACAGGTAACACAACATGGGACTGGCAAGCCTCAAAAAGTACATTTTTTGATTATCATGGCGATTATCCACGAAACGGGGATTTTGATATTGGTAATAATGATTACGGAAACCAGCATAGCGAAAACTGCCAGGCATTGGTAAACGGCAGTAATGTTTTTTGGAACGTAAACGCGGAATTTTGGCAATCAAGCGGTGTAAATATTTGGAACCACTTTAACGAAGATGGATTGTTAATAGGAAATTTTGGTGTAACCGGCCCTGAAGCAGCACAAAACGGAGAGGTTGCCATGGCCGGTAATTCTTTTTCAACTACATTAGTAAAAGTAGGCGGCGACTACTACATTTATCACTGCGACGAAAGCAGGCATGGCGGTGTACATAGCTGGCATGTTTCCGGGTTAAACACCATTGCAGAGCAAATTTTCCCAATTACAGTAAGTGCGAATGTTATCCCGATTAATGACGCCACAAGTTTAATGGCGGGACTACCTTATAGGTCAAATACTTTTACTGGTGGTAATGGATGGGCAGTAACTACACCTATAGGATTAACCATGAGCACCAACGTTTATACTTACGATAAAAATGTACCCTCAATTTCTATAAATGGAAACAGTACACAAATTGTAAAACGTTCCTTAAATAATGCAGCTGCTTTAAACAATTGGGTGTTAACCGGTTCATTATCTTTCACCGGGTCAGAACCCACAATTGGTAGTGATAATTACAATTACTTAGAATTGGTAGATGTTGCAGGCAAAGTTATTTGTAGGTTTTGGTCATATGCCAATACCCGTAACGGATATTATAGCCAGTTATTTATTAATGGACAGCAAATAGCCCAAGGCCCAAATGGCACTTTTAATTTTTTAAAGGGTTTTACAGACTTTACCTTTAATTATTCCGGTGGCTTGATGCGTTTTAAAATTGGTGCTTATGATTATGTTACGATAAACACGCCGACCGATACAGGTGGCAATTATGCCGTACCTGCTTTTTTAAGGGTTAATCAGGGAAGTCCGGGCAATCAAAATCATGCTATTAATTTATGTAAGTTAAAGTTTGTTGCAGGAAATTAAATAATTGAATGTAGGGTTATTACACAACTTTATACCGATAAAAGAAGCATGTCAAATATTATTTAAGCAAGTTGTGGGTGTTAATTTTAAAAAAATTATAACACTATCTAAAGTTAAAAAGAGAATAGTTTAATCAGGATATGAAGGATAAAAAACTAAACCTGAATTTAATTTCTAAGCTTGTATATTAGAGCCTGTTTAAATTTCTATCATAAAAATTTATAATGCTTCTTTTATGCCTGTAAATTCTGTTCCAGTAAAAAAAAGTACAATGTACCAATGATTTTTATACGGTAAAAGAAGCGTAGAAAATATGTTGAAGAAACTTTAAACAGGCTCTTACACAAAAAAATAAAAAAATTTAAAAATTTGGATTATTGGTTTTAAGATGAACGCAATAGGTTTACCATAAAATATTATGCTTTTTTTGGCATAACAAAATCTTTAAATTATCGTATAAATTAACAACAGCATAAGCAGGCATACTAATATCCACTTTGATTTGTAAAACTTATACCATTATATTTACCCCCAAATTAAGTTTAGTTATATGATTAAAAATCTATTTTTCGGCATATTGCTTGTTTTGTTTATCTCTTCCTGTGCAAGCAATAAAGATTTAGTTTACTTTAAAGATGTAAACCGCTCTGCAGTTACAGTTGAAAGTGCAGAAATTTATAAACCAGTTACCATTCAACCGTTGGATGTTCTGTCTATCAACATCAGCAGTGCCAACGCAGAAGCTTCTGCTGTGTATAACCGTGGCGTCGTCAGCAACAACCCAACTACTACTGTTTCCGGTGCCACCGACCAAGTGGGCGCACCAAACGGGTACTTAGTAGACCAAAACGGAAATATACAACTGCCCATATTAGGCAATGTCAAGGCAGCGGGGCTTTCGGTTTCGGAGTTTAAACAAGCGTTAACAGCTATGTTAGGAAAATACCTAAAAGAACCTTATGTTACAACAAACATTATTAATTTCAAAATCACTGTTTTAGGTGATGTAGGAAGGCCCGGAATACTGCGGGTTCAAAATGAACGTATATCTTTTACAGATGCGATTAGCTTAGCAGGTGATTTAACCCAAACAGCAATCCGGAATAATATATTAATCATTCGTGAACAAAACGGCAAAAGGCAATTTATTCCAGTAGACCTTACTTCTAAAAACATCTTTGATTCCCCCTACTTTTACTTAAAAAACAATGATATTATTTATGTAAGTCCGGGGAAATACAAATCCACTTTAGCTGTTGATAACTTTAATAGAAATTTTGGTATTGTCTCATCTATTGTTTCGATAGCCATTACTATTACATATATATTAATTAGAAAATAAACATGGATAACGACCAATTGTATTATGAAACGCCAGCGGCTATTCAGGAAGACAATTTTAAACAATTAAAATATTTCTTCTCTCAGTGTTTATACCATTGGCCGCTTTTTTTAATAGGTATCATATTAACTACAGGCATAGCTTATTACATAACCCGATCAGAAAAACCCTCTTATTTGGCCAGTGCCAGGTTATTGGTAAATATTGGAAAAGCAAATGAGGCCCCAACTTTACAAAGTTTAAATGCAGCCACTGTATCAAAAGGGGTTGACAACGAGATTGAGATATTAAAAAGCAGGCCTTTAGTTGTTAAAGCTGTTAAAGATCTTAGCTTGTACATTAATTATGAAGAAGTTGGCAAGTATTACCAAAAAGATATTTATGCAACCTCACCTATTCACTTTAGGTTAATTGGCAATGGAAAAATCACTAATCAGCAGGTTTTTGATATTATTGTACTTGCAGGAAACAGGTTTGCATTATACAAATCAAACGGCACATTTTTAAACGCTTCATTTGATAATATTTTAAAGAATAATTTTGGCGAATGGAAGTTAGACCCTACTGCTAACCTCAATAATTATATCGGTAAAAAAATCAGGATAAGCGTTTATAACCCTGATATGGTTGCTGCAGGTTTCCAGGGAAGAATATTTGCGATGACGCCAACACCCGAATCTAACCTGGTAAATTTAAGTATAAGCGATGAAGTACCGGAACGGGGAAAAGCATTTTTAAATGCTTTGATTACAAACTACGTTAATGCAACAAAAGAGAACAAAAAACAGGCAACTGCAAATGCGTTAAGCTTTTTAAATGACCGCCTTGCTTCTGTATCCCAGGATTTGAATAATGTGGAAAAAAAGGCTGCTGGTTATAAAAGCAGTAATCAGTTTACAGATATTTCTGCAAAAGGCAGTACTTATCTGGGAAATGTTACAAACAACGATGCTAAACTTGCCGAATTGAACATACAATTAGACCTGTTAGCAGGAATAGAAACCTATATCAATTCTTCACGTAACGAAGGGAACGCACCAACCGTAACCGGCATTACAGATCCAAGTTTAGGAAGTTTAGTCGGGCAATTATCTGTAGCACAACAGCAAAAAAATAAATTGCTGGCTACCACACAGGAAAGCAATCCGATCCTTGAACCGTTTAACAAACAAATAGCATCATTAAAAGATGCTATCAAAGAAACTATCCGTGGGGTAAGGTCTTCTTTGCTCACTACCAAAAGACAATTAGAGGCAAATAGTTCCAAGTACGAGTCCTCGTTTAAAGAAGTACCTGAACAAGAAAAAGAATTTGTTAACATCACCCGTCAAAAGTCACTTAAAGAAGACCAATACCTATACTTATCGCAACAGCGGGAGACCATAGCCTTAAATTATGCATCTACTATTTCCGATGTACAAATTGTAGATCAACCGCATGATGCAGGCCTTTCACCATCTAAAACACCAACAGTATTAACTTGTGCTTTTTTATTAGGCTTGATTTTGCCTGCCGGGTTTGTTTATGGCCGTAATGCCGTTAAAAATCAAATTACAGACAAAAGGGAAATTGAGAGCAGTACCAATATCCCGGTAGTTGCGGAAGTGAATTACGAGGAAGACAACTCTTTGCAAACCACAATCAGCCGTAGCGGAAACTTGTTGGGCGAACAGATCAGGGAACTTCGGACAAAGTTATCCTACCTGCACCAGAAAAAGCCAATGGGCCGGGTTACCTTATTAACATCGAGCACATCTGCAGAAGGTAAAAGCTTTATCACCAGCAACCTGGGTGCTGCTATTGCCGCTTCCGGGAAAAAAACAATCATCTTAGAATTGGACATGAGGAAGCCTAAGATTTCCAAAATCTTTGATCTTGATCCGGGGCATTTGGGGATAAGTGATTTTTTATCCGGCAAGGTTAACGATATCAACAAGATTATCCAAACCTCTTCCCTCCGCTCCAACTTGTTCGTCATTGGTGCCGGAACCCTGCCTGACAACCCGGCCGAGCTTTTAGAGAATTACAGGATGCAGGAATTAATAGATGCGTTAAAGGCAGAATATGCCGATATTTTATTCGATACACCTCCGGTACATTTGGTTACCGATGCTTTTATTATAGCTGATTTAACCGACGTTACCCTATATATTGTTAGGCAGGGCTATACCTCAAAAGAAGAACTTGACTTTATCAAACGTGTAGCCAAAGACAAAAGGCTTCGCATGCTTAATATCGTTTTTAACGGTATCCAGAACAAAAAATTTGGCGGTGGTTATCATTATGACAACAGTTATTACACCCAGAACACGAAGAAGAAATCGACTGTATCTGTCCTTAAAAACTTTATGGACAGGTTCTGAGGGCGTGTTTAAATTTTATTCAAATATTTTCCATGCTTCTTTTACCACATAAAAATCATTGTAATTTTTGTACCGGTATAATATCTAAATACAGAATTTATGGGCATAAAAGAAGCACTATAAGTTTTTTTTATGACAGAAATTTAAACACGCCCTGATATTTGTCCGTATAACCCATTCATCAGTCAATCTTTAACAAGTTATAATAAGCAAGTGTGCTTACCATAAAGCATACTTGTATTGCAATAATAAAAATCAAATTTTATTTGCTTTATCAATATAAGTATAATTGCAAATAAAAAAATCAGCAAATGGGACTGAATGGGCGAAGCTGTATTTAATCACTCCTGAACCTACTTGTAAATTTTATATGGTTACTTGTATAGTTTAAAAAAATAAAATGCTTCTTTTATGCCCTATTTTTTAATGTCTCTTTTAATAATATAAAGATTTAACATTTAACAATTTGTTAATTTGACAATTCAAAAATCAGTTGATAACAACTGTAATTTTTACGGGCGCAAAAACATTTTCTGATTATAGGGTTATACAAAAAGAACAATAATAGGTTGACAAGCTTAGAGTAGCACAAACAAAATGATTTAATAAATTTGCCACCTATTAAATCAAATACAATTTTTATTACAACTAAACCCATCCAAAAATTTTATTAAACAATAACAGATAATGATGAATAAAGATTTATTAGTACAAAATCAAACCTGGGACCTGGAAATTAAACCGCATAGCAGCGCTTTTGATTTGCACTTAAACGATGTTTGGAAATACCGGGACTTATTAGGGCTTTTGGTAAGAAGGGATTTTGTCTCCTTTTACAAGCAGACAATTTTAGGTCCGTTATGGTTTTTTGTTCAACCACTGTTAACCACCATCATGTTTACCTTTGTATTTGGAAGGTTAGCCGGTATATCCACAGACGGACTTCCACAACCGCTGTTTTACATGGCTGGTATTACTGCCTGGAACTACTTTGCCGATTGCCTGACCAAAACATCAACTGTTTTTAAAGACAATGCAGATATTTTCGGAAAAGTTTATTTTCCAAGATTAATCATGCCTTTAAGTATTGTATTGAGCAACCTGGTACGTTTTGGTGTTCAGTTCCTGCTGTTTTTATGCGTAATGGCTTACTACGCATTGCATGGTGCAGCCTTTCATCCAACCTGGGCAATCGTTTTGTTTCCGGTAGTAGTTATTTTAATGGCTGCAATGGGTTTGGGCGCCGGTATGATCATTTCTGCCTTGACCACCAAATACCGCGATTTGGCTTTCTTAATTACTTTCGGTATCCAATTGCTCATGTATGCAACCACAGTTATTTATCCTTTATCAGCCGCTAATGTAAAATACCGTTGGCTAATAGCTGCAAACCCAATGACGGAGCTGATCGAGACTTTTCGATATGGTTTTTTAGGAAAAGGAAGTTTTAGCTGGCCTGCATTAGGCTATTCTACTATTGTAACCATCGTATTTTTAATGCTTGGTACGATTATTTTCAATAAAGTAGAAAAAAGCTTTGTTGATACCGTTTAAGATTGTTTAAATAGAGTTTACCAAAGTAGAATTTTATTAGGCTATAATAAACGTTAATGCTTACTACAACTGCTGTCGAAATTTTGAATGGTTATTTTGATAAAATATTATTATTAACCATTGAAAGAAATTTGCATCGGCTGGAAGGTATCAATAAAAATTTTAATGGCCTTAACATTGAAGTATTTATGGGTGTAGATGGCGGCAAACTAAACATTCAGGAGTTACAAAGCACCGGTGAAATAGCACCTAATATTAACCAAATATACAAGCAAAATAATTTAGACTACCTAAACTTACGGGTGGGGCCATTACTGAAAAACCAGATAGCTGTAGCATCTTCACACAAAAAAATGTACCAGTATATTAAAGAAAATCATTTACAAAAAGTGCTTATCCTAGAAGACGACGCCATACCAGTAGAAAAGAACTTACAATACCTGGCAGAAACTTTAAAGCAGGTACCACAGGATTGCGAATTGCTGTTTTTAGGGCACATTTATAACAATGATTTTAGTTTTTTCGGGAAGCTGCGTTATTATTACCTCACTAATTTTTTCTACCGCATTGGCCTAAGAACAAAAGCTGTCATCCGTAAGAAAAAAAGTTATCCTACCAATTTTTCTTCCTTACTTAAGAAGCAAGGAGGGCATATTGGCACACATGCTTATGCTTTAATTGGCCAGGGAGCAGCTAAACTGCTGGATTTGCAAACACCATTAACTTATGGCGCTTCTGATCTGCTGACGATGGATGCTGTTGCAAACCATAAAATCTGTGCTTACACTTGCAGGTATATGTTTTTTCAACAAAATTCCAGATTGCCATCATCTGTATATAACAATTAAATTTAAGCGTCAAATTAAGACAACTTAAATTTTATCAAACTTCAAATCATTGGATTTTAATAAAATAAAACTCTATACCGATCTTTCCTTGTTAAAAATAGATCAGCCTGTTGTTGACCTGCTGGTTCCTTTTTGCGGACAGGACAGCAAAGAAAGAAACCCGGATTTGAACATAACTTTAGGCCGTTTTGATGATTATGAAGAAGAGGGCAAAGCGTTTATAGAACTAACATCTTTAGAAAATGCTGATGCATGCCTTTTGCCAATCAGGTATTCTCAGCAAAAAAACGACCTGGAGTTTGAGGAGGAAATAAAACTATTTTCCCAACTTGTAGGCGATAGCGGAAAGAAAACTTTTGTATTTCTTGGGTCTGACATTGATTACTTTGATGTTAAAATTAAAAATGCGATCATCTTTTGCAACACCCTTTATCAGTCGAAAAGAAAAAGCAACGAATACGCCTTTACGTTTTTCTTTGAAGATTTTATCGCCAAATATTATAATAACCAATTGCCTACTAGCACTAAGCCAGCTATTCCAACAATCGGTTTTTGCGGTTATGCCCCCCCCCTTGCCCAAAAGCCCGGAATTTATAAGCTAAAAGAAGTATTCCGGCTAATGATGAACTATTTGGGCGTGATGAAAACTTTCCCTTCTATATCGGCGCATTCTTATCGTGTCCGGGCCTTGCTTGCTATTATGAAGAGCAAAAAAGTAAAAAATAATTTTATCATCCGCACTAACTTTGGTTTTGGCGGCCCGGTTGGCGGCTTGTACCCAGGCGGGGTTAAAGAGTTAAACAGTTCTTTTCGAGAAGCTTATGTAAAAAACATCATTGAAAGTGATTATACATTATGTGTGAGAGGGTATGGCAACAACTCCATCCGTTTTTTTGAAGCTTTATGCTGTGGTCGGATTCCGGTTTTTGTAAATACCGATTGTGTTTTACCTTTTGATTTTTTGATTGACTGGAAAAAATATTGTGTTTGGGTAGAAGAAGCCGACATCAGTAGGATACCAGAAAAAGTATTAGAATTTCATAACAAACTTTCAAACGAAGAATTCAAAGCTTTGCAGGTAGAAATCAGAAACCTCTGGAAGACTTATTTTACGCCAGAAGGGTTTTTTAAGAATTTGCACTTGTACTTAAATATTTAATGATAAAGATCCAATTAAAACAATTTAATAAGAGTGGTAGAATTGTACTATGTCTTTAAAAAAAAATCTGCTTTAATAATTAATTTAAAGTAATAAATATAGAATGCGAAAAGTTTTTGTAACCTGCCCGGCTTATCTTGCAACAGGTGGAACAGAATTATTACATCAACTGGTTTATAAACTCATAAATAATTATAAAATTGAGGCTTATATATTTTATCCCAATGTTCAAAAAGAACTGGGAGATTGCCCAACCCCAAGCAAGTTTATAAAATATATTGGAAATAACTGGGTAGAAAAATTAGAAGATTCTCCAAATCAGATATTGATTATTCCGGAAACAACACCTAATATAATAGACAAATACAATAAAACTGAATTGTGGATATGGTGGTTAAGCGTTGATAATTTTTTCCTAAATCTCGGTACAGGTATATCTTATAAAACTTATATTAAACCTGATTTAAAGTGGAAAATCATTAGATTGTTAAATTTAAAGCCTTACAAAAAACTAAACATAGTTTTAAATGCACTTTCATACAAACAAAATATAAAATTACATTTATATCAATCCGAATATGCTAATCTATTTTTACAAACATTAAGTGTACAACGTATAAATCCTCTTTCAGATTACATTGATCAATCTTTAATAAGTAAGTGGGGAAACAAAACTGATGGCAGATTAGATCAGGTACTATATAATCCTGCAAAAGGATTTGCAATAACCAGCCAGTTAATAAAATCTTTCCCGGAAATAAAATGGGTGCCAATTATTAAGATGACATCTGAAGAAATATCAAAGTTGATGGCATCCTCAAAAGTTTACATAGATTTCGGGAACCACCCGGGAAAGGACCGGTTACCAAGGGAAGCTGCTTTAAATGGTTGTTGTGTCATTGTAAATAAAGAAGGCGCAGCAAATAATAAAGAAGATATAAATATTCCGGAAAAATTTAAAATATCCAATCCAATAAAAGAGCAAGACCGGATCATTCTTTTAATTAAAGAAATTTTTGAATCTTATAACAATCATTATTTACAATTTGAAGATTATCGTATCAAGATTAAAAAGGAAGAAAGTACTTTTGAAATTGAAGTTAAACAAATTGTAAAAAGTATAGGTGTTTAGGTAGATGTTAGCGCAGCCGTGTACAAACAATTATTTAGAAGTAAACAACGGGCTTGACAAGAAAAAAAATTAAAGCCTTGCAAGCAGCAACCAGAAATATTTGGAATACTTATTTCACAATCAAGGCTTTTACAAGAACCTTTTTTATACCTCAACCAGTAACAATAATTTACAAAGGAATACTGTTTTTATCGACTATTTTTTTAAATAAAATATACCATTATGTCAACAGCCATCAAGGTTGAAAATCTATCAAAAGCATATCAGTTGGGTACCATTGGCACAGGCACACTTTCGCGTGACTTGGAACGCTGGATTGCCAAAGTTCGCGGTAAAGAAGACCCTTTTTTAACCATTGGAGAAGCAAACGACCGGTCTGTAAAAGGCAGCAGCGACGTAGTATTAAGTTTAAACAACATTAGTTTTGACATACAACAAGGTGATGCCGTAGGTATCATCGGCCGCAATGGAGCAGGGAAAAGCACACTATTAAAGCTATTAAGCCGGGTTACCTCTCCTACCTCTGGCAGTATTAAAGTAAAAGGGCGTATTGCAAGTCTACTGGAAGTAGGTACTGGCTTTCACCCGGAACTGACCGGACGCGAAAATATCTTTTTAAACGGGGCCATTTTGGGTATGCGTAAAAAAGAAATAGCCCGGAAATTTGATCAGATTGTAGATTTTGCAGGTGTAGAACGGTACATTGACACACCAGTTAAACGTTATTCATCCGGTATGTACGTGCGTTTGGCTTTTGCGGTAGCTGCACATTTGGAATCTGAAATTTTAATTGTTGATGAGGTATTGGCGGTTGGAGATGCAGAATTCCAAAAAAAATGTATTGGAAAGATGAGTGATGTAAGCAAAGGTGAAGGTAGGACAGTATTGTTTGTGAGTCATAATATGGGATCCATTAAGGCTTTATGTAGCAATGTTGTAATACTGCAAAACGGATCATTAAACTTCCAGGGAGACATAGATACCGGTATACAAAAATATGTGTCTATCAATGCCAAATCTCCGTCTTCTATCTACCAATACTCATCTTTAGATAGTAATAAAAGCTTTTTTACTTACCTTAAAGTGATAGATAGTGACCGAAAGCAAAGAAGCGAGTTTAGGTTTGATGAGGAAATACTGTTAGAGTGTAAATTTAGTGTACTAAAAGAGCATCTTAATGCTAAAGTTAGTATTCAGGTAATTGATAAGTCAGAAAGAATTGTATTTACTTCAGAAGTTGGTGTGTCTGATTATACCAACAAAGAAAATTTTAAACCGAACTTAGATTTTATAATAAATATCCCTTCTCATCTTTTGGTTCCTAACGTTTATAGAATAAAATTTACATTGCACATACCTAATGTGGAGTATTTGGATTTGTTACAGGATGTATTGGAATTTACTGTAGTTGAAACAGGTACAGATTTTCACATATATGGCAATACAGATTATGGATGTGTGTTTGTTAATTGTGAATGGAATTTGATTTCGACCAATTAAACAAAGTTGTATAAATGGACAAGATAAAAGTTTTATATGACCACCAAACATTTGACACACAAACTATAGGCGGTATTTCAAGATATTTTTTCGAATTAATTTCGGCATATGAAAAAGATGAAACAATAGAGTGTAAATTGTCCCTCATATTTTCTAACAATGAATATCTAAAACAGCATCCCTATTATCAAAAAAACATTTCATCAAAGATAGCTCCTGTAGATTTTTATAAAAGTTTTTTTAAGGGGGCAGAATTTAAAGGAAAACATTTTTTATATAAAATAAAAACGAGATTTTTTTCTGAACCTATTTCAGTTAATAGTTCAGAAATCAATAAAAGCAACTCTATCCAAAAGATAAAAGAAGGTAATTTTGATGTTTTTCATCCAACTTACTATGATAATTACTTTCTAAATTATATTGGCAATAAACCCTTTGTTTTAACAGTACATGATTTAATTCATCAAATATTTCCAGAGTACGGCTTGTACAAGGATAATTTAGATAAAAATAAAGAAATGATCAATAGGGCTAATAAAATTATCACTGTTTCTGAAAGCACTAAGAAAGACTTAATAAATATTTTTAATGTTCCCGAAAATAAGGTTAAAGTAATACATTTAGCTAACTCTTTACAAGAAAGTACAAATCTTATAACTACTGAATTTAAAAGTAAAATACCTCATCGTTATTTGTTATATGTAGGCAATAGAGATATTTATAAAAATTTTCTTTTTTTTACTCAAATTTTTTCATCATTAGGGCCTGAAGCAAAAGATATTTCTATTGTTTGTACAGGGTCTCCTTTTAGTGCAGATGAAAAATATGCTCTTGGTAAACTAAATCTTAATAACCGTATAACAAGTATATATGTTAATGATGATGAATTAAGCTACTTATACAAAAATGCAATAGCATTAGTTTTTCCTTCTATGTATGAAGGGTTTGGCCTTCCAGTTTTAGAAGCTTTTAGTTGTGGTTGCCCTGTTTTGGTTAGTAATTCCAGTTCTTTAAAAGAAATCGGAGATGATGCCGTAATTTATTTTGAACCAAAAAATCCATCATCAATGTTGGAAGCATTAAAAAGTATTTTAAGTAATAAGGAGTTAAGAACAGATAAGATTAAAAGTGGTTATATACAATTAAAAAATTTCTCATGGGCAAAAACAGCAGAGAAAACCAAGAAAGTATATAGCGACCTAAAATTTAATTGAATTATTAAGACTGTTTAAATTATATCTTTAAAAAGACACTATAATATTTTATAAAGTGAATTTAACTAAGCGTTAAGAACCTATTTAAATTCTATTAAACTTATTCTACATGCTTCTTTTGCCACATAAAATCTTTAGTTTCTTTATCACTTTAACAGTAAATACAGACCTTACAGTTATAAGGAAGCATTATAAATTTATTAATTGAAATTTAAACAGCCTAAATAAATTTCATTTTTAATATCATGCAGCTTTCTATTATTACAATAAATTATAACAATGCTTCTGGTTTGGAACAAACTTTTAAAAGCATTGAGAACCAATCTTACAAACACTATGAATATATAGTCATTGATGGAGGATCAACTGATGGGAGTTTAAATATAATAAAAGAGTATGAACATTTATTGAATTACTGGATTAGTGAAAAGGATACTGGTATATACAATGCGATTAATAAAGGGATTCATATTGCAAAAGGTAAATATTTGTTTTTTCTTAATAGTGGAGATTTATTGCATGATAACCAAGTTTTAGATACGATTATCCCTGACTTAAACAATGAAGATATTGTTTATGGAAATTTATTAATCAAGGAACTTAATAGAAGTTGGTTAAAGATTTATCCTAGTAAATTACTTTTTAGCTATTTTCTAAATGATAGTTTACCCCACTCCGGAGGAATTTTTATTCTTAAAAGTGCTTTCAAAAATGAATTGAGGATATATGATGAATCTCTTAAAATTGTTTCCGACTGGAAATGGTTTATGTTAGCACTTTTTAAATATAATTACTCTTACAAATATTTAGACAAAACAATCGGAATATTTGACTTTACTGGAATTAGTGCTAGACCAGAAAACTCTAAATTATTACTATCAGAAAAAAAACAAGTTTTAGAAAAGTACTTTCCAAGATTTTATCCTGAAATAGCTAACTTAACAAGTTATAAAAATGAACTTTATATGTTAAAATCATCAAGATATTTTAAACTATATATGAAACTAAAAACGCTATTTTAATTTTGACAAGTTTATCTTTACCTATAATAGATATATCAGTTATAATACCGTGCTATAATAGTGGCAAATATTTAACAGAAGCTATAGAAAGTGTTGAAGCTTATGAAGGAATTTATTCCTATGAAATCATAATCATAAACGATGGTTCCACAGAAAGTAAAACTATTGCATTATTAAATAAATTAGCTGCTAACACTAACTTTATAATAATTCATCAAGAAAATAAAGGACCTGCAGCTGCACGCAATACCGGAGTAAAAAATTCAAAAGGAAAACACCTGCTTTTTTTAGACAGTGACAATAAAATACGAACTGAATATATTGATAAAGGGATAGAAGTTTTATCTATATACAAAAATGTTGGAGTAGTTTATGGTAACCCTTTTTTTTACGGCGAAAGTACTGGAAGAAATTTTATTCCAAAAGAATTTAGCTTAAAAACTATTTTATTTGCAAATTATATTGATACATGTACTGTTATAAGACGGAAAGTATGGGAAGATGTGGGAGGGTTTGATGAGGATAGAGAATTATCACAAGAGGATTGGGAATTTTGGATAAGAGTAGGCAAAACAAACTGGAAATTTTATCATATCAATGAGATTTTATTTGAATATAGAGTAAGAAATGATTCTCATGTTACGTCATCTTATAGCAAAGCAGAATATAGAAAACTATTAAAATATGTTTACACAAAACACATGGATCTTTTTATAGACAATTATATTTTAATGAATTATGAATTAGAAATATATGAAAGAGATAGTTTAACCCCAATTCGTACATTTGTTAAATTATTATATAAGAAAATAATAAATAGAAAAAACGCATAAATTGTAAATAATTTTGTAAAAAATCAGCTTTCATTGAAACCCAATTCTATTATTCATAAAATTATGTTTAGATTAAATTCCACAGTATATTAACTTATGTTATCGGTTGCAATGTGTACATATAACGGAGAGGAGTATTTAGATCAACAACTTAATAGTATCCTTAACCAATCTGAAAGTGTTGATGAAATTATTATCTGCGATGATAAATCAACTGATACAACAATAAAAATAATTCAAAGCTTCCAAAAACAACTTCCTGACATAATTAAACTACATATAAACAAAGCATCGTTAGGGCCAATAAAAAATTTTGAGAAAGCAATTAGTTTATGTACAGGTGAAATCGTTTTTTTATCAGATCAAGACGATGTTTGGGCAAAAGATAAAGTAAAAAAAATTGTAAGGAAATTTCAAGATGATCCAGGGCTTGAGGCTGTTTTTACCGATGCAAATTTGATTGACCAACATGGAATGTTATTAGGAAAAACATTGTTTGAGAACCTTGATTTTAATCTTCATAGTCAAAAAGAATGGTCTACGGGAAAAGCGTTTATAGAAATTTTATATTACAGAAATAAGATTACAGGTGCAACAATGGCTTTTAAAAAATCACTGTTTGAAAAAGTCGTCCCTTTTTTGATACTTAAAAATTTTTGGCACGATGCCCAATTGGGTTTACATGCCGCTTTGGAAAATAAGTTAGACTGGATAAACGAGCCTTTAATTGAATACAGGATACACGACAAGCAGCAAGTAGGTCTTGGAAACGGAACGACGTTACTGACTACTGAAAAAATAAGTTCAAGGGATTTTTTAACACAAAATAGACTTTTTCCTTCCAGTATTATATTGATAATAGAAAGTTTATTAACTAAATATCCAAAGCTGGATAAGGAGAATTTAGAAAAAGAAGCGCTTAGTCAAATACAATGGTTAGATCTAAGATTACAATTACCAAAAAATATTTTTTCAAGGACATACATTATTCTTAATAATATTAGTGCTTATAAAAAGCACAGTAATTCTTTATTAAAATCGATCATTAAGGATATCATCAATCTTTATTAATATAAGTTTAAGTTAAACCATGTTTGCTGTTTCCGTTATTATCCCTAATTATAATCATGCAAAGTTTTTAAATAAGCGTATTGATTCTGTTTTAAACCAAACTTATCAAAATTTGGAACTTATCATTTTAGATGATTGTTCTACAGACAACAGTAGGGAAATAATTGAACAATACCGTAACCATTCAAAAGTTGCACATATTCTTTTTAATGAAACAAATAGTGGTTCGCCTTTTTTACAGTGGCAAAAAGGGTTTGAGTTAGCAAAAAATGATTACTTGTGGATTGCCGAAAGTGATGATTATGCTGATATTAGGTTTCTGGAAGTTTTGTTGCCTTGCTTAATAGTAAACGAAAAGGTAGGCGTTGCTTTTGCAGATTCTAATACTGTAGATGCACAAGATGTAATTCATCCAGATTTTTATAAAAACTTTAGAAATTCCCGTTTTAAAACAGACAAATGGAACTATGATTATATAAAACCTGGTATTGATGAGATTAAAGAAAACCTATTTTTTGAGTGTACCATAAACAATACCAGTGCAATGGTTTTCAAAAAAAACCTGCTTCAATACGTAAACTTTGACCATCTCAAAAATTTTAGATATTGCGGCGATTGGTTTTTCTTTGTTTCATTGTTAAACCACTGTGATGTTGCATATAAAAAGGAAGCTTTAAACTTCTTCAAATACGGAACAGACAACTTTAAAAAAGGAACAAGATCTGTTATCAATTATTTTAAAGAGCGGTTTATGGTCCGCTACTATTTTTGGAAGGAATTGAAACCGTATTTTTCAGCACAAAAAAGAAAACAACTTTATCGGGAGTTAGGCATTGAAATGCGTATTCAACTAAATGAAATGTTAAAAAGAAACAGTAGCTTCCTTGAAACCATTCAATCTTTTACTTTTTTGTACCACATTAATAAAAGTTTATTTCGCAGGCAATTTTACAACTCGCTAAGAGCTTATATATGGAAAAACTAAAAATACTGCTTGTTGCAAGTGGCGTAATGACCAATGTATTAGGCATATTAAAAGTTCATTATGATTTAAAAGAGGCGTACGAAAAGCAAGGCCATTTGGTAGATGTTTTAGATTTTTCTGTCGTCTATCCCAATGGCTTCACTACATTCACAAAAATATTTGGAAAGCTGTACACTTACAAATTTTGGCAATACCTTAAAAAAAACGCTTATAAATATGATGTGATTGATGCAAATTATGACTGTATCCCTTACCCAAAAGAATCATTTGGTTTCAAAGGTGTGCTATTGGTAAGGTCTCACGGAATAAAACCTATTTATTACAAAGCTGAAGAAATTGTAAGTTATAAAAAAGCACTTACTGCCGAAAGGACAAATATTAAATTTAAAACAAGGCTTGGAAATATATACAGACGGCTACAAAAAGAAACTGGCTTAAAAGAATTCTATGCATCAGTAAAATATGCAGATTTGGTTCATTGTTTAAATAGTGAAGAGTACGATTATTACTTGGATTATGGAATACCAAAAGAGAAATTACTACTGATCGCTAATGGGGTGGCTGATAAGTTTATTCAAAGCTTTAATGCAGAAAAAACAACAGATAAAAAAAATACTTTGTGTTTTATCGGTTCCTGGACAATAAGAAAGGGAATAAAAGATTTTGATCAAATATTAACACAAATTCGAAAAGATATTGATATAAAAAATTTTTATTTGGTTGGTGGTTGGTATCCTGAAAGTTATGTGAAAAAGGACTTTGATATTTCAAATCACGACGTTTTGCGAATTATTCCAAACTTTGAACCTAAAGACTTGCCAAACTATATTAGAACAAGTAAAGTTGGACTTTTTCCAAGTTATGTTGAAGGTTTTAGTTTAGCTGTTATAGAACAATTGGCATGCGGGATTCCGGTTGTGGCATATAAAGTTCCGGGTCCTACAGACATTTTACAAGGATTGGATGAAACATTGCTGATCGAACCCGGAGATCAGAAAGCATTTGCCAAAAAAGTGATTGAAATTTTGAAGCTTGACGAAACAAAGTATAATGAACTATCAGAAAGGTGCAAACAGGAATCAAGAAAATATATGTTAAGTACTATTAGCAAAGAGTTTTTAGAGGCTTATACTACAACGCTTAATAAAAAGCACGTAGCAATGATCAATCAAGTAAGCTAATTTATTAAAACGTCGGTAATAGTATAGACCAAACCACAAATTCAAAAGTTATTACTTCTTAAATTTGCTTTTTAAAATTTTATAATGCTGCACGACTTTAAATTATATATATATGCAGTTTTTTTATAGCCTTTATCCCCTTTCATTTTATTAAGTTATTTTATTACAAACATATAATGAAATTTAGTATAGGAAAAGGAAGCTCTGTTCATTTAGGTTGTCAATTTACTGGTGTAACCTGTTTTAGTATGGGTAAAAACAGTGTTATAAACCAATATTGTAGGATAGATAACAGAGGGTATATTTCTATAGGTGATGATGTTTCAATTTCTCCTTGTGTTAATTTAATTACGGCTGACCATGATATCTATGCCAGCAATCTTATGGGCCGACAAAAAGAAATTATTATCAAAGAACATTTATTTATTGGTTCTGATGCCATGGTATTACCAGGTGTTATCATGGAAGAAGGATCAGTGTTAGGTGCAAAATCTTTGCTTACAAAATCTACGGTTGCCTTTGGTATTTATTCCAAGTTACCTGCTAAGCTTCGTGCAAACAGGCCTAATAACTTAAATTATGATTCATCTTATATAAGATGGTTTCATTAAAAAAACTTTTATTACCTCAATAAATATGAATTTGGAAATATCGCCTTTAGTATCTATCATTATCCCTATTTATAATAGCGAAACTTACATTGCCGATACAATTCTTTCATGTATAAACCAGTCTTATGCAAACATTGAGATAATATTAGTTAATGATGGAAGTACCGATAAATCTGAGGAAGAAGTTTTTAAGTTTACAGATAGTCGTATTAGGTATTTTAAAATACAGAACAGCGGTGCCTGTGAAGCAAGAAATTTTGGTATTGCTAATGCAAAAGGCCAATTATATCAATTTTTAGACCATGACGATCTTATTGAAAATGATAAATTAATGCATCAGGTTAACTGCTATGGGAAGAATGGAAACGATTATATTTATAGTGGTACAATGGGTTCAGTTTCTGGTAAGATCAGAACTATAGACCCAGGATATGAACTTTATAAAAAAGACTTTTCGCCGGAAAATTACTTTGAAACAAAATTAAGCTACTTTGCCGAGGATATTACAACTGGTGCATGGCTTGTCCCATCCAAACTTGTTAAATCTACCCATGGTTGGGACAGCCGTGCAGGGCTTAACGATGATGGAGAGTATTTTATGCGAATCATATTAAATTCTATTGGGATAATATTTTGTAAAGAAGCAATATTCTACTTTAGAAGAGATGTGCCAAACAGTTTAAGTAAGCAATTTAACTCTAAAGAGGTTTATATCAAGTGGTTTTTTTCTTACCAGTCTTACGCCGCAAACTTCTTAAAAAAATTTGAAAGCCCTACCGCTAAAAAACTTGCATGGAAAGCACTAAGTGTTTATTATATTAGTTCTTACCCATTATATCCTGATCTTTTAAAACAATGCAAAGCACAAATGAAAGAATTAGGTTATGATAAACCTTTTGCAACAGGCGGAAAAGGCTTTTTGATAGCAAGTAAATATGTAGGTGTAGAAAACGCGCTTAGGATTTGGAACTACAAACGTAAAGTTACGAAGCTGTTAAAGAATGCATAAAAACAACTTTGTATTTTTGGGCTAATCTCTTATAAAACTTGCTTCATCTTACATGTCAAATCTTCCAATACTCTGTAAAAATAAGCATGCTTCTTTTACAGAATAAAATTATGTTTGTATTTTTTCTTTTAGAAGTAGATATACACATTAATTTTTAGGTGATAAAAGAAGTATCAAAATTAAATAT
>NZ_CALMAT010000150.1:24122-61204 GCF_937859865.1 uncultured Mucilaginibacter sp.
ATAAAGTAACTTTAACAATATTTAATACTTAAATTTTATTCATCAATATCTTTAATATCATATTTAAAGTAAGTTGTTGAATTAAAAGGCTTTCCTTGCACGTTTTTAACTACATGTCCACAGCTATCCAGGTTAAAAACCTATCCAAAGCATATCAGTTAGGCCAAATTGGTACAGGCACAATTTCACGGGACTTGGAACGATGGGTCGCCAGAATACGTGGCAAAGAAGACCCTTATCTAAAAATTGGCGAAACCAACGACCGCAGCACAAAAGGCACCAGCGATATTGTTTGGTCTTTAAAAGACATCAATTTTAATATCGAACAAGGTGATGCAGTGGGAATCATTGGCCGTAACGGTGCCGGCAAAAGTACATTGCTTAAACTGTTAAGCCGGGTTACTGCGCCAACAACAGGCAACATTAAAGTAAAAGGCCGAATTGCAAGTTTACTGGAAGTAGGCACAGGTTTTCACCCGGAACTAAGTGGACGGGAAAACATTTTTTTAAATGGTGCCATTTTAGGAATGCGCAAAAGGGAAATCGCAGCCAAGTTTGATGAAATTGTAGATTTTGCAGGCGTTGAACGATATGTGGATACACCGGTTAAACGTTATTCCTCTGGCATGTATGTCCGCTTGGCTTTTGCGGTAGCGGCACACTTAGAATCCGAAATATTGATTGTAGATGAAGTGTTGGCTGTTGGCGATGCGGAATTTCAGAAAAAATGTTTGGGCAAAATGGGCGAAGTAAGCGCAGGCGAAGGCAGGACAGTTTTATTTGTTAGCCACAACATGGCTTCGGTAAAACAGCTTTGTAAAAATGGGATTGTGCTGGATAAAGGAAGCATCGGCTTAATTGGACCGGTTGAAAACGCCATCAGTTTTTACAAAGAACAGGGCATTGTAAAAGAAAACAAAACACTGCTCCAACTGATTAAAGTTAAGCACGCCGCTTTAACAATCAACCATATTTGCATCAACCAAAGTGAAGATGCAACGATAGAATTAAATACAAACGACCATAATTTAGCCATAGAAATTGATGGCTTTGCCACTGATATTTTCCAGTTAAATATTGAAATCAAAATATTTACTTTGGAAGGCGTTCTGGTATCTTTTTATAGTCCGGCACATTTATACGCAGAAATCCTGACGATTGAAAAAGGCAAATTCTCATTCAAAGAAAACATCCAACTTCCGGCTAATTTTGTAAATGGGGAATATACCATGAACATCGAATTAGATTATCCAAACATAGAAAGATATTTAACGATAGACGGCATTTCTTTAATTAAACATGGACAATTAACAGCTACCGGAAAACCTATTAGTTATAATGAGTACGGCTTTTTCCTAATTAATCGAAATGGAAAATAAAGAGTGGCTTGAAAATTATGCCAAACTCAACAATTCTTTTAAAAAAGTTTTAGTTTTTAGGGTTGGGATACAGGCTGGGCTTTTTTCAGAAATTAATCATTTGTTTTTGGCCGTTTTGTTTTGCCTGAAAAACAACATTAAATTTGTATTATCTTCAAAAGGCAGTAATTTTTCTTATGATAAAGGCTGGGATGATTATTTTCTTCCTTTTTGTAAAGAAAGCCAGGCTAAAATCCATCTAAAATACAATGCCAGAAGTTACCAGATCAGGTCAACTATTCCAAATATCATCAAAACTAAACTAATCCGAACAACTTTGGGTATAAATTATTTAACCCAAGACGTTTGGCCTTTTATCCGAGATGCAAAGTTTCAAAACGAAACTTTTAACATACCACAATTAGACATTTCAGGAAATTTGCTTCATTCTTTGAAAGTAGTTACCGATCAGTTGTGGCGCTTTCAACCTACCATCAAACAAGAAATTGATGGTAGAATTACTAATTTAAACCTTCCCTTAGAATACATTGGTGTACATATCAGAAGCGGCGACAAAGCTACTGAAGCAAAATTATCGCCAGTTGATGACTATATCAATTACATCAAAAGCAAAAATTCGACAAAAGAATTGTTTGTATTGACAGACAATTATAGCATTATCAAAGAACTTAAAAGTAATTATCCTGATTACAAGGTTTATACTTATTGCCAGGAAGATGAAAGAGGTTTTAGCGAAGGCGAGTATAATTTAATGAGCAAAGAAGCTAAAAAAACAATGACCATTAAATTAATAACAGATGTAGAAATTTTGTCAAGATCATCAGTTTTTGTGGGTACGCTAAGTTCTAACGTTGGGATTTTTGTTGGCATGAGAAGGAACGCAAAATTATGGTATGGCATTGATGCCAACGATTGGCGGATGTGGTAAACCAAATTTTTATGCCATAAAAGAAGTATGTTATTTTATTATCTAAGTTAATTTTCTCAAAATAGCAACTTCTTTTTTTCAATAATTAAAAGCTTGATTAATTTTTTATTATCAAGGATTGTATGCTTCTTTTATTACTTGTAATTAACATATAGTTGATTTTAATTCACTTATGCTAATTCAATACTAATTTTTATAAGGTAAAAGAAGCATTAACATTTTACTTCCATAAGTACAAACAGTCTTCAAGTTATTTGTAAAAATTGATTTTAAACTTTTGAGTTATAAACTCTACACAGGAACAAATTATCCTGAAAAATTTGAAAGCGAAGAAGTAATTGTTCAATTAGGCATCCATTCTAACTTGGTTACTAAACCTGAAGATGCTGATTTTTTTGTTTTTCCTATCAATTACGAAAAGTTGTATGGTTACAAAGAGCATGAACACAAACACTATAATTATACTGCTGAAGAAATTGAAAGTTTGCGACAAAAACTTTCTGCAATGGTTGCAAATGCAGTAAAGTTGGATAAAAAAATTATTTTGTTTTACTATTATGACCCGGTTGATAAAATCAATGTTCCTAACAGTATCATTTTCAGAACTTCCTTATTAAAAAGCAAGAAAGACACAAATGAATTTGCTTTACCTGCTTATACCAAAGATTTAAGGAAACAAAAAAACCTGACTGAAAATGAACTTTGGCTGGAAAAAACAGACCGTCCAACCATTGGTTTTCGGGGTCAATCAGCGCCACTGAAACTGCCGGTTAAACTTTCTATAAAAAGAACTGTTAACCAATTTTTAAAAAAAGCAGGCATAAACAAACAGTTTAACTTGTATTACAATTTCGGCTATCTTGCACGAAGAGATGCCATTGTTTCCTGCTTAAACAACCCTAAAATTAAAACTGATTTTACCCTAACTACTTTAGAACAAAGTTGGGATCCAGTAAATTCAAAACTGCCTTTTGTAAATAATATTTTTGAAAACCAGTATAACTTGTGCGTGAGCGGCCATGGCAATTACTCTTTTAGGTTGTATGAAATATTAAGCGCTGGTAGGATTCCAGTTTTTATCAATACAAATTGTGTTTTGCCTTTTGAAGAATTTACTAACTGGAAGAAACACGTTGTTTGGATTGAAGAAAAAGATGCCTCAAAAGCAGACCAGCTTATTTTAGATTTCCATCAAACCATTCACCCGGACGACTTTATCCAAGTTCAAAAAAACAACCGGTTATTTTGGAAAGAAAATTTGTCCAAAAAAGGTTTTTACCAAAGTTTACATCAATATTTTCCGCTACTTAAACAAATATAATTTCAAAGTCCTTTTTACCGGCCAAGTAAACCAAAATTTTATAGGGTAAAAACAGTATTAAAAACAATCACTATAAAAACCAGTAAAATTTGTTTATGAACCAACCTTTACTAACCATCGGGATTCCTACTTATAATAGGGAAAAATATTTGGACCGATGTTTGGATTCAATTATTTCACAATTGAATGATGTAAATCAAGCCATAGAATTGGTCGTATCTAACAATGCATCCACAGATTGCACAAAAGATATTGTTGCTAAGCATGCACTAAAAACAAAGATTGATTATTATGAAAATAAAATTAACCTTGGGCCCGATTCTACTTGTTCGATGTGTTTTGATAAAGCTCATGGAAAGTATGTTTGGATTTTAGGCGATGACGAATTTTTGCTAAAAGGAAGCTTGAAGCAGGTTGTTGAGTTATTAAAAGACAAAGATTATGGCGATATTTATTTGCAATGTATCCCCTATCACAAAGAAGATGAATTGGATGATGAATTAGTAACTTGTACGCGAACCATAACTTACCAAGACCCTTTAGCTTTTATCGAAAAAATCCATTATTACGTAACTTTTATTAGCGGCAATATCATCAACAAATCTGTTCTTCCGCAGGATTACAATTATCAAAAGTATATGGGTACAAATATTGTTCAGGTTGGGTGGACAATCAAAGCAATTTATTCGGCAAAAGAAAACCTTTTTGTGGAAACGCCTTTAATTGCTGCCAAACAAAATAATTCCGGAGGCTACCAGTTTGTTAATACTTTTGCTAAAAACTATAATTTTATTCTAAAGGACTTGGTGAAAAATGGACACGATAAAAGCATCATAAAAATTACCAATACCAACCTGATCGCAAATTATTTTCCTGCAAATATTATCAAGCTTTTATATTTTGAAAACAGGTTTGATACCGAAAACCATTATTCCGTATTACATAAAACCTTTTGGAGATACAAAAGTTTTTGGTCAAAACTTTTTCCAATTTATGCAAAATATTGGGCTAAAAAACTAATTGGAAAAAAAATTAAAAAATTTTCTTAACCAATTACAATGAAGGTTTTATTATTTGGTGATGCGCCGATGGCTTTAAACGAAGGCGGAATTAACCAGACCTTGTACAATTTATTTTGTTTTATAAAACCAGAAGACTTTTTAGGAATTACAGAAGTTGACCAAAAAAACCTTAAAAGTTTGGGTTCAACAGAACCTTACACCAAAAGATATAAAAGTTATAAGTTAAACCTAATAAATTTTCGGTTAAACAGGTACATGCAATTTTTGGCACCGTTAATTAACCAAATCAACTTTATACTTTTTAAAAACAACAACTATTCAAAACTAAAGCAGGAAATTATTGCATTTGCACCTGATGTGGTTATATCCTGTTCAAACACAGCAACAGGTATTTTGATGCACAACAAGTTGCTGAACCATAAAAATATAACTTGTCCGGTTGTTCCTTATTTTATGGATGATTGGATGTACAAAACCAAAAACGACCCAATAGGAAACTTAGTTAACAACATTATTAAAGATATGTTGCAAGAACATCATAAGTGGATGATGATTGGTAAAGAATTGGGTAAACTTTTGGCTGAACGTTATGAAGCGAAGCCAGAAAAAATACTATATGCAAGAAACCCGGTAAACCTGCAAGATGCACCTCCAGATCAGCCTTATATCCAAAATAAACCTTTTAAAATTGCTTATGCCGGTGCTTTGTGGCCCATGCATTTTGATAGTTTTTATGCTTTTGCAAAAGCTGTCAAAAACATTTCATTGCAATTTCCTGTACAATTGTTACTTTATACACAGGAAAGCCAGTGGCAATGGCGGCGAAATGAATTAGAACCATTGGGCGTTGTTTATGGCGGGCATCTACCTTATAAGGAAATACATCAACAACTTAATAAAGCGGATGCACTTTTGATTACTGCTTCTTTTAACCAGGAAAATTATACACATACCAAAGCTTCTTTGCAAACTAAAATTACAGATTATTGTAAAGCTAAAAGACTGATTATAAGCTGCGCCCCCTCCTATGCCGCCAACAATCAATTTTTAAAAGAAAACAACTGCGGCGTTTGTATTGAATCAAAGGATGAAAAAGTAATTGCAAACGAGCTATTGACAATTATGCAAAACATGGATGTTTACCAAAAATATGTAAGCAACGCATGGAATACTTTGCATAATTTTTCACAAGAAACAGTCCATAAAAAAATAAAAAATTTTCTCGAAGAAGTTATCAACCAAGCTTAATATTTTCTACTTGCAATGTTCAACTATTTTAAATTATAAATTTGGTTATAACTAAATTAATAAGCGGTTTAGGAAACCAATTGTTGCAATATGCTTTTGGTAGGCAATTGGCTTTAGCAAGAAAAGTTCCGTTAAAATTAGATATTTCTTTTTTTGACAACCAGGATTTGCGTACATATAAATTGAACCACTTTAACATTGATGCGGATATTGCAACTTCAACGGATATTGTACCTTTTATGAAAGAGATTTCGACTTATCAAAACCTACATGCAAAAACTTCTTTTTATGCAAAGGTTTATAGAAATATAGAACCGGTATTTTATCCAAAATACACTAAAAATTATTTTAAAGAAGCTGTTTGGTGGGTTTATGAACCTTCTGTTTTTAAAACGCCCAAAGATGTTTACATAGAAGGTTACTGGCAGCATTACAAGTATTTTGAAAATATGCAACCGCAGGTTTTTGAAGAGTTAACTTTGAAAGACAAGCGAAGTGACGGAGCGCAAAAGTGGTTTTCTAACATTAACAATGATCCTGATGCCGTTGCTGTACATATTCGCCGGGGCGATTATGTAACGGATTCTGGCGCTAATTATTTGATGGGCGTTTTGCCTGTAACTTATTATGATCAAGCTATCCATTATATCAAACAAAAAGTCTCAAGCCCCAACTTTTACTTTTTTTCAGATGACTTGGATTGGGTAAAAGACAATATTGAAACTAATGCACCGGCTTTTTATGTAGATGGCAATGCAGATTACGAAGATTTGGATTTAATGAGGCATAGCAAACATAACATCATTGCAAACAGTACTTTTAGCTGGTGGGCCGCTCTTTTAAACAGGAACACAAATAAAATTGTAATTTCCCCTAATCAATGGTCGCCGATAGATCATGTGAATAAAAACATTAAATTACAATTTCCTGATTGGATTAAATTGTAGTTAATTTGGATTTTATAGTGGTAAAAGAAGCATTGTATCAAAATCCAAGGTTTAGATTAAATGGTTAATTTGGTATCTGCCATCATTCCAAATTATAACCATGAACGTTATTTAATACAACGTATTGATTCTGTATTAAACCAAACTTATCAAAACTTTGAAATCATTATCTTAGATGATTGTTCTTCTGACGACAGTAGGTTGATTATCGAGCAATACAGGAATCATTCAAAAATAAAACATATTGTTTATAATGAAATCAATTCAGGAAGTGTTTTTTTACAATGGGAAAAAGGAATCGCTTTGGCGTCCGGAGATTATATTTGGATGGCGGAAAGCGATGATTATGCAGATAACAATTTCTTAGAATCCCTGGTTAATATAACCAATCAAAACCCAAATGTTGGCTTGGCTTTTTGCGGTTCTAATACAGTAGATGAAAATGGTGTAAGTATTGGAAAATTGGTTCAGGAAGTTGCAAACAACCACAATGGTTATTATTTAAATAATGGCTATGATGAATGTAAAGATGCTTTTTTCTTTCATCCGATTGTACCAAATGCAAGTGCAGTTATCTTTAAAAAAGAAAATTTTTATAAAGTTGATGCTTCTTTTAAACTATATAAAATTTGCGGCGATTGGCAATTTTGGATTGACATCTGTTTTGACAATTACATTGCTTACTGGCCACAATGTTTAAATTACTTCCGCCAGTCTGATACTTCTGTAAGCAGATCGAAACATTATATCAAAGACAATTATAAAATATTTTTATTAGAAAAATTAAAAGTAAGTTTATATGCTTACCGTAAAGTTAGATACAACATTTCATTAAAAAACAAATTAAAATATACAGACATCTATTTGTTCAGTGTAATATTAGAAGCTTCGCGAAAAAGAATTTTTCTAAATAAAGCTGATGTTAAATACATTATAAAATCCTTGTGTTTTTTATCCCCTGTTACCGGGATTGTTTTTTTTAAATCCATGGCAGATGTAATTTTGTTTGGTTTAAGAAAAGTAAACAGAACACTTACCAAAAAAATGTTGCTAAAAACAGCATGAATATTTTTTTAGTTTGTACCGGTTTAGGACACATTAATCGTGGTTATGAATCCTTTGCCCATGAATGCTATGATGCATTAAGAGACACAAAAGATTTCAAATTATACCTGATTAAAGGCGGTGGTAAAAGTACTGGCAATGAAATTGTATTACAGAATTTACCACGTCGAAACAAATCAACGCAATTTATAGCTAAAGTTTTATCTTCTGATCCTTATAAGATAGAACAAGTTACTTTTTGTATATCGTTGCTTCCTTTAATTTTTAAAAAAAAACCGGCTGTTATTTATTATAGTGATTTTTGGTTAGGCACCTATCTATGGCATTTACGAAGGTTACTTAAATTTAAATACAAACTTTTGTTTTCTAATGGTGCACCAAACGGCCCTCCATTTAAAACTGAAGATCATGTACAACAGCTTTTGCCCGTTTATTTAGAACAAGCCATTAAACAAGGCGCACCGGCGTCTATGCAAACGCTTTTGCCTTATGGTTTTAACATTGATAAAGAAGAGCGTTTAAACGACCTTGCTAAAAAAGAAAATATCAGGAAACAATTAGGTTTTTCTTCTGATCAAAAAATCATCCTTTCAGTTGGAACAATTAACAAACATCATAAAAGAATGGATTACCTGATTAACGAAATTGCAAAACTTGGAAAGGATTATTTCTTAATTATTTTAGGCCAGTTTGAAGCAGAAACTGCAGAACTTATTGATTTGGCATCAGCAAAACTTCCCGAAAGACACTTGATCACTAGCGTTACATATGAAAAAGTAAAAGATTATTATATTGCTGCCGATTACTTTGTGCTGGCTTCTTTGAATGAAGGTTTCGGCCGCGTATTGATCGAAGCCTTAAGTTATGGTCTGCCTTGCATTGTTCATGATTATATTAATGCAAAACAAGTTTTGAGTGAAAATGGAACTTACTTGGACATGCAAAAAGAGGATGTTTTGGCTCAATATTTACGAAACACCCATCCTAAAATTGATCCTAAATATTTAATACAAGCTGCCTATAATTGTTATTCTTGGGATGTTTTGAAAGACAGTTATATAAAAATGATCAAACAATTGTTTGATTAAGATTTTGAAAATTGAAAGTCAACAATCAATATTGATTATAATAATATAATTGGGACAAGATTAGCATGTTATCTGTAATTATTCCAACCTATAACCGCAATGATTTGTTAACGCTTTGCCTGGATTGTCTCGATCCAAAATATCAAACGTTAAGTTCTGATCAATACGAAGTAATTGTAACTGATGATGGCAAAAACCAACAGGCCAAACAACTGCTAAAAGAAAATTACTCTTGGGCAAAATGGGTAGCGGGGACACAAAAAGGGCCGGCAGCAAACAGAAATTCGGGTGCAAAAAATGCACAAGGAGAATGGTTGGTTTTTATAGATGATGATTGCTTGCCGGCTAAACAAATTTTAGAAGTTTATCATAACGCATTGTCTGGTTATCCAAATACTTTGGTTTTTGAAGGATGTATCAAAGTCGACCGCGAACAACAAAGTTTGGCAGAAGAATCTCCGGTTAATGAAACCGGCGGCTACTTGTGGTCTTGTAATTTCATGATCAACAAAAATTTTTTTTTAAATACTTTACAAGGTTTTGATGAGCAATTTCCTTACGCAGCAATGGAAGATGTGGACTTGGATTACCGGCTCCATCTGAAAAACATCAAAAAAAATTTTCTAAAAGATGCCATAGTCATTCATCCATGGAGGGTACAAAAAGATATGTATCAAATTACAAAGCAGAGGTTTTTATCTACCTTGTACTTTTTGAAAAAGCATCCCGAAAAGAAAAAGGAAATAAACAGCAAGTATTATTTAATTGCATTTTATAATTCATTCATAAAAAACACTTTAAAAAATGCTGCAGCTTACCAATTTAAAGGCATTTTTAGTAAAATAACTTATGATTTTATGCAATTATACTTTTCTGTTTATATGGCAATTAATAAATAATTTGCTATTTGTATATTTATATCCCGTTTTTTTATAAAACTACTTATTGAATAAAGCAGTATAAAGCATTGTTTAGGCCTTTTTTTTAAAAAACAAAAAAAGTATTTTGATCAAAAAAAACTTATTAAAATTTCTTAAAGCCGGCCTGAACAAATTTCGTAGGCTAAAAACAGTATTGGCTAAAGGAATAAATGTTTATTTAATCAAGCCATTGCGTATCAATTCTAAATATATTGGAGGCCCAAAAGACACTTTACAAACATTTGAAGAAATTATCAATTATGTTGAACTGAAAAAGAAACAGGGAAAACAATATAATCATTGGCAATTTTTTAACAGCAATATTGAAATAAAAGAACCAGTATTTACTTTGGGCACACCTTTGCCAGGTGCAGAAGTTGCGACTTATCAAACCAAAACTACCGAAGACGTTTTCTTAATGCCCAACATCAGGATTTATGCTAAAGATTTTTTTACACTAACGGAAGATGATTATTTATTGGCACCGGTATCTAATTATTATGGCAATGCAAAAAAATCTCACCCGGCTTTTAGTACGCTGTTTTTGCCAAAATGCAAAAAACTGAAAGGCCGTTCCATCATTATCCGTGGCGGTGCTTATTGGCATAAAATGCAGGACGGGCTTCCGATGCTTTACTTGGCCGAACTGGCTGGTTATGATTTTAATAAAATAGATAACTTTATAATTCAAGATAAAATAATAGATAAGAATAGTATTTTTACACGGGTTGGGATCCCGCTTGAAAAGCAGGTTAGATTATATGGGAAAGAAGATGCTTATGATTGCGATGAACTAGTTTTTTCTTCCTGGTACAACAGGAAGGGAAATTGGTACAAAGATTATCTTTTAAAAATCATCAAACCTAATGCTGTTTTTACCCGTACTTTTTCGAAACGGATTTACATCAGCCGGTCGAAAGTAAATACAAGGCGGGTACTGAACGAAGACGAAATAGTAGTTTTTTTAAAAAAATATGGTTTTGAATGTATCCATAACGAAGACCTGAGCATAGACGAACAAATTTACTTATTTCAAAATGTTACAGATATTATTTCTTGTCATGGATCACAACTAACAAATATTATATTTTGCCAACCCGGGACAAAAGTTTGCGAAATAAGACATGTAACCCATAGAATCCATTACCGTAAAGCATTTCATGATTTATCAAACGGCTTTGGTTTGGATTACTATTTATTATATACCAATCAAGGCGAACCATTTATAGACGAAGCAAACAATATGATAGAAACTGATACCCATATGTTTATCCCACTTGCGGATTTAAAACTGATGCTGGATAAAATGCAGTTAAAAGAAATTTTTTAATTCCATGTCAGAGCCATTAGTTTCCGTTATCATTCCTACTTATAATTACACAAATTATATCTTAGAAGCTATTGACAGTATTTTAAGCCAAAATTATCCGCAAGATAAAATTGAAATAATTGTTGTTGACGATGGCTCAACAGACAACACTTTTGAGGTTTTAAAAGATTTGGTTGATAAAAACAGCATCCAATATTATTACCAGGAAAATAAAGGAAAAGCCAATGCTACTTTTAATGCCATACAAAGGTGTACCGGAAAATATGTCTTTAACTTGGACGCCGATGATTACTTTTTACAAAACAAAATTGCGGAATATGTCAAAGTTTTTGAAAGCGATCAGAGTATTGTACATGTAGGAACAGCGGCCAAAGTATTGTACCAGCAAACAAATGTATTGGTAACAGAAAAACTGCCAAAAGACATTTTAGGGAAACCTTTGTATGGCAATTGGCTTTTGCAACGTTTTTACAGCAGCAATATGTTTTTTGGCGGAGGAACTACGTATTCGGCAAGGGCTTCGGTATTAAAAACTATCCAAATTCCGGACGAAGTAGACATGTATATTGATGAATTTTTAATATTGGCCATACTGCCTTTAGGCAAGAGTTTTTTTATAGAAAAACCTTTATCAGTTTGGCGGATGCACAAAGATAATTTTTCTGTTTTTGCAGAGCTAAAAGAAAACCAAATCAAAAAAGACAAAAGGTTGTTGCGATCTTCGGCGGCTGTTTTAAAATATCTTATTGAAAACAACTTTGATCAAAAACTGATTACTATTTACAGTTTACAGGATGCCACCCGTCAAATGGCTTTTAAAGAATCAACTAACAACAAAAAAATAAGCGATATTGTTGATTATGCTTTTAAAGTATTTTTTAAGATAAAACCTGGTTTAAGGTTGATTAATAAATACAATGTAATGAACCGTTTGATACCTTTAAACATCATGAAATTGGTAAAAAAATCATACCAACCAACAAGTATAACTTTTAATGCTGATATCAAATAAAAATAGTTTGAAACTTTGTTTCTTGCAAAAATACGCTCTCTTTCATAGATGAAAACTACTTATATTGTAACACCAAATTACCTGCCAGATATTTGTGGCATTGGAGATTACACTAGTTTTTTATTTAAAAATTTACAGGAAAAAAATGTTGATGTACATATCATTACTTTTTCACAAGATGCAACAGAAAGTGAACAGGTACATGTAATCCAAAAAGGCGAAGAGGAAAAAGCTGCTTCCTGGCTTAAATTTTTAAAACCGCCAACAGAAGTTAACACCATCATTTTTCAGTACGAACCTTATTCGTTCAGTAAAATTGGTATTCCTTTATATTTGATCTATATTGTTTTAGTTTTAAGGATTAAAGGATATAAGCTTGCCGTTATGTTTCATGAGGTAGCAACAAGGTTATACATTTTAAACCCAAAAAAAATCACCGTCAGCCTTTTACAACTTGTTACTGCTTATTTCATTACGGCATTGTCTTCGGCACGGACAACTTCGACTACTTTTAATGCCAAACAATTAAAGCCCTTTCATTTCACGTTTTTGCCCATCCCAAGCAATTTTACCAAAAACAACAACATTGGCCAAACCAATAACAATTTGCCTGCTATTGGTTGCTTTGCCAACCGTGTAGATTCTTTTTTTGCAGAAGTTGTAGATCAAATTTTAAAAAACAATTTGGGCACAGTACTTTTGATAGGCAAACAAAGTAAGGCCAATAATGATGTTTGGACGAAACATAACTTTTATAACAGGCCGGGTTTAACTATTACCGGTACTTTATCACCCGATGGCATAGAAAAATATTTTGACAGCCTTGATATATTTATCCATATGGAAAAGGTTGATGCACACGGAAGAGGCGGCGCATCATTAAAAAACGGAAGTTTGGCAGCGGCTTTGAATTGGGGTTTGCCGGTAATTACCTCAAAAGGCGACATGACAGATGAAAACGCACTGCAAAATAAAGTAAATATTTTATTTGTAAATAACCCAAACCGAACAGAAGACTGGGCTGAAGCTGTTGAAATGTTAAACAACAACCAGGATTTAAAAAAACTAATACAAAAAAATGCTGCTTCTTTTTATGAACATACTTTAAGCTGGCCTGTCATCACCCAAAAATATATTGGTATTTTAAACAACATTTAAATTATCATTAGCAAACAAAATATAGGTGTAAAAGAAGTATTGCATCAATATTAGTTGAAAATATACATAAACCTTGTTCTATAATATTAATTTGAAAATACTGTTTTTATCACATAATTTTTACCCATACATTGGCGGGATCGAAGCTAACTCGGATATTCTGTCTCGTGCTTTTTTTAAAGCCGGCCATGAAGTCCGTGTTTTAACCTGGACAAAGTTTTCGGGCGAAAACAACTTCCCTTTCCCAATTGTAAGAAATCCATCTGTATTCCGGTTGTTAAAAGAACATCAATGGGCGGATGTTGTATTTGAAAATAACCCTTGTTTACGTTTGGCCTGGCCAAACTTGATTTTTAAACATATTTCCGTTATCGCTTTGAACACCTGGGTTTCTCGTATTGACGGAGAAACGGGTATCCACGGAAAAATAGGTTTGCAAGACCGCTTAAAGTTTTTGTGGTTTAAACGTGCATCCAAGGTAATAGCTGTAAGTGATGCCATTAGGAAACACAGTTTTCCACCGGCCATTGTCATCGGCAACCCTTATCAGTCAGACGTTTTTAAAATTATTCCTAATATTATCAAGAGCGAAGCATTTGTTTTTCTTGGGAGATTGGTATCAAATAAAGGTGCAGACGAAGCAATAAAAGCAGTGCAAAAATTGATAGTGATGGATCAAAAAGAACACTTTTTAACTTTTAAGCCTACTTTAACCATCATTGGAGACGGGCCAGAAAAACCAAAGCTGGAGAAACTGGCCACCGATCTGGGCTTAGCAGCATTTGTAAACTTTGTTGGCCCTCTTCGGGGCAATGATATTGCAGTTTGTTTAAACAAACATCGTTATATGCTCGTGCCATCGTTATGGGAAGAACCTTTTGGCAATGTTGTTTTAGAAGGAATGGCTTGTGGCTGCCTGCCCATCGTTTCGAATGGCGGCGGATTGCCCGATGCAATCGGAAACGCGGGCATTAGTTTTAAGCGTGGCGATACTGAAGCAATGGTTTTGTGCATAAAAAGAGTACTGCAAAACCCGGAATTAGAGCAACAGCTTCGTAGTGCTGCCAAAAGCCACCTTGCTAAACATTATCCTGATATAGTTTCACAACGTTACTTGGAAGTGATTGAAAAAGCCGCAAAAAGTACGTTTAAAGCAAATTAATGAAAGTAATTATTTCGCACCCTACCGGTAATGCTTTTTTTCGTGCCGCTGCACTCGGCCTTTATAAAGCCAATATGCTTGCCGGTTTCAGAACCACTGTAGCCACCTTTCCCGGTAATGTATTTGATAAACTGAGCACCTTTGGCCCTTTTGCAGAATTTAACAGAAGACATTATGACCCGGCATTGGCACCATACACAAAAGTATGGCCCTGGCACGAACTTGGACGGTTCGCCGCTACGAAAGCAGGTTTTAAAAATCTGGTTAAACACGAAACCGGAATATTTAGTGTAGATGGTGTTTACCAAAATTTGGATAAAAGGGTAGCTAAAAGCTTAAAACAACTATCTGCTGAAGGAACCAACGCTGTTTATGCTTACGAAGACGGTGCCATATTTTCTTTTCGCGAAGCCAAAAAACTACAACTTAAGTGTTTATATGATTTGCCTATTGGCTATTGGCGGGCATCAAAACGGCTTTTAGAAATAGAAAGTGAACGTTGGCCGGAATGGGCTGCAACTTTAACCGGATTAGAAGATTCGAAAGAAAAATTAGAACGAAAAGACGAAGAGCTTCGTTTAGCAGATAAAATTTTTGTTGCCAGCCAATTTACGGCAAACACGCTTAAAGACTATCCCGGTAAATTAGCGCCTGTTGAAGTTATCCCTTATGCGTTTCCGCCGGTTGCCAGTTCCCGTAATTACGATTTAGGTTCGGTTTCCAAACCACTAAAATTACTTTTTGTAGGTGGATTGTCGCAAAGAAAAGGAATAGCTGATCTTTTTGCTGTGGCTGATAAACTTAAAAACCATGTCGAATTAACTGTTATTGGAAAAAAATCAACTGATCTATGTCCTGCTTTAAATGCGGCACTAGCAAAATACCGATGGATTCCAAGCTTGCCACACCACAAGATTTTAGAACTGATGCGCGAACATGACGTGCTTGTTTTTCCTTCCCTGTTTGAAGGTTTTGGATTGGTGATTACAGAATCCATGTCTCAAGGTACGCCGGTCATCACAACAGATCGTACTGCCGGCCCGGATTTAATCAAACACGGAGAAAACGGCTGGCTGGTGGAAGCCGGTTCAACAGAAGCACTTCAAAAATCAATTGAAGAATTGTTAAGTAAAAAAAGTATTATTGCTGAGATTGGACGTCAGGCTATGGATACAGCAAGTAAAAGGACGTGGGAGGTTTATGGTATAGAGCTTGCAAAATCAATTAACAAGTTATAAATATTAGTATATGATTAGGTTTATCAGTAAACAGCAATATAAGATTCCAAATAGCGGGTCTTACAATAAAAAATTTTATGTTTATCTTTAATGTTAAATAAATGAGTTCAACAGAAACTATATCAATTGTATTAGCAAGTGATAATCATTATGCTGTGATGATTGCAGCATTAATTAAGTCAATTGAAATACATCATAAATCAAATGAACTATTGTTGTTTCTAATAATAGACGATGGGATTTCGAATAAAAACAAAATTAAAATACAAAATTCTGTTGACCTAAAAACAACTACTTTGCAATGGATAAAGTCTGAGGATATATTGTCAAAAGAAATTAAACTCCCTACTGATAGATCAACTTTCCCATTTACTGCCTATTTTAGATTATATGCACCATATATAGCAGCACCAGATTGTAAAAAATTAATTTACATGGATGTTGATATGATTGTTTATGACGACATATCGAACTTGTACAACGTTGATATTGGAGATAATGTAGTAGGTGCTGTACAAGATTACATGTTAATAGCAAAGCATGGCATCCCAAATTATAAGGAATTAAATATTTCATCAGAAACAAAGTATTTTAACTCAGGATTACTATTAATTAATCCAAAAAAATGGATTGAATTAAATATTATCAATTATGTAATTGATTGTTTAATCATAAACAAAAAACACGTGATTTATCCAGATCAATACGGCTTAAATATTGTTTTACAAGATCGATGGCATGAGCTTGATCGTATTTGGAACTGTAGCCCTTTATTCGATTTTCCACCAAATCCAAGTATTGTACACTTTTTGGATATAAAGCCAATTTTCAAATCTTGCTTTGCACAAGAAAAATATAAAGAAGAATTTTTTCGATTACTAAGTTTAACAGCATTTAATGCTTTCAAGCCTATAAGTGATTATCAAAGATTATTTAAAAAGGCATTCACAAAAGCTAAAAAAATACTTAATAACAAGTAGCAAACTTTTGAAGAAAGATACAAAACTTGTGATGTGTATTTACAAATATTATTTTTTTTAAAATAAATATTAATAATGGATATTAAAATACTTAATACTAGTTATTCAACTATTACTTTACCTAATAGCTTTAAAGTAAAAAAACAAGATCCAAATTTAATAATTAAGCAAGGAATTTATATTTATTTTTTATTATTAATTTTAGAAGGGGCTTTAAGAAAATGGTTCTTACCTGGACTATCAGGTCCATTACTAATCATTCGCGATCCTGTTGCAATATGGTTAGTATATATAACTTGGAGAAGAGGTATACTAAAGGCTAATATTTATTTAAGTGTGATAGTTGTCATCGGATTCGTAAGTATTTTTACTACTTTACTACTTGGTCATGGAAACTTAATTGTTACTTTATTTGGGGCCAGAGTATTATTGTTTCACTTTCCGATAATTTTTGTTATTGGGAAAGTCTTTAACCGTGAAGATTTGATTAAAGTAGGTAAAATAGCCTTATGGATATCTATACCAATGACAGTTTTATTAGCATTACAATTTTATAGTCCTCAAACTGCTTGGGTAAATCGTGGTGTTGGTGGTGATATGAAGGGTGCCGGTTATACTGGTGCACTTGGATACTCAAGGCCTCCCGGAACTTTTTCTTTTACAACAGGCGTAACTATGTTTTATAGTTTACTCGCTCCATATATATTTTATTTCTGGCTTTATCCCAAAAACGTAAACCGGTTACTGCTAATAGCTTCAACTTTAGCTTTATTAGGTGCTATTCCTTTTTCTATAAGCAGGGGTTTATTTTTTCAGGTATTATTAACAGCCATATTTACAATATTAGCTACATTTAGAAAACCACAATATATAGGTAAGCTTATATTAGTTCTAATTACGGTCTTTATAGCTTTTTTAGTATTAAGTCAAACCAATGTATTTCAAAAATCTATTGAAGCATTTACCACCCGTCTCACAACTGCATCTAAGGATGAAGGCGGGGTAAAAGGTACACTAGTAAGACGTCAAATAGGTGGATTACTTTTAGCCCTTGTAGGTGCTCCAGATTTTAACCCACCTTTTTTTGGTTATGGCATAGGAATGGGCACTAATGTTGGCGGTCAATTATTAGGGGGAGGGAGTGGTAAACTATACCTTATTGCTGAAGGTGAATGGGAAAGGACAATAGGAGAAATTGGATATTTATTTGGGCTTACTGTGATTTTTATAAGGTTAGGATTTACGCTTAAACTTTTCATAGGAAGTTATAAGAGGTTGGCTGCCGGAGATTTACTACCATGGCTTCTTTTAAGTTATGCAATTTTAGAAGTTTCACAAGGAAATTGGGCACAACCAACCTCGCTTGGATTTTCCGTTTTTGATGGTGGATTAGTTTTAGCCTCTTTAAATCCAAGTAGTATTAAAAAAGCAGTAAGGTATAGGGCTATCAACAGCGAAGCCCTTGCTTAATATTTTATTTAAAAACGATTTCAAATCAGCTAAAATTATCTTTTGAACCTCGTCTTCTTCACCCACCCCAATTTTTTAGGACACCAAAGCATGCCGCGTTTTGCCAAAATGCTGGTCGTAGGCATGGCAAAACGTGGCCATCAGGTAGAGATTTGGTCGCCAAAACCGGCCTTTTTCAACTTACCTTTTCCGAAAGCTTTTAAAAAATGGTTGGGTTACCTGGATCAATATTTATTATTTCCGTTAAAAACCCGGACTAAGTTAAAAGCTTCGAACCCAAATACTTTGTTTGTATTGACAGATCATGCGCTTGGACCTTGGCTGCCGCTGGTTGCAAATCGGCCGCACGTAGTACACTGTCATGATTTTTTGGCGCAACAATCAGCGTTGGATTTGATTCCTCAAAATCCTACTTCTTTTACAGGCAAAAAATATCAGGCTTATATCCGGCACGGCTATTCGCAAGCAAAAAATTTTATTTCTGTTTCAAAAAAAACGCAGGCTGATCTTCATCAGTTTGTCAATCCTTCTAACATAAATTCTACAGTAGTTTATAATGGGCTGAACCAAACTTTTGAGGCAATAGAACCTGCAATTGCAAGAAAAGAACTAAGCGCTAAAACAGGATTGGATTTAAGCAATGGCTATTTGTTGCACATTGGCGGAAACCAGTGGTATAAAAACCGTACAGGCGTAATCGAAATTTATGATGCCTGGCGCAGCATCAGCAACCTAACTTTACCATTGTTATTAATTGGTGAATTACCAGATGAAAAATTGTTGGAACGAATTGAACAATCCGCTTATAAATCATCTATTTATTACTTTAACAATATTGAAGACCAATTAATCAGTGCGGCTTACTCCGGTGCTTCCATATTTTTATTTCCTTCTTTGGCAGAAGGTTTTGGATGGCCGATTGCCGAAGCGATGGCTTGTGGCTGCCCCGTGATAACAACCAACGAAGCACCGATGACAGAAGTTGCCGGTGATGCAGGTTTTTTGATTTCAAAACAACCGCAAAATTCCTCAAACATAAAAACTTGGGCACAGGAAGCGGCAAAAACTGTTGAGAAGACCGTCAATTTGGACTTTGCTGAAAGAGCAAAAGTTGTTGCGGCAGGAATTGAAAATGCCAGGCGTTTTAATACCGATCTTGCTTTAAACCAGATCGAAAAAATCTACCAAAACATCCTTCAAAAACCTACTGCTAAATGAAACTATTGCATATTACGGCAAGCATGGACCCAAAAGTGGGCGGTGTTTGCCAGGCAGTCAGAACAATAGTTAAAAGCCTTGGTGTTTATCCGGATGTTCAAAATACAGTCATTAGTTTTGATGCTGCGGATGCTTCTTTTATCGGGCAAAATTCTGATTATGTTGAAGCTTTGGGCACCGGAAAAGGGCCATGGTTTTACAACCCCAACTATCTGCCCTGGCTATTGAAAAACCTGCCACAGTTTGATGCGGTAATTCTACACGGGTTGTGGAATTATCAGGGTTTCGGTTTGATTAAAGCATTGAACCAGTTGAAAAAGCGGAATGCTTCTTTTACCCCTAAATTTTATGTAATGCCTCACGGGATGTTAGACCCCTACTTTCAAAAGGCATCAGGCAGAAAACTGAAAGCGTTACGCAACTGGTTTTATTGGAAATTTATCGAACGAAAAGTGGTTAACCAGGCCGACGGGCTGCTGTTTACCTGCGAAGCTGAACTTCAGTTGGCGCGTACAACTTTCAAACCATATCTTCCTAAAAAAGAACTGGTAGTAGGTTTGGGCGTGGATGAACCTCCTGCTTTTACGCCAGCTATGCGTGATGCTTTTTTAAAGAAATGCCCTGGTTTAATCGCGCCTTACCTCCTGTTTATCAGCCGTATCCATCCTAAAAAAGGCGCTGATCTATTGGTGGATGCCTATATTAAAACACAACCTTTTAATAATTTAAAGGAGGAAGCTGATCGGCTTAATACCAATACTGTTTTTATCGGCAAAAAATTGGCGTCAACAAAATTGGTGGTTGCCGGGCCGGGTTTAGAAACGCCATACGGACAAAAAATCAAAGCTGCGGCAGCTAATTTTAAACAGGCAGAAACAGCTATTTATTTTCCGGAGATGCTGACCGGAGATGCAAAATGGGGCGCATTTTATGGTTGCGAAGCTTTTGTATTGCCCAGCCATCAGGAAAATTTTGGCATTGCAGTGGTAGAAGCTTTAGCTTGCGGCAAACCGGTTTTAATTTCTAACCAGGTAAACATTTGGACTGAAATTGCCGCCGCCCAAGCCGGTATTATTGCTGATGATACCATCGCCGGAACGGAACAATTACTGGAAAACTGGTTTAAATTATCATCCGAAGAAAAACTTCAAATGGGCAAAAACGCAAGGCAATGTTACGAGAAGCATTTTGCCGTTGCCCCGGCAGCACAACGTTTTTCAGAAGCTATAAAAAACTAATTTTAAAATTATTTAAGCATATCAACAAAAGCTTTTAATACATTAAATACCTGATTTTTAAAGCTTATAATTGCCGTTTTGAGCAGCTATAAGCTTTTTTATTATCGGCACTGCATCGTTAATTAAAACCATTCCAAGCAAAATTTATATAATTTAGCGTTTTGTTATCTAAAAAAATAGGGCTAAAAGAAGTATTAAACAGAATTGATGCGAACAGACCTTTCAAAATTTACCGTTGGTAAGTATGTAGCAGGCCCAAAATGGAAAGTATTGGTTTGGCACTTTGTCAATTATTTTATTTTCAACAGTGCTTTCCCTTGGCCTTATCGTGCAAAAAGTGCTTTGTTGCGTTTTTTTGGAGCGAAGATTGGTAAAGGCTTGGTGATCAAAACAAAAGTGAGGATCAAAAACCCGTGGCGTTTGGAAATTGGTGAAAATTGCTGGATTGGCGAATCGGTTTGGATTGATAATTTAGAAGATGTTTTTATCGGAAGCAATGTTTGTTTATCGCAAGGCGCCATGTTGCTGACCGGAAACCATGATTACACGATGAGCGATTTTCCATATAAGTTAGGAAAGATTGTTTTAGAAGACGGCGTTTGGATTGGGGCAAAATCTGTTGTTTGCCCTGGCATTGTTTGCAGGTCCCACGCTATATTAACAGTTAATTCAGTGGCAACCAAAGAGTTAAGTGCCTGGACTATTTATGCAGGCAACCCGGCAGTACGCGTTCGCGAACGTAAATTTGTTGGTTAAATAAGTTTTAATGGCACAAAAGAGAATTTTATTGATCGGTGGAAATTTTTATCCCGAACTGACCGGAATAGGAAAGTACAACGGCGAAATGATGGATTGGCTGGCCGCGCAGGGAAATATTTGCACGGTAATTACCACCTATCCTTATTATCCGGATTGGAAAGTAAAAACGCCTTACAACAAAAAAGCATATTGGTTCAGTAAAGATTTCAAACAAATTAATGCAAATCCTTCTAACCCGATAAAAATTTACCGTTGCCCACATTTTATCCCGGCAAACCCATCTGGTTTAACACGTATTTTGTCTGATATTTCGTTCTGCCTTTCTGCAACCGTAATGGTGTTTTTTTTATTGTTTAAAAAGAAACACAATTATGTAATTACCGTTTCGCCGCCTTTTTTGACCGGTATTTTAGCTATTGTTTATAAAAAATTCAAAGGCGCAAAGTTTTTTTACCACGTACAGGATTTGCAAATTGATGCGGCCGCAGATTTAGGGATGATCAAATCACGGTTGTTGATCAGGCTACTTTTTAGAATAGAAAGGTTTATCATGAAACAGGCAGATTTGCTCAGCAGTATTTCGGAAGGAATGATTGACCGGATCAAACAAAAAGCTGGCAGGGAAAGGGTGAGTTTTTTCCCCAATTGGGTTGATACAACCTTGTTTTTCCCTATTGCCAAAAAAGACGGGATAAAAGAAGCATTCGGGTTTCAAGCTACAGACAAGGTTATTCTATATTCGGGTGCCATCGGCGAAAAGCAAGGGCTGGAAGCGATTTTATATACTGCCGATTCGCTAAAAAACCGTTCAGGTTTAAAATTTGTTATTTGCGGTTCAGGCCCTTACAAAAAGAAACTGGAAGATTTAAAAACAAATTTGCAAACACAAAACGTCGTTTTTTTGCCATTGCAACCGGCGGAAAAACTGAACGAGTTTTTAAATATGGCCGACGTACATTTGGTGATCCAGAAAACAAATGCTAGTGATTTGGTGATGCCGTCTAAACTTACAGCCATTCTTGCAGTCGGAGGGTTAGCAGTTATTACAGCGCCAGTCCACTCAAGTTTGTTTAAAGTTGTCAACAATAACCAAATCGGCTTACTGGCAGAACCGGAAAACCAGGTGGCATTAACAGAAGCCATCCAAAAAGCGCTAAACCCGGAAATGGGCCACATCAACGAAAATGCACGTAATTATGCCAAGCAATATTTATCCATCAACGAAATACTAAAAAAGTATGCCCAAGACATGGCATCAATTAAGTAGAAATTATATTTAATAATTTGTTGACTTTGATACTTCTTTTACCGTATAAAAAAAAGTTTAACCGGTAAAGCAACAAAAACATCGTTTTAAATTTTACCAGGAGTTAAAACTTTGTTATATATTTATCATCATACAAAAACCTTGAAATAAGGTGATTACCCAAATATGGAAAACCGTTATATATTTTTTTTAATTGTTTTACTTTTTCTGGGCGATATTATAGCAATCAATTGTTCTTTTATGATTGCTTATTTTTTGGACAGCCAGAATAATTCGATCATACAATCCTCACACTACAACCTTGATCTGTTGATATTTAACGCTACCTGGATTGCCTCTGGCTTTTTTATGCAGTTGTACCATCGTGAAACTGCTCAGCGCACAGAGTTTATTTTCCAAAAAAGCTGGCGGGCAGTTGTATTACACGCATTAACTTTTAACGTGGTTATTTTGCTAACCAATTATGCTTCGTACTCAAAAAACTTCTTAGTTTATATTTTTGTGCTTGAGGTTTGTGCCTTTGTCATCAGCAGGTTTGTTATTACCGCTTTTGAGCAATACCATATCAAACGGGTTAGGTACAAAAAGAAAATTGCAATTATCGGCTATAACGAAACCGCAAAAAGGCTGGCTGATTATTTCCTGAAAAACCAGATGTCGTATAACTTTACCGGTTTTTTTGACCACACAACAGAAAGTTATACCGATAAAACAAACCACGATGTGATCCGTCCGATCAATAAACTGATGAACTATGCGGTAGAAAATGAAGTAGCAGAAGTTTACTCCACTTTGTTTCCCGAAGACCATCACCACATCAACGATTTGGTAGCCGTGGCAGAGCAAAACTGTGTGCGCTTTAAATTTATCCCTGATGTTACCAAAATTATTAATTCGGATTACGCCATTGATACTTATTTTGATGAAATACCGGTTTTAAGCACCCGCACAGAACCTTTGGAACATATCACTAACCGTATTTTTAAACGGTCGTTTGATATTTTTACCAGTGTTTGTGTGGTTATTTTTATACTTTCCTGGCTTATCCCAATCCTCACGGTCATTATTAAACTGCAATCCAAAGGGCCGGTATTTTTTATGCAGTTAAGGTCTGGCAAAGACAACAAACCGTTTTGGTGCTATAAGTTTAGGAGCATGACCATGAACGATGAAGTTGAACACATACAAGCCACCAAAAATGATTCGAGGGTTACTAAAATTGGGGCATTTATGCGCAAGACAAGTATTGACGAACTTCCGCAGTTTTTTAACGTATTAATTGGCAATATGAGCGTGGTTGGCCCAAGGCCGCACATGGTTAAACATACCGAGCAGTACAAAGCCATTGTGCACCAATACATGGTAAGGCAATTGTTAAAACCAGGCATAACCGGTTGGGCACAAGTGAATGGTTACCGCGGAGAAACCAAAGACCATAAACAAATGGTGAAGCGTGTGGAACATGATATTTGGTACATCGAACACTGGTCGTTGATGTTGGATATTAAAATTATATTTTTAACCATCATCAATACTTTAAAGGGCGAAGAAAATGCTTATTAATTTTTTACCTTTAAATATTTAAAGTGGTATGGTTAAACTTTTGAAGCTCTGTTAAAAATTGTACATAAATAAAAAATTGCATGCTTCTTTTACCGGGTAAAAATTGGTATGGTTGCATTGAACAAATCAAAAAAACAAACGATTTAGATTTTTGGGCGATAAAAAAAGCATTAACCCAAAAGAGACAGAAAAAATTAAACAACTTCAATTTTAAAGCAGCAGGTTTAAGATTACAATTAATTTTATAATTACAGATTAGAACAACAATTTAACAAAAAAACATATGAAAAAGAAAGCCTTGGTTACAGGTATCACTGGTCAGGACGGTGCTTATTTAGCAGAATTACTATTGTCTAAAGATTATGAAGTGCATGGTATCAAACGCAGAAGTTCTTCGTTTAATACTGACCGTATTGATCATTTGTACCAAGACCCGCATGAAGCAAACGTCAGCTTTTTTATGCACTATGGCGATTTGAACGATTCAACAAATTTGATCCGTATCATCCAGCAGGTCCAGCCAGACGAGATTTACAATTTAGGTGCGATGTCTCACGTAAAGGTGAGTTTTGATACACCGGAATATACAGCCAATGCCGATGGTATCGGTACGTTAAGGATTTTGGAAGCGGTACGTTTATTGGGTTTAACCAAAAAAACCAAAGTTTACCAAGCTTCAACTTCCGAACTGTATGGTTTGGTACAGGCAGTTCCGCAATCAGAAACTACGCCTTTTTACCCGCGCTCGCCTTATGCGGTAGCCAAGTTATATGCCTATTGGATTACCGTAAATTACCGCGAAGCTTATGGCATGTATGCTTGTAACGGTATTTTGTTTAACCACGAAAGCCCTTTGCGCGGAGAAACCTTTGTAACCCGTAAAATTACACGCGGAGCAGCAAAAATTGCTTTAGGTTTGCAAAAGAAGCTTTATTTGGGAAACTTAGATGCACGCCGCGATTGGGGCCACGCAAAAGATTACGTAGAAGCAATGTGGCGGATTTTGCAACAGGAAAAACCGGAAGATTACGTTATCGCAACCGGAATTACCACCCCTGTCCGCGATTTTGTGAAAATGGCCTTTAAAGAAGCAGGTATCGAAATTGAATTTAAAGGCGAAGGTGTTGACGAAAAAGGTTATGTAGTATCGTGCAGCAACCCGGAATATCAAATTGAAACCGGAAAAGAAGTTGTTGCAGTAGATCCGGCTTACTTCCGCCCTACCGAAGTGGAATTGTTGATTGGCGACCCAACCAAAGCAATAACCCAATTAGACTGGAAAATTAAATACGACTTGCCAATGCTGGTACAGGACATGATGAGTTCTGACCTGAAACTGTTTACTAAAGAAAAAGCTTTAAAAGAATTAGGTTACTCCATCAAAAACCAGTACGAGTAATAACTGTTAACAGCTATAATAAAACACAACATATTGGAAAAAAGTGCCAAAATATATATAGCCGGCCACAAAGGAATGGTAGGATCGGCTATTATGAGAAACCTGACTGCTAAAGGCTACAATCAAATTATTACCCGTTCTTCTAAAGATTTAGACTTGCGTAACCAGCAGGCAGTTACCGATTTTTTTGCAGAAGAAAAACCAGATTACGTTTTTTTAGCAGCAGCAAAAGTTGGTGGTATTGTAGCCAATAATACTTACCGTGCCGATTTTATTTACGAAAACTTAGCAATCCAGAACAACATCATCCACAACTCCTACTTAAATGGTGTAAAAAAGCTGATGTTTTTAGGTTCAAGTTGCATTTATCCGAAAATGGCACCACAGCCTCTAAAGGAAGAATACTTGCTGACCGGCCTTTTAGAGGAAACCAACGAACCTTATGCCATTGCAAAAATTGCAGGTATCAAAATGTGCGATGCTTACCGCGCACAATATGGCTGCAATTTTATATCAGTTATGCCAACTAATTTGTACGGCTACAACGATAATTACCATCCGCAAAACTCACATGTAATGCCAGCTTTGATCCGCAGGTTTCATGAAGCTAAAGTTGATGGAAAAGATGAAGTAATGATTTGGGGAACCGGAAGCCCGAAAAGAGAGTTTTTGTTTGCTGATGATTTGGCCGAAGCTTGTTTTTACTTAATGGAAAATTATAATGAACCTGCACCAATCAACGTTGGCGTTGGAGAAGATATTACCATTAAAGAACTGGCTTATTTAATCAAAGACACAACCAGTTTTGAAGGCAAAATTACTTTTGATACCACTAAGCCGGACGGTACGCCGCGCAAACTGATGGACGTAACCAAATTGCACAACTTGGGCTGGAAACACAAAATTGAATTGAAAGACGGTATTAAATTAGCGTACGAAGACTTTTTGGAAAAAGCTGAAAATGTAGCCGTGCGTTAATCATATTGGCGATGCTTCTTTTATCGGCATAAAATTAGTGTTCAAATTGAACCTTTTTTAGCTAATATTTCCCGTACGCATTTTGCATCTTCAGGCGTATTTACATTGATTAAAGCACCGGCATTCGGTGCTTTAATTGTTTTTGCCTGATGTGTAAGCAGGATTTTCCGTAGGGAAATATGCTCTTTTTGATGGTATAATTTCAGTTTCGGATAACTCTCCGATTCCCAAATAGCGGCCAATGGTTCGGGCAAACCATCAACCGGACTTTCAAAAACGGTGGCAATTTTAGAATCGTCCCTTTGGTTTGACAAATGTTTTAATGTTTCCAAATCTATTAGCGGAATATCACAAGCAATGATCATCCAGCCACAATTTGGATCATGTTCAAAAGCGGTTAAAATTGCTTCAAAAGGCCCGGCGTTTTCGTATTTGTCGGCCAGTGTTTTGTAATTTGAATTAATTGCCAAAACTTGTTCTTCCCGGCAGGAAATAAAAACTTCTTCGCAACAAAAACCTAATAAATCGGCTAAATAATATTGCTGTTCTTTGCCGTGCCAGTTCATTTTGGCTTTGCTTTCGCCCATTCGGCTGCTTCTGCCTCCGGCCAAAACCAATCCTTTTAAAGCAATTTTCATGTTGATTTTTGTTCTAAAACTGAGTTTTTACTACTTCACACAAAACCTGAAAAACAGTTTTTCTGTCAAATAATCCAGTTACTTCCGTTTGCATATCCGGCAATTGTAAATGGATCGTCCAATGAAATAGTGCGGTTATCCAAAGTAAAAAAACAGGTGCTAAAAGAAGTATGAACGGGTTTGAGTTGAATAATAACTTTTTCATCAGGTTGATTGGTAATAAGGTTAAGCCCCTATAAAAATTGATTGGTTTACTTGCCCAGCAGTTTCAAAAACTTCCCGCTGAAAGCAACAGTTGCACTATCGGCAATGGTAAAATTGCGTCTGGCAATCACCGAGTTTTCTATTTCCAAATGGTTTTTTCCCGGCACATTGATGGTTGCGTTGTCAATCTGGTTGCTTGAAGAGATAACCAGTTTTGCATTATCAGACATCGCATCGCCTACCAAAGCTTGTAAATTAGCTATGTTGCTTCGCTCTAAAAACAAATCCACGCCTTTACTTACTTTTAGGGATAATTTATCCAAAGTGAAACCTGTTATCGTTGTTTTACCTCTGGAATGAAGTTCATTCATACCTGATTTGCCAAGATAAGGAGATGTGGTTATGCTATCTACGGAAGGGCAAACAACGGTAACGCTGTTTTCATAAGCGGTTACACGGGTTGATTCCTTATTTTCAACATCGATCACCAAAATTTTTCCGTTGCGGTGGATGTTAAACCGGTCTTTCCAATTAGTTTTTATCCAAACGCCTGGCTCGTTTCCTTTTTCAACCTGGATGGAAATCAAGTTGGCAGCGCGGTTATCAATGACGTTGAAACCATTAAAAGCAGTTGTTTTTTCGAAACCGTAAAACCTACTTTTGTAAGTGCCTTTTTTGTATTCAGCACGCAAAGCAAAATCGTATGAGAGGAGCGAAATAATGCCGACCAAAACGGCAGTTAAAAATAATTTTGTGCTTGTTTTCATGATACTGTTTTTATGCCTGGTAATTTTGTGTTTTGAATAATTGGTAACGTTTTTCGATTTCATCCAAACTGATATCCAACAGGAAGATGTTCTTGAAAAATTCCGGAAGTTCCTGTTGTAAAAAACGTTCTTTGCGATAGTTTTTCACTTTGTTTTTGGCATCGGCACTTACAAAATAGCCAATGCCGCGCTTGTTAAAAATTACTTCTTGGTTTTGTAAAAACTCATAAGTTCTTGCAACCGTATTTGGATTCACTTGTAGCTCAACCGCTAAATCCCGTACTGATGGAATTTTCTGCTCGGCCTGCCATTTATCCAATGTTATATTTTCGCTTACATAGGCTGCAATCTGCATATATATAGGCTCGTTGTCTCTAAAATCCATTTTTAAACCTCCTTTTCCTTTAGCCTGAAGTAGGCACTTGCCCATAATATTACCACCAGTATTGCTATTACCACAAGTATGATTTGCGTTTGAATTTCCGGTGGAAAAATAGTCCAATAACTTTTTCCATCCGTTATTGTTAGCGGACTAAAAATCGTAGTGCCTACAATTTTATGATCAATCATGGAAGCCATAATCGGACTGTTTATCAACCCCAACAAAAAAATACCGATAAAAAAAGCAAAGCCCGATTTGATGAAATGCAGTTTCTCGAAATAAATGGCACCGAAAAACATGATAGCATGTATGATCGGATAAAGAACAAATGCCATACGGGCCACCCGGTCTTTATCAAATAAATCTAACAGCACATTTTCGCGGCCGGGAACATCATGGCCAAAACTAATGATGATGCTTGCAATTAAATAAAACAGGGCGACATACAGCAATTGGAAGATGAGGAAGGAATACAGCCAGCTCACCAAATATTTTTCAAAATGCGAGGCAGGCAAGGTTAATGTAGGGATTGCTTTCTTTTTATCGCCCAAATCTGCAAAAGTTAAACTTGTAAAAATACTACCGGCCAACGGCAAAAAAATAATAAAAAACGATTCCTGAAACCCTAATAACAAAAAGCCATTGTTTGTAAAAGAAGCAAAACCCATAAATAGGATAAAGAGACCGGCCAAAACGCCAACCGACATCAAATAGGTTTTGTAATTCTCAACCGTGTGCTTTTTAAACAAAGCAGCAAAACGGTTTAGGTTAAATGTTTGGTTCATGGTGCTTATTTTAAAATTTCGGTGATGGTTTGATGCTCATTGGTGATGGCGTTAAACAGCAGTTCCATATCCACTTTGCTGTAACTGCCGTTGGTGTTTTTGCTGATGGTATTTGTTCCGCGGACACTTTCTTCGGCATATAAAACCGCTGTTCCTGTTGTTGCTAAACCGAAAGTCAACCGTTCCGAAATCTCATCCAAACTCCGGTTCAGCACAATTTGCTTGTTGTGCACCACCAGCAAAGTATCAATCAGATTATCCAAATCACGCACTTGGTGTGTGGAAATAATGATGCAACGGTTTTCTGTTAAAGCCAAAGCAATGATTTTGCGGAATTGGCTTTTGGAAGGAATATCCAAACCGTTTGTCGGCTCGTCCATGATCAGCAAAGAAGTGTTGGTAGAAAGGCCGAAAGCAATCATTACCTTTTTTTGCTGGCCGAAAGAAAGTTTGTTCAACTGGCTATCGTTCGGGACATCAAACTCCAGCAGCATTTTGTTAAACTGTGCCTCATTAAAAGCCGGATAAAAATGTGCGGTGCTGTTGATAAACTGTTTTGCAGTAAGCGAAGGCATGTACACTTCTTCGGGGATGAAGAACAAATCTTGCAAAAAAGCCGGCAAACGTTTAGAAGCGTTGTAACCGTTCACTTCGCACAGGCCCTTTTGCGGAAAAACCAGACCGGCAATGTTTTTTAACAAGGTTGATTTGCCGGCACCGTTTTTTCCAAGCAACCCATAAATGTGCCCTTCCTGCATCTGCAGGTTTAGGTTTTGGAACAACGTTTTTTTCCTGCTGTAGCCAAAAGTTAAGTTGGAGATTTTTATCATGTTTAGTGTATTAGATAAATAGTACACTACAAATGTAAATAAGAAAAATTAAGCCGCAAGTATTTTTGAAAATAAATTTTTAGGGCATAAAAAAAGCATCAAACTTGCGCCTGATGCTTCTTTTACCTATAAAAAATTGGCGTATATTACTTTCTTGGTTTTGGCAAACGGGCCGTTAAATCAGTTATCGGGATACTCATCATGCGGCTAATGGGTTTGTTGCCGCGATAAGTGATGATTTTAATTTGTGCCGCTTCTTTGGGCACCGTTAAAGGCTGGGTGTATTTTGGATAAAACCGGTCGGGGAAAGAGTTATCAAAACTGTAATAAATATCCAACGGTTTAATTTCTGTAGATAAAGCAATTGTCATGGTGCTGTCTCTCCTCGAAACGTTTACAATCGGGTCGTACATACTTGGCGCGTAATTAATTTCTGCTTCTTCAAACCGCGGAAACTGGCCTTCCACCCTTTGGGAAAAATTGTCCCAATTCTTGCTTGCCTTTGGCGACCAAAGCGTTTCTGCTATGGCAAGCCCTCTTGGCCAGGTCATGTATTCTGCTTTACGCAAATTATAAACCTGTTCTGTCCATAAATTGGCTTGTCCGCCTTTAATCAGCTTGGCATCAACACTATCCGGCACTGGTTCAAACTGGTACGTTTTATCCAACCGCAACGTAGCATAAACTTTTGATTCGATGGAAGGATCGCCCTGCATGTAATCCAAATAAGCATAAGTAGTTGGGCTCATCACTACTTCGTGGCCCATTTTTGCCGCTTCGATTCCGCCTTTCATGCCGCGCCAGCTCATCACCACAGCGTTTGGCGCCAGTCCGCCTTCCAAAATCTCGTCCCAGCCCATAAACTTTTTGCCTTTGGATTCTACAATCTTTTCGACGCGCTTTTCAAAATAGCTTTGCACTTCTTCCATGTTTTTAAGGCCTTCTTTTTGCATCAGCATTTTAACGGCCTCGCTTTTTTCCCAAAAGTTTTTCGGGCATTCGTCTCCGCCTAAATGAATGTATTGAAAAGGAAAAAGTTGCGCAATTTGCGTAATTACTTTGTCCATAAACTCGTAAACTTTTTCGTTTGCCGGGCATAAAGTGTTGTCAATCAAAGCAACAGGCGGCTGGCCGTGCGACCAGTCCATAATTTCTTCGCCAGAACGCACCTTGTATTTATCGGCACCAGGCGTGCAGGACAGCTCGGGATAAGAAACTACAGCCGCCAAACTATGCCCCGGAACATCAATTTCCGGCAAAATATTTACAAAACGTTCCTGCGCATATTTCACCAGTTCTTTAATATCTTCCTGGGTATAAAAACCGCCGTAAGTACGCGGTTCATCAGCAGGTGGCGGGGCAAAAGTGCCGAAATAACCAACCCGTTTTGCACTGTAAGCGCCAACTTCGGTCAAGCGCGGCAAGCCTTTAATTTCTATGCGCCAGCCTTCGTCATCGGCCAAATGCAGGTGCAGCAAATTGTATTTGTAGCGCACCATGGCATCAATATATTGCTTCACTTCTGCAACGGTGAAGAAATGGCGGGCAACATCAAACATCAAACCTCGCCAGCCAAACCTCGGATAATCAGTAATTTTTACACAAGGAACTGCCCATTTTATGCCTTTTACGGCTGTTTTGCTCTCAATTTCTTTGGGTAGCAACTGCACCAACGTTTGCACGCCATAAAATAAACCGGCTGCTGCGTTGGCTTTGATCACAATTCCTTTTGGCGTGATGGTAAGCTGATAACCTTCTTTTCCGATTGCCGCGTTTTCTGTTGGGTTAAGCGCCAATTTTATGGTGGTAAAAGAAGCATTGCCCTTCAACAAAACGCTTTTGCCGGTAGCCGTTTGGATCTTATTTTTTAAATAGGAAGTAACCGATGAAACTTCTGCCGAAGAACTTGCGCCAATTGTAACCGTGGCAGGCAATGAAAACTGGCCGGAACTTTTAACCATACTTACCGGTTGTGGAATGATGTCAATGGTTTTGGCCGAAGTTTGGCTGAAAGTTTTAAAAGATAACAAACAGCAAAAAAGTAACGAGGAAATTTTAAGCATAACAGCGAGGTTCAAAAAAATAGTTCTTTTATCAACACCAATTTAGGTTTGATAAAAGAACTAAATTTTTACGGCTTTTAAAATTGATTTTACAATTTAAAGCGATGTGCCACCAATTTTATGGCGATAAAAGAAGCATCGGCTACTTTAACGCATACAATTGATTAAACAGCAATTTAAAAGTAGCGTGGGATTGGCCTCTAAAAGTAATATCCGGACCGAAAGCATACAATTTCCCGGCTCCTACCGGCGCCATAAATCCGGCCACACCGTCTTTCAAATATGCTTGCCCAAAAGCCCAGCCGCTGCGCAAAGGTTTATCGGTGGCAAACCAAACCAATGGTTTTACGCCTTTTTCGGTGGCGTTGGCATCCAGTTTAAAAACTGGGCTGTTATCAAAATTAATGTCGGTTTCCTTGTCCATTCCCCAAGCAGCGGGTTGGTTTGGGTCAATGGTAGCCCGTAAAATACTTCCGGGAATGTAATATTTCGTTCCGGGAAGCGGATGGGTTTCGCCGCTGCTGTTTTTCTCCACCAAATCATTATGCACCGGCAAACCCAAATGGTAAGCCAAATTGGTACTCGTTCCCAGCGCAACAATTGATCCTCCAGCTTCCAAAAAAGCTTTCAGTTGCGGGATTGATTTTTCCGGTGTGATTTTGCCCAGCATTTTTCGGAATTCTGCAGGTACATCTTCCGGTTTTGGCATTCGTTCGGCAAACATACTTCTGTCGGCCGCCTCTCCTCCTACCGGCGGAATGGCGCGCGTTACAAAAACGATCACGTCGTACTTATCTTTCAGGTTTCCGGCATCAATATCCTGCGCAAAGATTTGTTCGTATGGAAAATGGTATTGCTCCATCAGCCAGCGTGTCCAGCCGGAAGGGATCGAGCCGCCGTAAGTATCCCAAAGGCCAATCCGCATGGAAGAAACTTTGGTTGCGCCAGTTGGTTTTTCTTTTGAATTCATCGCTTTCACACCTAAATCAGCAGCAGATTTTTCTAAAACTGCCTGCGCTTTTGTTCCTACGGGAATAAAAAACGTACCCGTTTCTGCAGCGTTGCCTTCGCCTTTTGGCAAACGGTAAACTTCAACACCAGCCTTTAGCAAATCGTTTACCGCAATAAAAGCATTGTTTTGTTGGGAACTGAGCAAATAACCGTTTCCGGAAACAGCAGCAAGCGTTTGTTTTGGGGGAGATTGAACCTCGCCGTAAGGAATGCGTTGAAAAGGGCCGTTAAAAGCAGTCAGGATCCGGTCAAAATGAACGCCCATTTGGAAAGCCAAAGTCCAGCCGGCAGAATCATAAGGACGGATTGGCGGGCCGCCGGGATATAAAAAATCATTTGGATGGTCTTGCGGCTCAAACATATCCAGCACATGCGGCCGAAAAGCCTGATCGGTTTTAACCACAAAAGAACCTGCAGGATAAGTTTTTCCTTCCACCGTAAATGCCGCTGTTGCTTTTTGTACCGAAATTCCGGCCTTAATCAAAGCATTGATAAATTTGGTTGCCGTTGGAAAATCAGGCTGATTGGCCGGTAAAATGTACCCACGCGGATCGCGTAAGTCCGGGTTTTTCAAAACGGCATCGTAATATTTCATCGGGATATCGCTGCCACGCGTCATCCAGCCCATCGGATCACCAGCGGTGGCGGTACTGTTTTTATCGGTACTTTTTTGGTCATTGCGGTAAGCCTGCATAATCGCATCTGATTTTTTTGGCGATAAAGTCCAGTAATCTTTGCTGCCTCTTTCGATCGAGTTTTTGCCCATGCGGTAGATGTTGAACAAAACCTCGTCACGCTGGCGCGCTGCATAATCTAAAACAGAATAATTAAGCGAAACCGAATAATCAATGGATTGCTTAAAGTGCCAAACATCCTGCGGCAAAACCGGGTTCGGCGTGGCACCGTTCGGAATTAAACGCGCCGGAACAACCGGTATTTTCTCGGGCGTTGGGCCGCCGATAATTTCCGTCAGCAAACCAATCATGTTATGAAATTGTGTGGTGGTGCGCAAACCGCCATTATACCAGGTTGAGAAACTGGAGCCGGTTAAACGCGTGTAACCGGGTTTGTTCTCCACATTCAAACGGCTGTACATTGCAGCGCCCAAAGCATCAATACCGGTAATCATCAGCGGATCAAAAACATAATTAAAAGGGTCGCGGTACGGCGGGCCAGCCAGCACTGAACCTTCCGGGCCGCGCTGGTGGTGGTTGTACATAATTTGCGGAAACCATTCTACAAACAACTGCCGGTTCATGTTGCTGCTTTCTTTGGTGTTCATCATGTAAAAATCGCGGTTGTTGTCATGACCAATGTATTTTTCATACAAGCGCGGAATGTTCAAATTCCGCTTTTTAGGGTCGCTTTCTTGCATGTACCAGTTGGAAACCAGTTCCTGCCCATCGGGGTTTGCGTGCGTCATCAGCACAATTACATTGTCCAAAATGCGCATCGTTTCCGGGTCTTTCCGGCTTACTAAATTGTACATGGTCTCGATCAATTGGTGTGCACCAACCACTTCCGTTGCGTGTAAACCGCCGTCAATCCAAACCACGGCTTTACCTTCGGCAGCCAAAGCACGCGCTTGTGCATCGGTTAAACCTTCGGCACGAGCTAACCGCTGGGAAATTTCTTTGTACCGCGCCAAATTTTTGATGTTGGCCGGAGAAGAAACGACCATCATGTATTGGTGCCGGCCTTCTTCGGTTAAACCAATATCAACTAATTTGGTGCGGTTGGAGGAGGCCGCCACTTTTTTAAACCAGGCTTCCGTTTGTGTGTAATTGGCCAACTGGTAATCATCGCCAATGGCAAAACCAAAATGTTCTTTTGGCGAGGGAACGTTTTGTGCCGAAACTATTTGAAACAGGAACAGCAGCAGGAACAATGCGGACAACAGTTTTTTAGTCATAAAAACAGCATGAGGTTGATGAATGATTTTTTGAAATTTATTTAGGCAGATAAAAGAAGCATCAGCATTTCGCCCATGCTTCTTTTACCACCTAAAAATCAGTGAAGTTTTTGTTGGTTATTTACTGGCATACAACTGGTTAAACAACAACCTGAACGTGCTGTGCGCCTGCCCGCGGAAAGTAATTTCCGGCCCAAAAGCATACAGTTTGCCTGCACCAACCGGAGCCACAAAAGCGGCAACACCATCCTTCAGGTATTTTTGCCCCCAGGCCCAGCCACTGTCTAATGGTTTATCGGTTGCAAACCAGGCCAGGCGTTTTACACCTTTTGCTTCGGCATTGGCATCCAATTTAAAAACCGGGCTCCGGTCAAAATCCACATCGTTTTGTGCCGGCATTCCGTAATTTGCTGGCTGATCAGTTTCAAAACTGGCACGCAGCAAACTTCCCGGAATGTAGTATTTGGTTCCCGGGATTGGCCTTTCTTTTCCGTTCGGGCCAACTTCTGTTAAATAATTGTGCACCGGCAAACCCAAATGATAAGCCAAATTGGTACTTGTGCCGATGGTAATAATGTTTCCGCCGTCTTGCAAGAATTTTTTAAGCTGAGGAACAGATTTTTCCGGTGTGATTTTTCCTAACCAGGATCGGTATTCTGCCGGGATCGAATCTGCTTTTGGCTGCCTGTCGGGAAACTCCGGCCTTTCTGCACGGCCAACAGGCGGAATAGCACCGGTAACAAAAATCAGCACATCATATTTTTTATGGAGGTCTCCGGCATCAATTTCCTGCGTGTAAACGGTTTGGGCCGGATAATGATATTGCTCCATCAGCCAACGCACCCAGCCCGAAGGAATGGAACCGCCATAGGTATTAAAAATCCCGATGCGGACCGGCGAAATAGCAACGCCACCTGTGGGCGCTTGTGTGGCTGCGGAAACTTTCAACCCAAAACCGGATGCTTCTTTTACCAGTATATTTTGAGCCTGATTTGAAGCAGGAACGTAAAAAGTGCCCGCGCCCATATCTGGCATTCCGCTTACGCCTTTTGGCAAACGGTAAACTTTAACGCCAGCTTTCAACAAATCATTTACAGCGATAAAACCGTTGTTAATAGCCGGACTAATTAAATAGCCACCTTGTGCCGAAGCTAAGTTTTGTTTCGGTGGAGATTGGATTTCGCCGTAAGGAATTTTTCGGAAAGGGCCGTTAAAAGCGTCCGTCAAACGGTCAAACTTTACGCCCATTTGAAAAGCCAAAGTCCATCCGGCAGAATCGTAAGGACGGATCGGCGGCCCGCCTTCGTATTGGAAATCGTTTGGATGGTCTTGCGGCTCGAACATATCCAAAACATGGGGCCGAAAAGCCTGATCAGTTTTAACAATATAAGAACCTGTGGGATATTTTTTTCCGGCAACGGTAAAATCAGCCGTTGCTTTTTGAACCTGAACGCCCGACCAAAGCAAAGTATTGATAAACTTTACGGCCGTTGGAAAATCAGTTTGATCAGCCGGGATGATGTAACCACGTGCATCGCGGTAAGCCGGGTTTTTAAGCACTTCGGTATAATATTTAGAAGGAATGCTTTCTTCTCTGCCAAAAGAAAATTCGCCAGAACGGCTGTTACTGTCTTTTTTGGCTCCACTTTTATCTTTGTTGTAAGCTGTTTTTATAGAGTCTATATATTTTGGATAAAAAGTCCAGTGATCTTCCTTGCCGCGATCAATGGAGTTTTTGCCCATTTTATAAATATTGTATAATAGTTCTGTGCGATAACGGGCTGCATAATCCAACACCGC
>NZ_CALMAT010000151.1:0-267 GCF_937859865.1 uncultured Mucilaginibacter sp.
CCCAAGCCCCATTCGCCGTCCATCGCGATCAGCAACGGCACTTTGGCTAATTTTTGATAACGATTGGTTAACGCCGCTTGTCTGCCCGGCCCGCCCTGAAAAAAAACCAAACCACCGATGTGTTCATTCTGGATAACGCCGGCCACAGAATCTTCAAAAGCTACGCCTTTATTGGTATGCGCGCGAACCATCAGCAATTGTGCAATCCGGTCGGGGCGGGTTAGGTTATTAAAAACAGAATCTACCCAATGATTTTTTTGCTTTTCC
>NZ_CALMAT010000151.1:277-13901 GCF_937859865.1 uncultured Mucilaginibacter sp.
CATTTTGCGGTTTTTGGGCGAAGACAGCAGCAGCAAAACAAATGAGCAAGCCGCTAAAAAAATATTTAAAAAAATCAGGCATACATTAATTTTCCTTTTGGTTTTGGCAATCTTCTGCCTAATGCTATTGTAGTTTCAATCCATTCTTGAATCACAATCTCTATTTTGCTTATTTATAAATTAAATCAAAGTTACAAAAATCACCAATGCTTCTTTTATCGCCTAAAAACTATTGCAGTTTAAACTTATTATGATGCAAAACCTGAAGCAAATTTTTAGTGCTAAAAGAAGCATTTTAACCTGAAAGAAATAACCTAAACAAGTTAAATACTAAATTGTCTATAAATAAGGCTTAACAAACAAAGCAACCAAACAAAACATTTTAGCCCAAATTTTAAAAAACCATGTTAGCAATAGGAACCCCGGCACCAGATTTTGAGTTAAATTCTACGCCAGACCAAAAAGTAAAATTAAGTGAACTATTGGGAAAAAAAGTTATCATAGCTTTTTATCCTGCCGACTGGAGCCCGGTTTGCGGTGACGAAATGTCCCTTTTTAATGAAACACTTAAGCTTTTTTCAAAACATAATGCACAACTGTTAGGGATTTCTGTGGACAGCATTTGGAGCCATTTGGCTTTTGCCCAAAACCGCAAGTTTCATTTTCCGTTACTTTCAGATTTTCAGCCCAAAGGGGAAGTAGCCAAAATGTATGGCGTGTACGATGAAAAATTAGGGGAAGCGCAAAGGGCGTTGTTTGTTTTGGATGAAAAAGGGATGATCGCATGGGATTATTTATCTCCGGTAGGCATTAACCCGGGAGCAGATGGCATTCTTGATGCTTTGGAAAAATTAGACAAACATTAAAACTTAAAACAATGAGCGCACAACTAAAAACAGCCGTTAGCAGTCAAGATCACGTTCAGGGCAGCAGCAACGCAACAATCAAACTGGTAGAATACGGAGATTACCAATGCAGTTACTGCGGCGAGGCTTATCCGATTATAAAAGCAGTACAGCAAACTTTAGGAAATGATTTAGAACTTGTTTTTCGAAATTTTCCTTTGCCAGAAGTGCACCCCGATGCAGAAAACGCAGCGAAGGCGGCAGAAGCGGCAGCTTTGCAAAACAAGTTTTGGGAAATGCACGATATGCTTTATGAAAACCAGCAGCAATTGGATGAAGAACATTTGGTTTCTTTTGCAAAAAAGATCGGACTGGACGTAAACCAATTTAAAAGCGACATGCAAAAAAGTGCTGTTTCAGACAAAATTGAAAACGATTTCGAAAGCGGTGTAAGAAGCGGTGTAAACGGTACGCCATCGTTTTTTATCAATGGTAAAAAATACGACGGAGACTGGCAGGACGAAGACGGTTTCACTCAATATTTGAAAAGCCAGTTGCAATAACAAAGCCTAACCAACCGGATCAATTTAGTTTCCGACCACAATTTTTACCCGATAAAAGAAGCATCAGCGTTCGCAAATATCTTTATACGGGCAGTATTGGCAATTTTCAATCCGGGTAGTTTGATTGAATGAAATACGCTGATCGAACATTTCGTCCAGCGTTTTTTGCAGGTAATCTTTAAACGTAACTTTCGCTTCTTCCAAGTCAAGTTCCTGCAAAATTGTTTTGCCTGATTTAAAGCGCGTTCCTTCCTGGTTCATCTTGCGTACCACGTACAAATTCGGCTCCACGTTGCCGGTTTTTTTCACCTGCTCGTAAATGTAAGTGTAGAAAAGCGTTTGCACCACGGCCTTGTTTTGCGCTTTGCCGTTGCGCTCAAACAGTTTTTCGAGCGAGGTGAATTTTAGTTCATCACTTCCCGTTTTGTAGTCAATGATGCGCGTTTTGCCATTATGCTCGTCCACGCGGTCCAAAATCCCGTACAACTGCAAATACTGCGTTTGGCCGTTAATTTTGATGGGATAATGATATTTGTAATCTTTTTTGTTTTCCAGTTCGATGATGCGGAACGGTGCCGAAATGCTGTCGTGCTTCAAAATCGTTTGCATGTATTCGGCCACAATTTGTAGTACAATTTGCTGCATACTGTTTGGATGCTGCATCGTTTTTCGGTTGCCATAAATCACTTCTGATAAAGCAGCACGACTGTATTCCGCAACTTCCGGCAGTTTTGCGTTGATGTTTTCTGCGGAGATAAGTGCATCAACTTTCAGCAAATCCTGATAAAACCACTCCAGCGCCTGGTGCAATGCCGAACCGATTTGGCTGGCTTCCAGGTTTTCGGTAACTGCTTCCGGCTCTTTCATTTTCGCCACATAACGAAAGAAAAACTGCAGCGAACAGGTTAAATACGTAGTTAAAGCCGTAGCCGAAATATTATTGGTTTTGAAAGGATTTCCATGGTAAAAGAAGCTTTCCATCGCTTTCCAAACTTTGCCGGTTTTTGGGATAACGATAACGTTGGAACCCTCAATCTTCACCGGTTGCTCCTGCTGCAAATAATTAAATTGCAGCTTGCTTTCGTACGCTAATTGGCGGATAAAACGGCTTGGTTCGGCGGCTTCAGTTTCTCCGCCCAAACCATCGTAAACCAGCGTTACTTTTGCTGACCGTTGCAACAATCTGTAAAATAAATAAGCAGCAATGGCATCTTGGTTTTCTAAAACTGGCATTCCGTTGGCGCGGCGCAGACTATCCGGAATAAAAGAAGGATTAGCATTGCGTTTCGGCATTACGCCTTCGTTCATTCCCAAAATAATCACATGCTCGAAATCCAGGCAACGGCTTTCCAGCATGCCCATTACCTGAATTCCTCTTAAAGGTTCACCTTCTAGCGGAACAGCCAAACTGGCCAGCGTTTTTCGGATCAAGGCAAAAACCAGCGATAAACCTAAAGACGGCGCATAATAATCCAAGTTATCGTACAGCAAATTCAGCTTTTTGCAGGCTTCCAAAATCAGGTTTGCTTCCAGTTCGTTCAATTGGTTTTGCCTTTGTCGCTGCTCCAAAACGGCTGTCAGCATTAAATACAAAGCATCAATGGTTTGTAAACCGCTGTGGCGGGAAGTAAAAAAGTTGGGCGCCAAAGTAGAAATCAAATGCAGTTCGGTCAGCGGCACTTCTACCCATTGATGCGTTAACAATTTGTTTTGCAATTGCTCTCGTTCTGCTGCTTTTACGCCCGAAAGTGGGTGCGACAAAAATGCCAGCGCATCGCGGTAATAAACCGTGTGTTTTTGTTGTTTGTTGATCTGTTCCTGGATCTTCAACCACAATTCTGTCAAGCCAAAAAGCGGCGATTGTGTGAGTGGATAACCCATTGTAATATTTACAATTCCGGCTTCCGGCGGAAGCGTTTGCATCACCGGAACCAGCAAACTTTCGTCCGCCAGAATAATGGCTGTTTTTTCCGGGTTTTCATCAAATTCTGCCAGTGCTTCAAAGTTGATCTGTTCGGTTAAAACTTTGGCTTGTGCAGCGTGGCCTTGTGTTTTAATTATATCAACCATGCTTCTTTTATCACCTAAAAATGATTGTTGCGGAAAGCTGTTGATTAAACCGCTGCGGAAAATATTTCTACGGAGAAAAACGCCGGCTTCCTGCAAATCATCCTTCAAATAATAATCATCGGTATCAAAATAAAACAGCACGCAGCCTTGCTCCTGCCATTGTTTAAAAAGCTTTTCTTCGCATTTGTTTAATGCGTTAAAACCGATGAAAATGAGTTTTTTATACGGCGAAATAAAATTAGGCAAATCAGCCTTTCCTTCAGCCAAACGGCGATAGGTTTGTGCTGAAGTAATCAATTCCTGGTTTTGCAAAGCCTGATGAAAATTGCGGTACAAAGCGGGCATCCGTTTCCATAATTCCAGGAATTTTTGCTGATGCGTGCGTTGTTTATCTGCCGAAAAAGACGACCAGAAACGCTCTAAAAACTCCTGCTGTTCTTCTGTAAAATGACTGAACTGTTGTTGGATTTGGGCAATATCTTCCAGTTGCGTAAACAAGCTTTCGGCATTCACCAGATCGTAATCCACTTCGGCAAAATCACTTAAAATGATGTTGGCCATCGGAAAAAACTGATCAGGCGAAAGCGTAGCTTTTCCTTCAGCAATCAATAATTTGTTAAATTCCTGATGCAGGATAAAAAACTGTTTCAACGGATCGGCCACCACCAAACTGGTAGAAGCCGCAAAAAACGAAGAAACCGTGAAAAAAGCAGGGCTAAAAGAAGCATTGCCCTGCAACTCGCCCAAATGCTTTTTTAAAAAAGCTTCGGGCCGTTTATTGTTAAAAATGATGGCTGCCTGCTTTAAATCTTCGCCCAAACGGGCAATTAAATCGGCAGCAACTTCACGGAGAAAGGGGATCATTTAGGATATAAAAGTTATTTTTGTGTTCTGTAAAAATTGGGTTATGGCAACATTAATTGTAGAAGTGGACGACAGCAAGCTAAAAATGGTAAAAGATGTGCTTAAAGCCATCGGTGTTAACGTAAACAAAAAAAACGTTAAAGCAGAAAAAACGCTTAACGAAATTACCATACAAGCCTTAAAAGATGCCCAAAATGGCAAGGTTACCAAGGCTAAAAGTGCGGATGACCTTTTTAAAAGCATTTAGCTGTTTTGTTTACTCTAAGTTATACCAACAGGTTTTTAAAAGACCTTAAGCTGATTAAAAAGCGATCTCAAAAGGACTTTAACTTGTTAAATGTCTTTATCAATCAACTATCGCTAACTGGTGTAAAAGGTTTAGAAAAGAAAAATTTCGCCCATAAATTAAAAGGTGAATATAACGATTGCTGGGAATGCCACGTAAAACCAGATTTATTGTTGCTTTGGATTGAGATTACTTCGGAAAATGAAATTAGGTTAATTCGTACTGGCTCTCATAGTGATTTATTTAAGTAATTGAAATTGTTAATCGGCTTCTTTTCTAAAGGTACCAAATCCAACACCTTTAAAATTAAAAATTGTACGCCATTTTATGCAGCAAATACGTTTGCCCGTTGTGGCTAACTTCCCAGTTCTGCCCCGGCGAAAACCGAAAACCTATTTTTTGATAACAGTGAATGGCCGGCAAATTGTCTTCCAACACAAATAATTCTACCGTTTCGGTTTGAAATCTCTTTTTGCATTCTGCCAATAAAAGGTGGATAAAAGAAGTACCGAAACCTTTTCCGCGATCAGCCGGGTTTCCAATTAGCAATCTTCCTATGCGTGGAATATTATTTTCCTGCGGGATAATCTCGCCAAAAGCAACAGCTTCGTTTTCTTTATTTAAACCGATATAAAAACTACGGTCCGGGTTTTTATGCTGGTAATGTTCGATCTGTTTTTCGGTTATTGGATAAGAAAATTCTGTTCCGGCAAATTGGAAAAGTAAGTCTGCATTTGTTATCCAACGGCTTAAGAAGTGGAAATAGTTGGAGCTATATTTAGTAATGGTCATTATTATTTAGGTTGAAATAAAGAATCACACCACCACCAATTCCTGCAAAAACCCGTAATACAAATAGCTTTTTACATTTCGATAATTCATATCCGTTAACAGCTTTCGGTAAGATTTTACCTGTGTAAAATGTTCCGGCCGCTGGTCTGAAGTGAATTTAAAATCAATGATCAGCACTTCCTCATTTCCAATTAAAACTTTATCCGGCCGGTAACTTTCGCCTTTGCTGTCAATAATCGTTTGCTCGCTTAAGTTTTGGTAAGGTTTGCTCAATAAAGCTTTCAAGTCTTTGTTTTGCAAAACGCTTAAAGCATTCAACCTAATTTCTTCTTTTTCGGCTTCGCGAATTAAGCCTTCCTGCTGCATTTCGTTGATGACTTTGGGCAGTTTGGAAAGTTCCATCGTTCGGGCAAGTAATTCATGCAAAATAATGCCTTTATGTTGCGCCGCATCGCCGCTTAATAAATCTAATTTGCTCCAAACTTTTTTACTTGCCAATGCCTGACTCAAACGTTGCGAAACCGGATATTTTTTAAGCTGAATTTTTCCGGCTGATGCTGTTTTTACCGATACTTTTTCGGCAACGGGTTCATCCAAAATAAAATTTTCATCGGTAAAAGAAGCATTTAATCCGGCGATTGGTTTTTGTAAAGCTTCGAGAATTAAATCGCCAACGATGCTTGTTTTACAATCATTTTTTCCTTGCCCCGGCGCGGTAATGTACAAATGGTTTCGGGTACGCGTGGCGGCTACATAAAGCATGTTCAGCGCGTCCATCAAATTGAAAAGCAGTTCCTCAAAATAAGCTTTGGAAAAAGCAGATTTGCCCAATGCTTTTTTATAATTTACGGGAACGGATTGCAGCTTTTCGTACGGCGTTTCTTGCGTATTTACCCAAAAAATACCGTTCGTTAGGCCGTCCAAATCCCAACTGCAAAAAGGCAGCATCACCACATCAAAAGCCAATCCTTTTGATTTATGGATCGTCATCACCTGCACCGCATCGTTTTGCGTTCCGGATGGCAAAGCTTTGGATGCGCCTTCTTCCTCCCACCACTCTAAAAAACGCGTGATGCCCAATTCGCCTTGCTGCGTAAACTTAGCCAGCATATCGCGGAAGGCAAATAAATACGGCAAATGCAGTTGCTGCTGATCCAAATCGTAAACGGTGATTAACTGCTCGGCCAGTTCGTTTAGCGGCAATTGCTGCCAGGTGTAAAAATTACGACAAAGTTCTGGCGGCAACAAATTTTGCAGCTTTGTAATTGGCGTATCTTTTAACGTGAGCCAGGCACCAGAAGGAACGCTTTTTCCTAACTGCTTGAAATACAGTTGCACGCACAACGCTTTGTACAGCATGGATTGCTCGTTTTGTGTAACCATCAGTTGCAGCGTGCTTACCAAAAGTTTTACGGCCGAATTGTTGTTGATGAGCAAAGCCTCGCCCGAAAGCACTTCGGAAGCGCCAAATTGTTCGCCGGTTTTTTCCTGGTTGATTTTTCGCGATTGCTGATCGGACATTAAATGACTAATAACTTCTCTTGCTTCGCGGTTGCTTCGTACCAAAATACAAATTTGGCCAGCCTGATATCTGCCCGAACTAATCCAGTTATTGAGTTTTTCTGATAAAGCCAACAGCGCCGCTTCCCGAACTTGCGTAGCGCGATAAGCATTATTTTCTACCGATAAAAACAGTACTTCCACAGAACCGCCGGGCAACGTGCTACCTGCTTTTTTTTGAAAACTTTGCTGGTAAGCAGCCGGAATGATTTGGTCTAAACCGATGTTTTTCCACCAGTTTTCGTACAGATCTTCGCTGCCCTCTTCCAGTACTTTTTGGTTGATAAAGGTTTGCAGGATCTGCGGAATTTCACGAAACAAATGATTGTTAAAATCAATCACGTTGGCGGCGCTGCGGTAATTTTCTTCCAGCGATTGATCAATTACGTTACTGCTGCCAATGTCTGATTTTGCTTTGTGCAGGAGAATGCGCCAATCACCGTTGCGCCAGCGGTAAATAGACTGCTTTACATCGCCCACAATTAAATTATCGGTGTATTTTCCGGTTGCTTCGGCCAGCGCGTTTTGCAGCAAAGGCAAAAAATTGTCCCACTGAAAAGCCGATGTATCCTGAAACTCATCAAACAGGAAATTTTTGTAGCGGTTGCCCATTTTCTCCCAGATAAAAGAAGGGTTGTCCTGCTGATCGGCCGTAATTCCTTTCAGCAAAAACTGCGCATCGCTAATTAATAACGTTTGGTTTTCTTCGCGATAATCTTTCAGCAAACCGGCCATTTCCTGCATCAACCTTAAATAATACAGGTTGGCGTTGATGGCTTTTGCCATTTCGTATTTGCCGGTTTCTTGCTCGAAAAACGCTTGTAAACGAAGCAAAATTGGATTTAAGTTTCGATACAAATTTGCAACCGAAGCGGTTAAATTGCCGCCTTTCTGGTATTCTTCCGGTAGGTTGATTACTTTTTTTATATCGGTAAAAACAGTATGGTCGCCGGCGGCAAGTTTATGCAGTTTAGAAAACGGATGCCGGGATTTTCCTTTCAGTTCTTCCAATCCAACGCCTGATTTTTCCCAGGTTTGCAAAGCTTCTCCGCCTAAAACTTTAAAAGATTCTTCGAAAAGAGCGATTTGCGTCCGGGTAAGTTTCATCAAATCGCGGAACACCACGGAAGCGTCCAACTCTTTCAAAGCGTTTTCAAAAGGCTGGTAACGTTCTTTAAAAATCTCGCTGGTCAGATCCAATAACTCTTTTCGGTAGTTCCAGCTTTTGTTCTCGCTCACGCGATCCAAAGCCAAATTGATGATCCATTGCAGCAGTTCGGGTTTTTCGTCCAGCCGTTCGTTCAGTTTATCGGCCAAAGCTTTTTTCACTTTGTCCTGGTTCATTTCCAGTTTGTAGCCGGCATCCAAACCCAATTCAAACGTAAAACTGCGAATTACCTGCTGCACAAAACCATCAATGGTGTTAATGGCAAAGCGGCTGTAATCGTGCAAAATGCGCCGGTAAATTTTGTGCGCCCGTTCCTGCAACTGGTTTGGGTTGAGGAAAGGATGCGCTTCCTGGATAATTTTTCGGAAAACTGCCGCACTTTCATCGCCCAAAGCCAAAGCACGTAGCACGCTTAAAATGCGGCTTTTCATTTCTTCGGTGGCTTTGTTGGTAAAAGTTACAGCCAGCACTTCGCGGTATTTCAGTTCGTTATCAAACAAAAGCACCAGGTAATGCGCGGTGAGGCTAAACGTTTTGCCGGAACCGGCCGAAGCCTGTAATATTTTGAGCGGTTTTTGTAAAGTCGGGGTTAAATTCACTACGCTATATTAGCGCTTTTTTCTGAAATATTCCTATAATTTTAGTAATCTGATGCTTCTTTTACCCTATAAAAATTGGTGGTTTATGCGTTTGTACCGGCACAAAATTTATGGGCATAAAAGAAGCATTACAAATTCTTCTTCATTCTGGCGGTAAAATATTTGCGCAGGGGAAGATCGAAGAAAACCAAAACGTAATACGCAAGGCCGATTAACAGAACAGTTGCTATCGGGATAACGGTTTCCAGTTGGCCCATCGTTGGTTTTGCAGCTTCTACATAACTGAAAAATATCCAGATAAACGGATAATGGACCATGTAAAGCGGGTAAGAAATCTCGCCCAAAAACTTACAAATGCGGTTGTTTTTGGCACTTAAACTTGCACCTGCGCCTAAAGCAATTAAAAACGGGAAATAAAAAATGATAACTAAGGGATCGGTTATTGGGTTAAATTTATCGGCAAAGGGAATTAAAAAGGCAATGATTAGTAATATGGAGATTAAGGGAAACCCAAGCCGGGATTTGACGATCCATTTGGTGCGATAAACCAGCATCCCGGCCAAAAAAGAATAAAAAACCCGGATGCCGCCGCCGGTAAAATTGCCGCCGCCCCAGCCAACACTTAAATTGCCGGCATAATTAGCCTCGTAACCAAGTAGAACTGCCGCTATCAGCAATAAAGCCCACATCGTTTTATTGCGCAATTTAAAAAGGATAAGTGCATAAAATATATTGGCTATGTATTCCCAAAACAGCGACCAGGTTGGCGGGTTGAAGTGGAAAAAATTAAAATAACGTTCGTGCACAGATGCGTAAGGAATTAACAGGATGGAAGCCAGAAACATCAGGAAAGTTTTGCCGGAACTGTACGCCAGGTGCAGGTTGCTGAACGGATCGAAAAGAAAAGTGAGCAAGCCCAAAACCGAACCGATAACGACCAGCGGGTGCAAACGGATCAGCCTCAACTTAAAAAACTGAAGGACACCAATTTTTTCTAATTTGCTATCATACGCGTAAGCAATTACAAAGCCGGACAAGCAGAAAAAGAAATCAACGGCTAGGTAAGCATGTGCAATAAAATTTTTAGGGTAATCAGGAACGGCAATTTCCATAAAATGGAAGATGACTACCGAAACTGCCGCTATTCCCCTCAGCCCATCCAAAATTTCAAAATGCGGCTTGGTTTTTAAAAGGGCTGGTTCTGGTTTTGTTACGGTCATTCCCGGTTTATTAGGTTTGATGCAATAATAGCCGTTTACGCAGCTTAGTCCAAAAATTATCAGCTTGTAGGATTACCGGTGATGCTTCTTTTACCACCTAAAAATTGGCGCGCCAAAACATATTCATCTTTATCAAAACCCTTAACCTTTTACTGCTGTTGTTTTTAATGATTAACAAAAAATAAGTTATGGCAAAAGACAGAGAAGGGAAATTTATCCCGCCAAAAGGAAAACCATCAGGTTCTGGCAAAAACACAGCAGGTTTGAGAGATGCTTTTGCAGGCACAGACCCGGAAACGGATGAAAACCTGACCGAGAAATATACGGACGGGCCGGACGAACCAGCAGCAAATGTACACATGCGCCACGCCAACCGCAACGTAAACAAAGGCGAAGACACAAACGATAATGATAACACTTAAACTGTAAAGCATGGAATTATTATCAAAAGAAGAGTTTGCAGAACTGGCAAATTATCAATCGGAACATTGCGTTTCTATTTTTATCCCAACGCACCGTTCGGGCGTGGAAGTAAATGAAAAGCAGGATATTATCGTGCTGAAAAACCAGTTGCAGGAAGCCCAAAAACAGCTTCAGCAGCAAGGGATGACCAAAGACGATGCCGCACAGTTTTTGCAACAAGGTTTTGAGCTGTTACAACACGAAACTTTTTGGAACAACCAGTTGGCCGGTTTGGCTTTGTTTATCGCGCAGGATTATTTTAAAGTTTTAACCTTGCCGCTCGGCGTAAAAGAAGAATTGTTCGTCAACAGCTCTTTTTATGTGAGTCCGTTGATGCCGGTTTTAACCAGCAACGACCAGTTTTACCTATTGCTTTTTAGCAAGCATGTTGCTCATTTTTATTTGGGCGATGCTTTTGGGATGCAGGAAATGCCGATTGAAGGCTTGCCGCAAGGTGTTGATGATGTGATCCATTTTGAGGAAAAAGATAAGAGCCAGTTATTCAGAGGCGGTGGTACAGCTCCCGGGCAAACTGCAAGCACTCATGGACATGGTTCGGGCCTGGCCGATGACAGGGAATATCTGATTCAATACCTGAAAGAACTCGACCAAACGCTGTGGACAGAATTATTGAAGAACGAAAACAAGCCGCTGATTTTGGTTGCGGTGGATAATTTGGTGGCTTTGTACCGGCAAAACGCGCATTACAAACATATTGCCCAGGAAGCAATTATCGGCAATTACGAGCGCGAAGATAAATTGGCCTTGTGGGAAAAAGCGCGCGAAAAACTGGCTCCGTATTTTAAAGCTGCCCATAATGAGGCACTGGAAAATTATTATAACCACATTGCAACGCCTTTAACTTCTTCCATGCCCGAAACCGTGATTCCGGCAAGTTACTACAGCCGTATTGCTGATCTGTTTGTGCAGAAAGATGCACACATTTGGGGTACATTCAACGAAACGGACAATCAATTGGAAATCCATAACCAAAAGCAGGAAGGCGACGAATGCCTGGTAAATAAAGCAGTGGTAAAAACAGTATTAAACGGCGGCGCGGTACACATCCTCGATGCTGAAGAAATGCCGAAAGAAAGCACCATCGCAGCTTTTATGCGTTTTTAAGTTTGATGTTTTGTAAGTAAAGAAAAGGGACGCAAAGTTTTTGTGTCCCTTTTTTTATGTTGGTAAAAGAAGTATCGAAGATTTAATTCGATGCAAATCGCAATATTATATAAATGTCTTTCAAAATCCTGTAATGCATTTGCTTTCGGCAGGAAGTATTTTTGCACAAATCATACAATACTGATTTTTACTCGATAAAAGAAGCATTGGCAACAATACAAATACACAACCCATGAAATTACATATCAAAAATATGGTTTGCGACCGCTGCATTTTGGTTGTAAAACAGCAGTTAGAAAATTTAGGGTTTCGGGCAGAAGCGATTAATCTTGGTGCTGCTGTGGTTGAACCTGAGCCTGATGCTGCCCAACTAAGCGCCATTGGTTCTGCCTTTAAAATTTTAGGGTTCGAGCTGATTGACAATGAAAAAGACCGTTTGGTGGCGCAAATCAAAAGTTTAATTATCGAAAAAATCCACCACTCGGATTTAACAGATTCGCACCTTGTTTTTTCGCAATACCTTTCAACCAAAATCCATAAAGATTATGCTTACCTGAGCCGCGTTTTTTCGGAAGCAGAAGATGTTACGATAGAAAAATTTATTATCCAGCAAAAAATTGAAAAAGTAAAAGAATTGCTGCAATACGGCGAACTGAACCTGAACGAGATTGCATGGAAGATGAACTACAGCAGCAGCGCGCACCTTTCTGCACAATTTAAAAGTATTACCGGCTTAACACCCAGCCAGTTTAAAGCATCCGGGTTGGCGCAGCGCAAGCCAATTGATAAAATTTGATTCTTATAGCGCAAGGTTAAACTACAACCCTTCTGCAAACTGGGCTTTGCAGGTTTCTCGTGGTTTTTTAAAAAGCCCGGAACAACTGCACCCGGAAGAGAACGTTTACCGCACCACCGCTTCGGCAACTTACAGTACTGTTTTTACCGGTGAAAAGTTATTGAACGTAACCGCTTTATGGGGATTGAACAAAACGCCTGCCCAACAAGGCGATAATTCTGCTTTATTGGAAGGCGACCTACGCTTGAAAAGATTAGACCTTTATACCCGCTACAAATTTGTTCAAAAAACAACCGAAGAATTGGTATTGAACCCTGTTGTTTATAGCAATGATACTATTTTCCCGGTTAATGCCATCACTTTTGGTTTAAATTATAACTTGTTGAAGCTTGGCCCTTTAAACCTGGCAGCAGGCGGACAATTAAGTTATTATGGCGCAGACAGTAGGTTGAACAATTTGTATGGCACAAACCCAATGGCAGGAGAAGTATTTATACGCTTGTATCCAAGATTGATGAAGGTGTAAACTAACCAATCTTTTCGCGTTTGCCCGAATCCAAACTTCGGTAAATTGCATCAACAACCAGCATATCTTTCAAGCCTTCTTCGCCTGGCACACGCGTTGGTTTTTTTAGGTTGATGCAATTGGCAAAATCATCCATCTGCAAAGCCTGCTGGATAACATTTGGAATGTTCATTGGCCCGTTTGATGTCCTTCCGTCAATACCGCCGTAACCATAAGCCGGTTCCAATTCAAAAAAGCCTTTTTCTGTTTTTGCTTTTAAATAGCCCCAATTGTTGTTGTAGCTTGATTTTCCGTTCGACTTAAAACCTCCCGGAAATTCCAGTTCCCAAAAAACGGTTTCGTCCACATCTTTAAACAGTTCCGGTTTCGTTTTTTCCTGAGTTGCTTTTACCGCGATTGGTTCTTGTCCTAAAGTATAACGTGCGCCTTGTATCGCGTAAATCCCCATGTCCATCAACCCGCCGCCGCCTGCCATTGCTTTTTTCAACCGCCATGTTGGAGGCCCTCCCCATGTAAAACCGTTTGCTGTTTCCAATTGGGTTACTTTTCCTAAAATTTGCTTTTGCCCTAAACGCATCACTTCGATGTTGTGCGGCTCAAAATGCAAACGGTAACCAATGGACAACATTCGGTTTGCCTGTTTGCACGCCGTAATCATTTCCCGGCAATCGGCAGCGTTTAAAGCCATTGGTTTTTCGCAAATCACGTGTTTTCCGGCTTTCGCTGCGCGGATGGTAAACTCTTTATG
>NZ_CALMAT010000151.1:13911-15051 GCF_937859865.1 uncultured Mucilaginibacter sp.
CATCGAAACCGGCAACACTACATAAACGATATCAATGTCCGGGTTTTGGGCGATGGAATCAAAGTTTTGGTAGTTGTAAATGTTTTTTTGCGGGATGTTGTACTTTGCCGACCAAGTTTTTGCTTTTTCCGGTGTTCCGGTAACAATCCCGGCTAAGTAACAATTTTTGGTTTGCTGCAAAGCCGGTGCTAATTGTCCGCTGCTGTAACTACCCAAGCCAACCAAAGCGACACCCAATTTTTTAGGTGGTAAAAGAAGCTCATCAAACGATGAAAGCGCCGAACCTAACGTTAAAGTACCTGCACCAACGGATAGTTGACGGAGAAAATCTCGGCGGGAAGAAAGGTTGGTTTTCATAACTTAATTTTTTATCAAAACACTATAAATGAGATGCTTGTTTTACCGGTAAAAAAATTGATCAAACCATAAAAAAAGCCTTAATAAAAAAATCCCGAACCTAAAGGCCGGGATTTTGATGATCAGAAAAAGGAAATTAAACCTTAAATCTCTTCCAGCTTTACACCTAATTGTTTTAAAATTCCTAACTCATCCGAACTTCCCCAGCGTTCTGTCATTTTGCCGTTTTCAAACTTACTAATTTGCATACCACGTGCTTTAATTTTCTTTCCGGTTGGCTGAACTTCTTCCATGAAAACACCTTCATGCGTTCCTGTAATCGTATAAGCAAAAGCTACTTTGTCTTCATCGGCAACCAATTGTTCAACCTCAACTTTCAAATCAGGGAAAGCAGTTCTCATCATTTTGAAGAACTTAATATAACCTTCCGGTCCTGTACCTTGCCCCGGTGAAGGATCGTGATCAATGGAATCCGAAGAAATCAGATCGCGTAATAAATCTAAATGCCCTGTATTTACGGCTTCGCCAAATTTTTTCTGAGTCTCAATATTTGCTTGTGCGCTCATTTATTTTTTGAATTAATTTTTGTTTATAACAAATAACACGTAAAACAGTTTATTTTTATCCTATTATTCACACTCCCAAACTGCATCCACAAACCACTTTTTACCATCAAAAAAATGGGCAACAGGTTCAAAACCGGCCTGCTTTGCCAGTGTGTCCGTTTCTTGCAAGTGATATTTTTGCGAAACTTCCATGTCAATCAGTTCGTTTTCTTCAAAC
>NZ_CALMAT010000152.1 GCF_937859865.1 uncultured Mucilaginibacter sp.
ATACTTATTCCCTTTCAGTTGACAGGCTCTAACTTTTGGCTAAAGTCCAGCTAAGGAAGTTTAGAATTACTTCCGCTAAAAAAATACAAAAATATTTTTGTATCATTCCATCTCATTATGAATTTTATTCCATGAAAATTTCACTAAACGTTGTAGATTTTCTTTTGTCAGCCCTTGCTTTACAAGGATTGATCCTGTCCATACTATTATTATTTTCGGCAAAAAAAATCAAAAGCAACAGGTGGATTAGCCTTTTTATTTTTGCCGTTTCCATGATGATATTCAATACAGAACTTGATTTATCTGGAATTTGGAAAAGTCATTTATGGATACTAAATTTTATTGTCCCCTTCAATTTATCATTAGGCCCGCTAATCTATTTTTATTCAAGGAGCCTGATTTTCGAAGACAAAACAATAACCCGCAAAAGTTACTTTCATTTTCTTCCTGCTTTAATTGACCTGAAAAGGCAAATTATTTTTCTTTTTTATTTTACAGGAACCTTATCTATTCCTGCTGTCCAAAAGTTTTATTTTTTGGCTAAAACTCAACGAATCCTGCTAAGTCCTAATTTATACCAGGTTTTGCCCGGGTTTATTTCTTGTTTAGTTTATTGTGGCCTTACCTATCTGACAGTTAATGCCCAGCTTGGAAATAAGGAACTGTCGGTATATAAACTGGCAGATTTGAAGTGGCTAAAAAAGCTGATGCAATCCCTGTTTGTTCTTCTTGCAATATGGCTCTTTACAATAATTATTGATTTCGCTCCTGGGAGTGTTCCTGTTTATTCCTGGACGCGCTACTTGCTTGGTCTTCCTGCTGTTGTTTTTGTTTACTGGCTTGGCATGGCTACTTATTTACGCCAAAATAAAATGGAACAGAAGGATGTAGAAGTGTATAATAAAAAAATAGCTAAAGTTTATTTTAAGGATTCCGAAGCTGATTATTATCGACAGAAACTGAATCATTTGATGCAAAATGAAAAGCTCTATTTGAACCCTTTGTTAAAGTTGGAAGCTATTGCCAGTAAGTTAGGTATTCCAGAGAGGCTGATCTCCAATCTGCTTAACCAGCATTTGGATATAAACTTTAATGATTTTGTAAATGGTTACCGGATTGAGGAAGCTAAGAAAAAATTATCTGATCCGGCCCATAGCGCGTTTACCATATCGGCTATCGCTTTTGATTGTGGCTTTAATTCGTTGGCAACTTTCCAAAGGGCTTTCAAGCAATTCGCAGGAATCACACCCAGCCAATATCAAAATAATTTAAAAACGCCTTCATTAGCAATTAATACTACTCAAATCAGGATTTGAGTAGACAAAAAGCATCGTCAATAGCTTCTTTTGCTTTAGAAAAGCTGGTAACATGTTAACAGCGAAATCCAACGCAAGACTATGAAAGGCACACTGCTATTATCTTTATTAATTATTTTTTGTAATCAACCAGTTTATTCACAGTCAGCAAAAATTGATTGGGACGAATGGGGCGTACCTCATATTACTGCCTCTAATGAAAAGGATTTGTTTTTTGCCCAGGGGTGGGCAGAAATGGAGGCGCATGCAAACCTGGTTTTGCAATTATATGGAACAGCCCGCGGTAAGGCAGCTTTTTACTGGGGATCACAATTTGAAAGTTCAGATATACTGATACATAATCTCAACTTTCCACATATAGCATTGTCTTATCGAAAAATCCAAAACCCTGAATTAAAACAAATCATCCAGTCATTTATAAATGGAATGAATGCTTATGCCAAAGCTCATCCCGAGGCGATCGAAAAAGACAAGCAAATTGTATTACCAATTACGCCAGACGATGTTAACCTGCAATCATTGTTCGTTTTTGTAACCAGGTTTACCGGTGGAAAGGAGTTGAACCAGGTTGCCGGCTGGCAGGATATAGGATCAAATGCCATAGCTATCGCAGCTAAAAGATCAGCTTCCGGAAATGCAATGCTGATTCAAAACCCGCATTTACCCTGGAACGGTGAATATACTTTTTTTGAATCGGAGCTTACGCTAAACGGTAACCCTGTATATGGTGCGCAAATACTAGGCTTCCCCGGAATTGCGATCGGTTTTAATAAAAACCTGGGCTGGACGCATACCAATAATACTTTAGATAATGCCGATAGTTTTGAATTGACTTTAAAAGACAACGGTTACCTGCTGGATGGAAAAAAACTTGATTTTAAAGCACGTACAGACACGATATGGATTAAGCAGCAAAACGGAAGCCTTTTACCAAAATTGTACAAGTTTTATAGCTCTATTCATGGCCCTGTATTAAAAACAGGCAGTAAAAAAGCTTTGGCCGTTAAATTGGCAGGAATGGACAGCCCCAATGCCTTGCTTGAATGGTGGAAAATGGCCAATAGCCAAAATTTTAACCAGTTTGAGGCTGCTTTAAAAATGCAGCAGATACCTTTTTGGAATGTAATTTATGCGGATAAGCAAGGCAACATCTTTTATTTGTTCAACGGACTTGTCCCAAGACGAGCATATGGAAGGTTTGAAGACTGGGACCATCTGATTGAAGGAGATTCTTCAAAGAATATATGGAAGGGGTATCTCAGTTATGAGGAACTACCCAAACTAAAAAATCCAAAATCCGGGTGGCTGCAAAATACTAACGACCCGCCCTGGACTGCCACGCTTCCCAGGGAGTTGGATAAAAGTAAATACCCGCCTTACATTGCCCCTGATGAAATGCCTTTACGTTCCCAACGTGCAGCCAATATGTTGTTGCCAGATAGCAGTATTACTTTTGAACACCTGGTAGATTACAAACAATCAACCCATGTTTTGATGGCTGACCGCGTACTGGATGACTTGCTTTCAGGTATTGACAATACCTCATCTCCGCTATTACAGGAAGCCAGGCAGGTACTTACTGGATGGGACCGGAATGCGGACAATAACAGCAAGGGAATGCTACTGTTTTATGCCTGGGCCATGGCTTTTAACCCGAAGAACGATTACAATTATGCTGTTCGCTGGAACAGGGATTTCCCCAATTCAACACCAAGTGGTTTAAGGGATAAGAAGCACGCGGTGGAGCTGCTTGAACAAGCGGCGAAATTAGTAAAAACAACTTATGGTGATCTTTCCACTACCTGGGGAACATATTTGCGTTTAGAAAGAAATGGAATTAATCTGCCGGCAAACGGGGCAGATGGTGCGTTAGGTATATTTCGTGTTGCAGCTGCACAGCCTCAGGGAAAAACGACAAGTGTTACTGCTGGTGATTCATGGGTTGGGATAATTGAATTTGGGAAAAAGGTAAGGGCCAAAGTATTGTTAAGTTACGGAAATTCCTCTCAAAAACAATCTATCCATAATGGTGATCAACTGAAGTTGTTTTCTGAGAAAAAAATGAGAGATGCCTGGTTCTATCCTGAAAAATTAAAGGGGCACATCGCTTTTACCGAGGTTAAAAAAGGTGAAATTTTCATTCGTCAATAAATTCTAATCTTGTCAATTTTATAATCTTTTAAAATATCAAATCATGAAAAAGTATTTAACTATCCCACTTCTCTTTATTTTTCTACACAATGGATTTTGCAAGCCATATCCTCAAAGTGAAAAAAGTACAAGTTTTTGTAGAATTAAAGCAGACAGCCTTGATGCCTATACTGGGAAGTTTCAAAAGGATTTTAACGGAACGATGTTTTACTTGAATTTTTCATTAGAGAATGGAGAGTTGATAGGAACACAACTTTGGGACAATCAAAAAATGGCTATCAAGCATTTATCGGGCGATAGTTTTATCGTATTAGGACTGGATTGGTCTGTTAAATTTATAAGGGACAAAGAAGAGAAAGTTACTCAGGTAGTTGTCATGGGGAAGGATGCCTGGACTAAAGTAAAAAGTTAACTTATATAATTTTTTCACACAACATTAGATCCTGTTTAAAATTGCTTTAAGCTATTTCCTATGCTTCTTTTATCGCCTAAAAAATGGTAACCATTTGGTTTTTGCTTGAGTTAAATTGACTGTAAACACCAATTTTTTATAGGGTAAAAGAAGCATTAACATTTTTTCTTGAATGAATTTAAACAGGCTCTATAATTTTTTCACACATTAGAGCCTGTTTAAAATTGCTTCAATCTATTTTCTATGCTTCTTCTATCGCCGAAAAAGGGTAAACATTTGGTTTTTGCTTGAGTTAAATTGACTGTAAACACCAATTTTTATAGGGTAAAATCTGGCAAAGCTTTTTTCAGCAACAGGTTTTTCCAAAAACTTCAAGGCAGATAATTGTTAACCTGCCATGGACACTTCTAAAACAGCCAAAGCAAATACTGGCATCAGCAAGCCAACTTTATGGGTAATGACGATTGCCACAGGTTTGGTAGTAGCCAATATTTATTACGCACAACCATTACTGGAAGATATTGCAAAAACTTACCACGTAAGCAATGGCACTGCCGGAAACATTGCCATGCTTACACAAATGGGTTATGCTTTTGGTATTCTGTTTTTGATTCCTTTGGGCGATATGCTAAAACGAAAAAGGTTGATTATGGTAGATTTTGGCCTAATCGTTTTGGCTTTGCTGCTGGCTGCTTTTGCACCAAATTTCCCGGTGATGCTAATTGCCAGCTTTTTAATTGGCTTTACTTCTGTCGTGCCGCAATTGATCATCCCGATGGCAGCCCATCTTTCAAAACCCGAAGAACGCGGAAAAACAGTAGGTTTTGTGATGAGCGGCTTGCTGATCGGTATTTTACTTTCGCGCACCATCAGCGGTTTTGTGGGCGAACGGTTTGGCTGGCATGCCATGTTTATGATTGCCGCCGCGCTGATGCTTCTTTTATGGGCAATAATTTATTTTTTGTTCCCGGAAATTGAGCCGCAATACAATGGAAACTACGGCGGCTTGATGCGCTCCTTAATCACCTTAATCCAAACCGAGCCGTTATTGCGGCTGGCCGCTTTGCGCGGTGCCTTGTGCTATGCCTGCTTTGGCGCATTCTGGACGACCTTGATCTTCCTGCTGCGTCAGCCGCAGTTTAACCTCGGCAGTGAGGCAGCCGGACTATTTGGTTTGGTGGGCGCTTTTGGTGCTTTGGGCGCGGCGGCAATGGGAAGGATCAGCGATAAAACCAATCCTTACACCGTTACCACTTTTTCTATTTTACTGATCATTATTTCGTTCGTGGTGTTCTTTTTTTCGGGAAGAAGTTTGGCCGGTTTAATTATCGGCGTAATCTTGCTTGATCTGGGCGTTCAAGCTACACATATTTCTAACCAAACCACGATTTTTTCCCTTTCCCAAGAAGCCCGAAACCGATTGAACACCGTTTACATGGTTACTTATTTTTTGGGCGGCGCGGCCGGTACTTTTTTGGCCAGCCGCGTTTGGAACACCTGGCATTGGCAAGGCGTTACGGTCATCGGCATTATTTTGTCTGTTGCTGCCGAACTTGTTCACCTTTCTTACCGTAAAACTGTACGGTTAAACCTAAAATTGAATTGAATTCAGAACAAACTTTAAAACTATATTTTGCTGTTTTCGATAAAAACAATGTTTTAACGTTTACGGATAACTTATTTACAGCTTAATTTTCAACAGTTTACATTAAAAGCCATTAAAGTTTTAAAAAGTTAAGCTATAAGCAATGCTTGGCATAATCTTGGAAATACCTGCAACAAGAATAACGGAAATATGACTACTGAAAACAGCATTCCCGATGAAAGTTCTGAAGAAAAAGACTGGGCCGATCCGTTAAACCCGGAAAAACCTGGCGATAGCAGAGACGAAGAACAATTTACGAGGCAGGTTACCGAAGCAAAACGGAGAAAAAACAACTTAACAGAAAAAGACCATATTGATAAGCCAAAAAAATCAACCAAAAAATAAAGCATTAAAATATTTAAACATGAAAACAAATACCAACTCCGTTAATAAAATGATCAAAGGTTTCGATAAAGAACTAAGAAACCTGCTGATGACCGATTTAAAAGTAATGCGTGTAGCCAGCAAAGCTATTGCAAAAAAGATGAACCATTTAAGCACAAGCGAAGAACAACAACTATCCATCGCATAAAAAATAGAGCTACTACAAAAAAGCTGTGCTTATTAATTTAAGTGCAGCTTTTTTTTGAAATTTGATTTTTTAGCCCGATAATCAGCGCCTTTTAAATTTGTATATAAAAATACCAATGCTTTTTTTACCCTATAAAAATTGATACTGGCGCCAATTTTTATAGGGTAAAAGAAGCATGGAAAATAAATAGAACAAAATTTAAACAGGCTCTTAG
>NZ_CALMAT010000153.1 GCF_937859865.1 uncultured Mucilaginibacter sp.
ATGCTAATGTTTCCAAAAAGAAACTCAGAAGATTTAATTGCTTTTTCATATTCTGCTTCGCCATGAACACGAATGGTAATATCTTTTGCCAAAGTTTTTTGCAAAACACGCAAATGCGGCGCAGCATTGTGTTCTGTTTCTAAAGTTTCAATTTCCTCTTGATCAAGCAATGTAAAAATGCGGATGTAACTTTTGGCGTCTTCATCGCTTGCATTCAGGCAAAACTGGGAAAATTGATAAGGCGATGTTTTTGCCGGATCGAGCCAAATATTGCCGCCTTCAGATTTACCAAACTTGCTGCCATCGGCTTTTTTGATCAATTGGGTAGTCAACGCAAAAGCTTCGCCTTGGTCTTTTCTACGGATCAATTCTGTGCCGGTAACCATGTTTCCCCATTGGTCGGATCCGCCCATTTGCAAAACGCAATTCCGGTTTTTCCATAAATAATAAAAATCATAACCTTGTATCAACTGGTATGAAAACTCAGTGAAGGACATGCCGGTTTCGCCTTCCAAACGTTTTTTCACAGAATCTTTGGCCATCATATAATTTACGGTTATGTGCTTTCCGGCATCTCGAATAAAATCCAGAAACGAGAAGTTTTTAAACCAATCGTAGTTGTTCACGACCTCCGCTTTATTTTCTCCGAATTCAAAATTTAAAAACTTTTCCAGTTGCTTTTGGATGCCGTTTAAATTATGCTGCAAAACATCGGCCGACAGCAGATTACGTTCTGCCGATTTTCCCGAAGGATCGCCAACCATGCCCGTCGCGCCGCCAACCAGCACAAAAGGTTTATGCCCGGCACGTTGGAAATGAATCAGCGTCATGATTTGCGCCAAACTGCCCACATGCAAAGAATCAGCCGTCGGGTCGAAACCAATGTAACCCGAAACCATACTACTTTGCAGCTTTTCTTCCACGCCCGGCATACTATCATGCAGCATTTCACGCCAGCGCAACTCTTCCAAAAAATTCATTGTCGTTTTGTGTTAAAGGCGGCAAAGATAATAGAATCAGCCAAAAGCAGTTTTAGGACAATGCTTCTTTTATCGGGCAAAAATTGGTATTTCTTCCTTTCCGTTTTGTATATTTACAGGTGATGAACTTTTTATCGCATTTTTATTTCGACCGCAATTGCACCGATGCTTACCATGTGCTGGGCAGCGTGATGCCCGATTTGCTGCGGAATGCCGATAAACAAGCGCAAATAAAACCCGAACGTTTGCCTGAACAAACCGACCCAGCCATCAACTCGATTATCTTGGGCTGGAAAAAGCACTTGGAAATAGACCGTTATTTTCACTCTTCCGAATTTTTTAATTACCATTCGCACCAGCTTAAATTGTTAATGGTTCTGGCATTGGCAGGTTCGCCGGTAAAACCTTTTTTTTTAGGACACATCGCGCTGGAATTGATCCTGGATAATTTGCTGCTGACCAGCAATACTGTTTTTGCCGATGATTTTTACGATCATTTAAAAAACGCGGAAGAAGCCAACATCTCAAAGTTTTTGCGGTTGAATGGTGTTGACCCTCAAAAATTCCTGTCTTTTTATACTGTTTTTATCAACGAAAAATACTTGCACTCTTACATCAAAACCGATAGCGTTGCTTATGCCTTGAAGCGTGTTTGCCAGCGCATCTGGAAAAACCCTTTTACCGTTTCGCAGGAAGAAGCTGTAGCAGAAGCAGTTAATGCTTACATCAACATTCTTTCTGCCGGTTTTATGCAAGTGTTTTTGGAGATGGAAAACCTTTTGCAACAAGCATGAGCCGGAATTAGCTAAAAAAACGGCTGATAAAAATAAAATCACCTAAAAATCAATTAAATAGCTAAAATATTTTTTTGATGCAACTATTAATTTTTTATTTTTGCGGTTCCAAATCATTTTTGGGAAAAGGAGATAAATTATTTAATGGCAAAAAAACAAGAAGCAGAAAAAGAATTACAAGCAAAACAAGCTGAACTTCAAGACGGAACAACCCGTTTTATGGAGAAAGAAAACATTGAATCAGAAGCTGATTCGTCTTTGATCGAAACGATCAAATCCAGTTTGGCACAGCCCGCGGCCGATTTTGACTGGGATGCCGATGAAAAAAAATTCGGAAACTACTCCAACGAAGACCGCGAAAAAATGGAACATCTTTACGATGGTACGTTCCACTCGATCACCAAAGGCGAAATCATCAGCGGTACCGTAGTTACCATCAACTCAAAAGACGTGGTATTGAACATCGGTTTTAAATCTGATGGTTTGGTTTCGGTATCTGAATTCCGCGACATGCCTGATTTGAAAAAAGGCGATCAGGTGGATGTTTTTGTGGAGTCTCAGGAAGATGCCAGCGGACAGTTGGTTCTTTCGCGCAAACGTGCAAAAACCCAACGCTCTTGGGAACGCATTAATGAAGCTTTAGAAAAAGATGAAATCATCGAAGGTTATGTAAAAAGCAGGACCAAAGGTGGTTTAATTGTAGATATTATTGGTGTTGAAGCCTTTTTACCAGGTTCTCAAATTGATATTAAACCTATCCGCGACTACGATATTTATGTAGGCAAAACGATGGAGTTTAAGGTTGTGAAGATCAACCACGAATTTAAAAACGTTGTAGTTTCTCATAAAGTGCTGATCGAGGATGATTTGGAAAACCAAAAAACTGAGATTGTTGCTAAATTAGAGAAAGGACAAATTTTAGAAGGAACCGTTAAAAACATTACCGATTTCGGTGTATTTATTGATTTGGGCGGTGTTGACGGTTTGCTGCATATTACCGATATTTCATGGGGACGCATTGAGCATCCGCGCGAAGTATTGTCATTAGATCAAAAAATCAACGTGGTTGTTTTGGATTTTGATGACGAGAAAAAACGTATCGCTTTAGGTTTGAAACAATTAACGCCGCACCCTTGGCAAAGCCTTTCTCAGGATATCCAAATTGGTTCGCACGTTAAAGGCCGTATCGTTACGGTTGCCGATTATGGCGCTTTCTTGGAAATTATTCCGGGTGTTGAAGGTTTGATCCACGTTTCAGAAATGTCTTGGTCTCAAAACTTACGCAGCCCACAAGAGTTTTTAAAAGTTGGTGATGAAGTGGAAGCACAAGTGTTGACTTTAGACCGCGATGACCGTAAAATGTCATTAGGTATTAAACAATTAACGCCAGATCCTTGGCAACAAGCGGCTTCCAAATATCCGGTTGGCAGTCAGCACAAAGCAGTGGTTAAAAACATGACCAACTTTGGTGTTTTTGTTGAATTGGAAGACGGCATTGATGGTTTAATTCACATTTCTGATCTTTCTTGGTCTAAAAAAGTAAACCATCCGAACGAATTTACCAAAGTTGGCGAAACGTTAGACGTTGTAGTTTTAGAACTGGACGTTGACAACCGCAAGTTGAGCTTAGGCCACAAACAATTAGAAGAAAACCCTTGGGATACTTTTGAAACCATCTTTAACGTAGATTCTGTTCACACAGGAACGGTTATTAAAGTTACGGACAAAGGTTCTGTGGTTGCCTTGCCTTACGGCGTGGAAGGTTTTGTACCAACAAAACATGCCATTAAAGAAGACGGCCAGCCATTAAAAGCAGAAGAAGTTGCTGAATTCAAGGTAATTGAATTTAACAAAGACAGCAAACGTATCGTTATTTCACATTCACGTATTTGGGAAGATGCCAGAGCAGAAGCCCGTATGGAAGAGTTTAACACACGCAAAAAAGAAGCCAAAGCTTCAACCGTTGCTGTTAAAAAAGTAAAAGATTCTGTTGAGAAATCCACTTTGGGTGATCTTAGCGTTCTGGCTCAGTTAAAAGAGCAAATGGAAGGCGCAGAAAGTGATGCCCGTAAAGCCGGCAAATCGGAAGACAAATAATTAAATCTCCTTTTTAATACAAAGCCCCTCTTTTTTGGAGGGGCTTTTTTTGTGGGTTTGGTTTTTGCCAAGGGATTAAAATCCGTTTCATGTTAATGCTTCTTTTATCGGTATAAAATTTGGCTCGGTCATTTTAAACTTGTTTCAGAATCCTTCCTGCACAGTCTTAAACTTTTATAACAAGATACCGAAACGTGTCCGGCATAAACAAATGCTTCTTTTATCGGCCTAAAATCAATATGCTGGTTATTAAATAAATTCCTACTTTTGCCCAAATCCACCCGGAAATGCAAAACTTAACCCTGCTCGACGGCCCGAAATTCCAAATCACCATTCAACGTCTTTGCAGGCAGTTAATTGAAAACCATAACAATTTTTCTGATTCTGTCATTCTGGGCATCCAGCCACGTGGCCCGTTTTTAGCGAAACGGATTGCAGCAGAGTTGAAAAACATGTTAGCGGAAGCAGTTATTTTTTCCGGCGATTTAGACATTACTTTTTACCGTGATGATTTTCGCCGAAGGGAAAACCCGTTGGTTCCAAACCAAACCCGTATTGATTTTATCATCGAAAACAAAAAAGTGATCCTGGTGGATGACGTTTTATGGACGGGAAGAACCATTCGCGCTGCCATGGATGCGATGTTGGCTTTTGGCAGACCGCAAAAAGTGGAATTATTGGTTTTGGTGGACAGAAGATATTCGCGGCATTTACCCATCGAACCGGATTACATTGGCATTCAGGTAGATTCGGTGGCTTCACAAAAAGTAATTGTAAGCTGGAAAGAAGCCGACGAAGCAGACAAAGTGGTTTTGTTATCAGAAAAATAAACGCATGGCCGATCAGCAAAAACTAAGTTCCCGGCATCTTTTAGGCATCAAAGACCTCAACCGAAACGATATTGAACTCATTTTTGAAACGGCCGCCAACTTTAAAGCTGTTTTAAACCGCCCGATCAAAAAAGTGCCTTCCCTGCGCGATGTAACCATTGCCAACATCTTTTTTGAAAATTCAACCCGCACACGTTTGTCTTTCGAGTTGGCGCAAAAAAGGCTTTCGGCAGATACCATTAATTTTGCGGCCGCTTCTTCTTCCGTAAGTAAAGGCGAAACGCTGATTGATACCGTCAACAATATTTTGGCCATGAAAGTAGATATGGTGGTGATGCGGCATCCTTACGCTGGCGCTGGTATCTTTTTGTCGCGGCACATCAAAGCACAAATTGTAAATGCCGGCGATGGTGCGCACGAACATCCAACACAGGCTTTGCTAGATGCTTTTTCTATCCGCGAAAAATATGGCGAAGTAATCGGCAAAAAAGTGGTGATCGTTGGTGATATTTTGCATTCGCGCGTTGCCTTGTCTAATATTTTATGCTTAAAACAGTTAGGTGCCGAAGTTATGGTTTGCGGCCCAACGACTTTGATCCCGAAATTTATTAGTTCGCTGGGTGTAAAAGTAGAACACAATTTAATCAAAGCGTTAAACTGGTGCGATGTGGCCAATATGTTGCGCATCCAATTGGAGCGGCAGGACATTAAATATTTCCCATCGCTGCGCGAATACACGATGCTTTACGGCTTGAACAAGCAGATTTTAGATTCGCTGGACAAGGAAATTACGGTGATGCACCCAGGCCCGATTAACCGCGGCGTGGAAATTACCAGCGATGTGGCCGACAGCAAGCAATCTATCATTTTAGACCAGGTTGAAAATGGTGTTGCGGTACGGATGGCTGTTTTGTATTTATTGGCTGGCCAAATCTAGCCAGTTTAGCTTGTATTAAAATTTTGTCAATCTAATTTTGTATGCTTCTTTTATCGGGTAAAAATCAGTGAACAAGTAATTAACCCAAGTTGCTAAGTTTTAGTAAGTGAGCATCGAAGATTAAATTTGAGTTACCACACTTAAATTTTCTTATAACGATGCTCACCCAAGATAAAATTACATCAATTTATTGTATTGTAGATGACCTGCTAAAACAAACAGGCCACAAAGATTACCCTCATTGTAAGGTTACTGACAGTGAAGTTATCACTACAGCCCTGGTTTCAGCGCTTTACTTTGGCGGCCATTTAGATAATGCCAGGGGATTTATGCAGTTAAGTGGCAATGTCCCGCAAATGCCCAGCAAGGGCAGGTTTTGCAGGAGGCTGCATAAGCTGGAAACCTTGCTTGGCAGTTTGTTCTTTCAAATCGGCCATTGCCTGAAAGCCATAGCTGGTGCAGCTACTTATGTTTTGGATTCTTTTCCGGTTGCTGTTTGCGACAACATCCGCATTTCCAGAAGCCGTATCCTTAAAGGCACAAAGTGGCGGGGAAGGCACAGTTCAATGCGCCGCTACTTCTACGGCGTAAAAGTACAGGTACTAACTACATCGGATGGCATTCCGGTAGAATTTTGCTTTGTGCCAGGTAGCGAAAGCGATGTTAAGGCATTGGCAAAGCTACCTTTAGCTGTTGCTGCTGAAAGCTGTATTTATGCCGACGCTGCTTATACCGATTACCGGGCAGAAGATGAGTTGATGGAAGCTGAAAACATCCGCCTGCTCGTTAGTAGGAAATCTAACAGCAAAAGGCCGGATGAGCCTTACCTGGCTTATCTTAAAGAACAAAGGCGGAAAAGCATTGAAACAGCTTTTAGCTCTATCAAAGCATTGTTCCTTCGTAAAATACATGCCGTTACATTTAAAGGTTTCCTGCTAAAACTCCTTTTATTCCTTATTGCATTCACCCTAAATAAATTAACTTAGCAACTTGGGTTAAGTAGTATTTTACAATTATAAAATTTTAGCTGTTGAAACTGTTGATGTTGAAAAAAATCAAAGAATATCTTATCATAATTTTATTGTTGGTTACCATGTCTTCACCTTCAATTGCACAAAATTTACAACAACCTACAAGTGATTCTATAGTTATATTATTGAAGAAATACATCAATGCAAAAGATGCTGATGCAATTTATGATTTGACCGGAAAAGATTATCAAAAAGATTTGAGCAAAGCTTTTCTTGTTGATTTTTTAACCAAGCAGATTTTTCCGTTAGGAGAAATTAAAGAAACCTCTTTTATAAGCTTTAAAAATAAAATCAGTAATTACAAGCTTCAATTTGACAAGGCAACAATCCAATTGTCTTTGAACTTAGATCAAGATGATAAACTTGGATTGTTTCAATTTAAACCTTTTAGGCCAGAAAAAGCTGAGTTGGTAGCCACATCCAATCCATTACAAACGGCTTTTGAAAAAGAAATTGATGCGGTTGTCCGAACTTACATTCAAAAACCAAACACAGTTGGTTTAAGCGTTGGCGTATTTTGTGCCGGTAAAAACAGCATTTATTATTATGGAGAAACTGCAAAAGGAAACGGCAAATTGCCCGATGCAAATACCATCTTTGAAATCGGCTCCATCACTAAAACATTTACGGCTACGTTATTGGCTTATTTTGTAGATCAGGGGAAAATCAAATTAACGGATCCAATCACCAAATATTTGCCAGATTTTGCTGCTGAAAATGTATTGCTAAAAGAAGTATCCATTTTAATGCTAAGTAACCACACTTCCGGTTTGGCGCCTTTGCCGGATAACTTTGAAACTGGAAATTTTAATCCGATTAATCCTTACCAAAATTATACACGTAACCAACTTTTTGCTTATTTGAAGACTTGCAAGTTAATCTCTAAACCTGGGGAAGTTTATGCTTATTCGAATATGGCGGTTGGTTTACTTGGAATAATTTTAGAAAGGATTAGCGGGCAAACTTACGAGGCTATGGTTAAAACAATTATTTGTAAACCATTAAACTTGGAAAGTACGAAAGAGTATTTATTATCAAATCAAAAAGAACATTTTGTAAAAGTTTATAATACGGATGGCAACGAAACACTTACTTGGGATTTTGATGCTTTGCAAGCTTGCGGCTCTTTACGTTCTACGGCAAATGATTTGTTGAAATATGCAAATGCAAACATGAAAGTTGAAAACAATGATTTATCAAAAGCATTCCAATTAACACATCAAATTACTTTTAACAAAAACCCAAAAGTTGGATTAGGCTGGCATATCATGAACATTAACGGTGATGAATACTTGTGGCATAATGGCGGAACAGGCGGAAGCCGAAGTTTTTTAGCTTTCAATAGTGTTAAAAAAACGGCAATCGTTATATTATCTAATTCGGCAGAATCAGTAGATCCGGTTGGCGTAGGTATAATTAAATTGATGCAATAATTTGGGCATTAACACTATTACTCCTTTCGGCAACGTTACACCTACTGTTTTTATGCCCTAAAATTTTGTACGCGGTAATTAACCGGAAGCTACTTAATTTAGCGGCCTCGTTATGCAACAACTATGATTAAAGTACTATACGTTTCCATTACGCTGCTTTTTTTAACCACCTTTTCTTCGTTCGCACAGCAATCTGCTTATTTCAACCTCAACCGCAATTATAATGACGCGATGGAATTGCTGGACAAAGGCAAATATGTTGCCGCGGCCGAACAGTTTCGTCAGGTTGAAATTCCCAGAAATAAAACCAGTAACCAGCCGCTTTTTGAATCAGAAACGTCATTGCTGAAAGAAAATTCGTATTACTACGAAGCGGTTTGTGCGTTGAATTTGGGGAACGAGGACGCCGAAAGCATGTTCCGCCGTTTTATCAAAGAGCATCCGGAAAACCCGCTGGCAAAAGTGGCGTACTTCCAGATCGGGAAATCATACTTCAAACAGGAAAAATATGAAGATGCGTTGAAATGGTTTGATTTGGTGAAAGCTCCGGAACTGACCGGACGCGAAAATGCCGAATACAAGTTTGATAAAGGCTATTCGTACTTCGAACTAAAAGATTACAAAAATGCGCAGTTGATTTTTAGCGAGATCAAAGACCAGAAAACGCCTTATTCTGAAGATGCCACGTATTATTTCGCCTACATTGCTTACCTCAACAAAGATTATCATTTGGCGTTGCTCAACTTCGAGAAACTCAAAAACTCTAAAAAGTACGAGGCCAGTTATCCTTATTACATCTCCGCCGTTTACTATTTGGATAAACGTTATGACGATGTGATTGCTTATGCCGTCCCAATCGTAAACACAACAAAACAGGTTAACGAAACGGAAATGTTGCGCATTATTGCCGCTTCTTATTTTGCCAAGGCTGATTATCCGAACGCAATAACGTATTACGAACGTTTTCAGGCCGGAGACCAAAACAAAACCCAAAACAACCAGGACAGCTACCAAATGGGTTATGCTTATTTTAAAACCGGTAACAATCCGCGTGCTGTTAGGGAACTGGAAAAGCTGATTGACAAAAGCGATGTCTATAGTCAGAACGGAAACTACACGTTGGGCAATGTTTTTTTAAAAGTGAACAACAAACAAAGCGCACGCAATGCTTTCCAGGTTGCTTCGCGATTAGATTTTGACAAGCAATTGCAGGAAGACGCTTTGTACCAATACGCCAAACTTTCCTACGAACTGCAGTTTAACAATCAGGCGTTGGAAGCCATCCGTTTATATATTAAAAATTATCCCCGCTCAACAAAAATTACAGATGCCAAAGTTTTGCTGAGCCAGATCTTGCTTTCGACCAGCAATTACAAAGAAGCGGTTGATATTTTGGAATCCATCCCCAACAAAAATGAAGCGGCAAAAGAAGCATACCAAAAAGTTACTTATTACCGCGGTTTGCAGTTTTACAATGAACGGGCTTTTGAGAATGCAATCGGTATCTTTTTACGGTCATTGAAAGATCCGGTGGATGATAAGATTGAAGCTTTAACAACTTATTGGATGGCCGAATCCATGTACGAAGTGCGCAAGTACGGCGAGTCTGTTGATAACTTTGAAAAGTTTATGGACATGCCTGCGGCGAAGCAGACCAGCGTTTACAATTACGCCAATTATGCTTTGGGTTATGCTGCTTTTGGCGATGAAAAATACCAGAAAGCGGCCAGTAATTTCGAGCGTTTTATCAACGGGCCGGAGCACGACAAGAACACGGTGAACGATGCGATACTTCGTTTAGGCGACAGTTATTTTGTGTTGAAGAATTACGGGCGGGCGAATGAATATTACAACCGGATTTTATCTCAACATGCGCAAGGCGAAGATTATGCTTTGTTCCAACGTGGCATGATCCAGGGTTTGCAAGGATCGTTGGATACCAAGATTAGTACTTTGCAGGGTTTGCTGCAACAATTCCCGAATTCAGATTATGCGGATGATGCCAGTTTTGAAATTGCCTACACCTACTTCTTAAAAAATAACGGCGACCAGGCGCGAACGGATTTAACGGCGATGATCCAGAAATATCCACAAAGCAGTTACGTGCCGCGCGCTTTGGTTACCATTGGTTTGATTGATTATAACGCCAACCAGGACGAGCCGGCTTTGGAAGCTTTCAAACGTGTGGTCAAAGATTATCCAGCTACCGATGAGGCCAAACAGTCGCTACGCCAAATCGAAAAAATTTATACCGATAAAGGCGATGCCAAAACTTTTATTGATTACGCAGCCACTACACCAATCGGCAATTACAGTTCGGCACAGCAAGACAATATTATGTTTACGGCCGCCAACAATTTGTATCTGCGCGGCGATTTTGCAGGGACCGTTAACGCCGTAAATGCTTATTTTGATAAGTTCCCAAAACCGGTAAATGACAAGCAGGCGCGCTTTATCCGTGCCGAAAGTTATGTAAAGCTGAACCATCCGGAAGAAGCGGTTTCGGATTACAACTATATTTTGAACGATTGGACGAGTGTTTATACCGAGAAGTCGCTCATCAGCATGTCGAACCTATACCTCAAACAAAAGAAGTATAACGAAGCCGTGGTTTTTTTGAAACATTTGGAAACCAATGCAGAATACAAGGTTGATTATTCTTTCGCGATCAACAACCTGCTCCTGTCCTACTCAGAAATGCAAATGCCGGACGATGTTTTGAAATATGCAGCCTTGGTACGTGCGAACGAAAAAGCTTCCGAAGAAGATAAATACAGAAGCGGTTTGTACGCCGGCAAAGCATACTTGCAAAAAGGCGACACGACCAACGCCAGCAAAGAATTTACTTATGTGGTTAACAATACGAAAACGGTGGCTGCTGCTGAAGCAAAATACAACGTGGCCAACCTGGAATACCTGCGCGGCAATCACAAAGCTTCACAAAAAACGTGTTTCGATTTGATCAACAAGTTGGGTAATTACGATTACTGGGTTGCCAAAACTTTCATTTTACTGGCTGATAATTATGTGGCATTGAAAGATAACTTCCAGGCGAAAAGTACTTTGCAAAGTGTGATTGAAAACTACAAAGGCAACGACGAGATTTTGCCCGAAGCCAAAGCCAAGCTGGCCAAACTGAACAACCAAACTACCAACACCAAGAAAGAGAACTAAGCAATGAAGTTGAAATATATCCTTACCGTTTTATTATTTAGCCTGATGCTTCATTCGGTTCCTGCATTTTCGCAACAAAAACCGGCACAAAAAAAGACGGTCCCGGCTAAAACGAATAAAAAACAAGCAGATAAAAACAATAAAACTACGCCAGTTAAAACAACAACTCATACCAAAAAAAGTACGGTAAAAACAGCATCGGCAGATACCACCAAAAAAGGGGGAAGTGCTGCACCAGCGAAAAAAGCCGACGAGCAACAAAGTAGTTTGAGCGAAGAAATTGTGGTAACCAGTGCGTACAAACCGGTTTTGGCCGATGCCGTAAAAATCCGCAGAAACCCGAATTTGGATGAAAGGCAAGATGTAAAACCGCATTTTACTTACAACAACTTATTAGACAAACGGCTGGAAACCAACTCCGGCATCCGTGCTTTGGATGCGATACAAATCCCGAAATCTGCTGATGATACCTTGTACAACAATTATGCAAAAGCCGGAATCGGAACTTTGAACACCACTTTTGGCGAGCTTTATTTAAACAATGGCCGCGACCCAGGTTTGCAATATGGCGGTTACGCCAAGCATTTTGACCAGCATGGCAATTTGCCCAAACAAAATGCCAGCCGGCAGGAAGTTGGTATTTTCGGAAAAAGTGTGGGCGACAACAACAGCGTGAGCGGCCGCATTAATTACACGCGCCGCAGCAACTATTTTTATGGTTTTGACCAGGACAACCCGCCTTCCAACTTAATTCCAGGAAAGCAGCATTTTAACGTTATTGAAGGTGAAGCAGAAATCGCCAAAAACTTTAAAGATGTGGAAAACGACTTCGTTTATGCGGCAAAAATTAGTGGTTACGCTTTTAGCAATGCTTACCAGGCTAAAGAAAACAATATTTTAGTTGACGTTTCCATCAACCAAACCGTTAAACAATTTTACGCCGGTTTAAATGCTTCGCTGGATGTAAGCAGCACAAAAGACAGTTTGTACAACATCAGCAACAATATTTTGCGCGCCAACCCTTATTTAAAATTGCAGGGCGAAAATTATAAAATTGATGCCGGTGTAAACTTAACTTCCGAGTTTGGCAACCGCACCAGTTTCCATATTTTCCCGGCAGCAAAGGTTGAGTTTCAGGTGATTCCGAAATATGTTCGGATTTTTGGAGAAGCGAGAGGCGACGTGGATAAAACACTGTTGCGCAATTTATCGGAACAAAACCCTTTTTTAGATCAAAACATTGACATTAAAAACTCGATTGACCGGCTGACCATTAGCGCAGGTTTAAAAGGAACAGCCGCGCCAGGTTTGGGTTTTAAAGCCGCTTTTATCCGCCAAAGCATTACCGGTTTGCCTTTGTTTGTCAACAATTTTGATTTTAGCAGAGGCCAGAATAAGTTTCTGGTGATTTACGATGGCGGAAAATCAACCGTAACCGGTTTGAACGGCGACTTGGATTTTAAAGCTTCAGAAACCGTAGATTTATTCGGAAGATTGGAATACCGCAAATATAAACTGGCAACCGAAGCACAGCCTTGGAACTTGCCAACCACAAAACTGACTGCCGGAACCAACATCCACGTCAACAAAAAAATAACGGTAAACGGAGCATTGTTGATCCGCGGCGAAACAAACGACCGCATTCAATACTTTACTACTGGTGTAATTAATTACCGCGTAGTTACCTTGCCTTCTTTTGCTGATTTAAGCGGCGGTATTGATTATAAAGTGTCTAAACGTTTCTCCATTTTTGCGCAGGCCAACAATTTGCTTAACAATAAATACCAAACCTATTTGTATTATCCAACGGTCGGATTTAATATCTTTGGCGGTTTAAGCGTTAGTTTCTGATTTTGATGTTGCGCAATTTACCCTTATTTTTAACCGGATGGATGTAGCGGCTTATTTTAAAGAACTGCTTAACCGGGAACGCATGGTGTACGTTCCGGGTTTGGGTACTTTTTTAACGCGAAAATCCGCCGGTGTTTACAACCAGCAACAGCAAAAATTTTATCCGCCTAAAAACAGTATTGATTTTGTTGAAGAAGAAAAACAGGACGAAACGCTGGAAAACTACATTAGCCGGCAAAAAAATATTTCGCCTGTTGCTGCCCGGTACTTTATAGAAAAATTTGTAGAACAGGTGCAAAGTTCGGCACACACCAAAAATATACCGGTAAAAGAAGTATTGTTCCCGGCGGAGGCAGAAGCAATTGAAAACCCAAACTTTGCCCCTGCCTTTAACATGGAAAACTTTGGTTTGCCGCCGGTCAATCTTCCTCTCCGCAAAAAAACAACCGAACCGGCGGAAAAAGAATTGGTGCCGGAACTAAATCCGATTGAAGATATTAATCAGGAATTTTCAAATACTTCGGAAGATGAGGAAATTGTGTCTAAAAGAAGCACTGGTTTTTGGGCTTCGGTATTGCTGCTGCTTGCCGTAAGCCTTTTAGGCTGCTACGCTTTGTATCTGTACGACCCGAATTTGTTCAGCGGTTTTTCTGCGGATAAACCTGCGGCGGCTGTTGTTACCAAACGGACTGTTGCTGATTCTATTACCAAAAAAACAGGGGTAAAAACAGTATCTGAAAAAGATACTTTAACCAAAAAAGCGGTGGTTGATACACCGGCAAAAGATTCGGCAGCAATTGCAAGAACGGTGCCGCCGGTTTTAAAACCGGCAACAAAAGATTCGGCAGTTTCGGAAACAGCAGACGCAGATTTAGTAGCCAAATCGCCTTACGAAATCATCGGTGCTTCTTTCAAAACCTTAAATGGCGCCAAATCTTTTTTAAACCAGTTGAAGGCAAAAGGGATGCACCGCGCCAAAATATTAAGCAACACAGCGGGCAAGCAAAAACTGATTACTTTTGGATCTTTTAAAGATAAAGAATCGGCACAGGCGGCGTTAGAAAAACTGCGCGCTCGCGACCCGCAATCAGAAGCATATATACAACACTACATAATTAAATGATGTTATTATTTTTTCAGGAAACAACCGATACGGCTGCAAGGGCTGTAGATACTTTGAACCGGGCAGTACAAGCAGGCGCGGCGCAACCACACGAACTTCGTTTTGGCGATTTATTAATTAAAGGCGGCTGGGTGATGGTCCCGATCGGGATTTTGGCCGTATTGGGTTTGGTGATTTTCTTCGAACGCTTTTTTACAATTAGAAAAGCAGGTTTAAACGAAGCAAATTTGATGTCGCAGGTTAAAGCAAATGTAAGTGCCGGTAAATTAGATTCCGCGATTGCCATTTGCCGCAACAGCAATTCTCCGTTAGGAAGAATGTTGCAAAAAGGCTTGATGCGGATTGGCCGCCCGATTAAAGATATTGAAAGTGCGATTGAAAATATTGGGCGGTTGGAAGTTTCAAGATTAGAAAAAAACATTGGGATTCTGGGCATTGTTGCCGGTATTGCACCGATGTTTGGTTTTTTGGGGACGATTGCCGGTGTAATCAAAATTTTCTACGATATTTCTCAAACGGATAATATCAGCATGGGCGTAATTTCTGGCGGATTGTACGTAAAAATGGTAACTTCTGCTGCTGGTTTATTGGTTGGGATTGTGGCTTTTGTGGGCTACAACATCTTGCAAATGATGGTGGATAAAGTGATTTTGAAACTGGAAACCGATTCGGTAGAATTTATTGATTTGTTAGAAGAACCAAGCAAATGAATTTAAGAAAACGACATCTGCGCGCACATGCGGAAGTAAATACTTCGGCCATGAACGATATTATGTTTTTTTTGCTGCTGTTTTTCCTGATCGCATCTACAGTTACCAACCCGAACGTGATTAAGTTGATGCTGCCGAAATCATCATCCGGCCAAGCAGTTTCTAAAAAAACCATTACGGTTTCGATCACCAAAGATTTGCGTTATTATGTTGATAAAAAGGAAGTTCCGATTGCAGATTTATCGGCCACGCTTCAATCTTACAAAAAATTAGCAACAGAATTGACGATTGTTTTGTACGTAGATAAAACCGTTGCGATACAAGATGTGGTGGAAGTGATGGACACCTCGCAAAAACTGAATATCAAATTAGTGCTGGCAACAGAACCGAAATAAATGGTACAGTATCAGGAAGAAAATAATTATCCGAAAGCTTTTTTGTTCACGGGCATTATCCTGGGGTTGTTTTTGCTGCTTGCTTATCTGATTGTTTTTTCGATGCCACCTAAACAGGAAGAAGGCACGGGTGGCATTTTGGTAAATTATGGCACCACGGACGAAGGCATGGGCAACGATTATATGAGTATGGAAGAACCGTCCGTAGCCGAAAAAGCCAATAAAAGCAAACCAGACAAAATAAAGCCGGAAGCGCAACCAACCGAAAAAGTAAGCGCCGATAACAGCGATAAAAAAGTAGTTACCCAAACTACCGAAGATGCACCCGAAGTTGCGCCAAACAGTAAAAAGCCCAGCACTACTGTTGCCACAAAAACAGATGTAAAAGAAGCAAAGCCGCAAATTAACCAAAACGCTTTGTATAAAGGCAAAAAAAATGACGGCACCGGCGAAGGCGATGGAACCGGCAGCAAGCCTGGCAATCAGGGAAAAGTTACCGGCACCACGCTAACCAACAATTACAACGGCACAGGTTCCGGAAATGGCGGCAGCTTAAATATGTCGCAACGAAACTTTTTAACGAAACCCAGTGTTTCTGATGATAACCGCAGAGCCGGAAAAATTGTGGTTGATATCCGGGTGGACAAAAACGGCAATGTGGTTTATGCGCGCGCCGGTGCCCGTGGAACCACCATCAGCGACAGCGATTTACTGCAAAAATGCGAAACCGCGGTTATGAGTTCAAAATTAAACGCTTCCGAAAACGCACCGGACACACAAATTGGAACGGTGGTTTTTGTGTTTAAGGTGCAGTAGGAATAGTTGATGGTTAAGGAATCATAGTTCATGGTTCATTGCCATGATCTATTAACTATCACCGCATGAACCATAAACTATGAACCATGAACTTCTTATGACCTACCAGCAAACGCTTGATTATCTGTACCAGCAACTGCCGATGTTTACACGTGTCGGCACTTCGGCATTTAAAAAAGATTTGACAAATACCTTGTTGCTTTGCGAAAAACTGGGCAACCCGCAGCAGCAGTTTAAAAGTGTGCATGTTGGCGGCACCAACGGCAAGGGTTCAACTTCGCATATGCTGGCGGCAGTTTTGCAAACGGCGGGTTATAAAACAGGTTTGTACACTTCGCCCCACCTTAAAGATTTTCGGGAACGGATTCGGATCAATGGCAAAATGATTACGGAGCAGGAAGTGGTTGATTTTGTTGCAGCACAACAGGAAAATCTCAACAAAATTGAACCTTCTTTTTTTGAGATGACCGTTGCGATGGCTTTTGACTATTTCGCCCGGCAAAAAGTGGACATTGCCGTGATTGAAGTTGGCTTGGGCGGAAGATTAGATTCTACCAACGTAATTATGCCGCTGCTTTCGGTAATTACCAATATTGGCTGGGACCACATGAATTTACTGGGGAATACTTTGCAGGAGATTGCATCGGAGAAAGCCGGCATCATCAAACCAAAAGTTCCGGTTGTGATCGGTGAATATCAAGCAGAAGTTGCCGAAATTTTTAAGGAGAAAGCCAGACAGGAAGAAGTGCCAATTCGCTTTGCTTCAGAAGAATGGGTTTTGCAGAAGGCTGAAAAACCTAACGTACTTTCGGAATATTTAGAAGTTTTGGTGCAACCGAAAAACTCTTTGGGCGTGGATTTAAACTCGCTTTTTGAATTGGATTTGACCGGATTGTATCAGCTTAAAAACTTAAAAACCGTACTTTCAAGTTTGGATGAATTACAAAAGCAAAGTCTCAACCTTACTTACGATACTGTTTTTACCGCCCTAAAACAAGTAAAAACCCTGACCGGACTGAACGGAAGGTGGCAAATATTAAGCACACAACCTTTGATTATTTGCGATACCGGCCACAATTTTGAGGGCATAAAAGAAGTATTGAAAAATATTGCTGCCACGCCGCATCAACATTTACACTTTGTAATTGGGATGGTAAATGATAAAGATAGCAGCAAAATCCTTTCTTTGCTCCCCCCAAAAGCAACTTATTACTTTTGCAAACCGGATATTCCGCGTGGTTTGGCAGCCGAAACATTAAAAGTGCAAGCCGAAAAGTTTAATTTGCAAGGCACCAATTTTGATACGGTAAAAGAAGCATTGGCCGCTGCAAAACAAAACGCACGTCCTGATGATCTTATTTTTGTTGGCGGAAGCACATTTGTGGTGGCAGAAGTTGTTTAGCTGTTTTTAGGGAAAATAAATAGACAAAAAATAAACGCTTCATAATGAAAAGTTTAATCTTTAAAGCTTAAGTTTTCTCAAATTTTTTGATTTTTTATTTTGCATTGCTGATAAAAATCCTACTTTTGCAATCCCAAACGGGATGTAGCGTAGCCCGGTATCGCGCCACATTTGGGATGTGGAGGCCGCAGGTTCGAATCCTGCCATCCCGACTGATTCCCGTATTGAGGAAAATAACCTGAAGAATAAAATCCTTCAGGTTATTTTTTTTATAGGGTTTCTGATTACTTTTACTGATAAAATACAATCCGCCAGTATTGTATATACTAATTTTACAACCTTATTTTATATTTCGTATCAATAGATAAACAAAAGTTTAAAACTGTTATCAAATATCACATTTTTTACAAAATCATTCTTTGAATTTTTTCTGTTTGGAATTAAGTATATTAGTTAGAACATAGCTACGTTGAAAAACGAAACTTCATTTTAATACTTTATTATTTATAAAAAGAAGTAAACACATTTTTAAAAACCAATTGAAATTAGCAGACAGAAGCTTTATAAGTAATTAGATAAGCAGGCATTTATGTATAAAATACAGATGTGATGAAAAATTTATAAATGCTTCTTTTATCAGTTAAATGTAGGTGTTGCCAATTTTTTGCTGGTAAAAGAAGCATGGGTTTAATTTTGGTTGAAGATGGAAATTGATGTTTTTAATTATCAATCCGATAATTATTTTCTAAGTGCGGGAAGCAACCTTGTTTTTTTCTCATTATAAGTATAACCATAGCCGTAACCATAATCGTTGCCTAAACCTTTAACAGGTACACCGTTAAAAACAATGGCTACATTCGTCAATTTATTTAAACGATTATTTTCATCAATCCTTTCAATAAGAACTTTGGGTGTGTAGCCATGCCGAACGATGTACAATGTAGCATCGCAAAACGGAGAAACAATATACGCATCAGAAACAGAGCCAACCGGGGCAATATCCATCACGACGTAATCAAAAAGACTATCTAAATAATTTAACAAATCTTCAACTTTGCCATCCATAATTAATTCTGTAGGGTTTATTGGCTGCTTTCCGGCAGAAATAAAAGACAGGTTTTCATCAATGGCAGTTTGCGCAATAATGGTATCCGGAGAAGTTTTTCCTTGCAAATAATCGGTTACTCCGCACTGCTTGGTATGGATATTTAATTTTGTGGCAAGCGAGGGGTTGTTCAAATCGAAATCAACCAAAACCACTTTTTTACCAGTTAAAGC
>NZ_CALMAT010000154.1 GCF_937859865.1 uncultured Mucilaginibacter sp.
TATAAATATTGTATAATAGTTCTGTGCGATAACGGGCTGCATAATCCAACACCGCGTAATTCAGCGAAACCGAATAATCTATAGATTGGCGGAAATGCCATTGTTGCGGCACCACTGGATTTGGCGTTGCACCATTCGGAATTAAACGGTCAGGAACCAATGCCACAGTTTCCGGAGTTGGGTTGCCGATGATTTCAGTTAACAAACCAACCATGTTATGAAAATACGGCGTGGTGCGCAAGCCGCCGTTCCACCAGGTAGAAAACTGAGAACCGGCACGTTGTGTGTAACCTGGCTTGCCTTCTACATTCAAACGGTTGTTCATAGCGGCACCCACGGCATCAATACTCGTTACAATCAGCGGATCAAAAACGTAATTAAACGGATCGCGGTACGGCGGGCCAGCCAATACCGAACCGGCAGGGCCGCGCTGGTGGTGGTTGTACATAATCTGCGGGATCCATTCCACAAACAATTGCTTGCTGATGTTCTGGCTTTCCTTCATGTTCATCATGTAAAAATCGCGGTTGTTATCGTGGCCCACATATTTTTGCCACAGTCGCGGCACGTCCATTTTGCGGTCCTTTGGGTTTGGTTCGCGCATGTACCAGTTGGAAACCAATTCCTGCCCATCGGGGTTGGCATGCGTCATCAGCACAATGTCGTTCTTTAAAATGTTCATCGTTTCCTCGTCGTTGCGGCTCAGCAGTTGCCACATCGTTTCGATCAACTGGTGCGCGCCCACAACTTCCGTAGCATGCAGTCCGCCATCAATCCAAACCACTGCTTTACCTTCGGCAGCCAAACTCTTGGCTTGCGTATCATTTAAATCATCAGCATGTGCCAGCTTTTGTGAAATGGTTTTATAACGGTCTAATTTTTTCAGGTTTTCGGGCGAAGAAACAATCATCATGTACTCGTGCCGGCCTTCTTCGGTCAAACCGATATCCACCAAACGCGCCCGGTCAGAAGAAGCGGCCAACTTTTTAAAATACGCTTCGGTTTGCGTGTAGTTGGCCAGCTTGTAATCATCGCCGATGTTGAAACCAAAATGCTCTTTGGGCGAAGGGACTTTTTTTTGCGCTTGTGCTACCGAAACTGAAAAAAGTATCGGTAAAAGAAGCATGTGGTAAAATTTAGAAATCATAAGGTTTTGGTTAGTTAATTTTCTGTTTTGTTTCTTAAAGTTATGAATGATCCGGCTTCTCTTCTACGTCAAATCATTGGCTTTTAAACCGTACGCCAGTCCTACAGTCGCCAGGTTCGCCACGGGATTCATCGCAAACATTGTTAAAGTAGGATACAATCCGCCGTCCGTCAGTCAGGTTCAAAATAAATTTGAATAAAAAGTAATCGTTTAAAGTAACCGAACTTAAACTGATGCCCGAAATGGTAGCCAGTTGTGCAGCCGTAAAATTGTAAGTTTTAGGGAAAGTAGTTACCGTTTCGTACAATTTATCGTTGTTGCCCACCAAACTTGGCAGCGGGAATTGTGCAATATTCGGATATTGGTTGCCGGGATAAGAAATCACGATCGGATAAGCCGGAACGCTGGATTCGGCTTTGTTGTAACTAGTGTAAACTTCGATGGATTTGACTGATGCTAATCCGAATCCGTTCCAATTCAACGTAAACGAAAACTGCTCATTGGCCAAGTTTGGATCTTTCAAATTAAAGAAAGAAACTTTTCCATTTTGCCGAGTTGGCAAAGCGGTTTTGGTGGTATCTATGGTAACAATCGGAACGGCCGTGTAAGTGTAATCCTGCCACTCGTAATGCGCTTTTTTACAAGCAGAAAGTCCGAGTAAAATCAGCAGAAATGCCGGTAGGAATTTTTTCATGGAGAATATGTTAGGTTGATGATGCTTCTTTTATCACTATATTTTTGTTGGTGTTTGCCTGCCTATTTGTTCCAAAAAACGGGCGTGGTTTGTTGGGCAATCTGGATGGCACTTCCATTCGTTCCAAAAATGGTATTGGCCGAAAGCTCGGTTTGAGAATAGTACAAACGCAACGGAAAAGTATTCAACGGCGACAGCGGCGTGCGCAAAACAGGCAAACCAGTACGGCGGTAATCGTTGTAAACTTCCATGCCGTTGCCATACAAGGCGATGTATTTCTGCGTCATCACGATGTTGAGTTTGCCATCCGCGTTAGCTGCATCGTATCGTGTAAGCAACCGGTTTACAAAGCCGGTTACCGTGGCTGCTGGCATGACAATTCCTCCGTTTGAAGCCGCGTAAGTGCTGATGCTGTTGAGGTTGGCGGTTACAGCATCGGATAAATTTTGTCGTGCATCGTCGCCTGTTCCCAAGGTCAATGCTGCTTCGGCACGTATAAATTTTACCATCGCATTGGTGATCAGCGGCATCACGCCGGCACCTGTCCCGTCTGTAACCGATACTACTTTTACAGATCCTGTTGCGCCGGTATTGGTTAAATATAAGTTTGCAGCAGTCAGGCTATTGATCGGCGCATTGTCATACAAACCACCGGCCGGATAAATACCAAAAGTTGAACGGCGCGACTGATCGGCTGGAGCTGCTGTTCCATCGCCGGGGTTGCGGCCGTAATAGCCGTTGCTGTTGCTGCTGTTGTTTAAACCTGCCGTTGCATTTTGGCGGAAGATGTAATAACGCAAACGCGGGTCATCGCTGTTCAGCAATAAATCCGTCCAGGACTGGCTGGTATAAAAAGTTTTTCCAGCCTGATAATCTGCCCGGTGCCAGGGATGGCGGTTGTTTGGGTTTTGAGAAGAACCGAACTTAAAAGTAAAATCAAGCGCATTGGTATTGATCAAAGGTGCGCCGCTGCTGATAATCGCTTTGATTGCTGTTGCCGAACGGGCAGGATCAACTTTACGAATTTGGTTATACAATTTCAGCTTTAACGAATTGGCCATGCTGATCCAGGAATTTTTGTTGCCAGCATAAAACACATCCGAAGTAGCCGGAACTAAAGTTGTTGCCGATACTTTGTTGGCATTTGCAATCCCGGCATCAATCAAAACCAATAATTTCTCGTAAATGGCCGCACCGCTTTCTAAAGCCGGGCTTCCGTTTGCCTGTCCCTGTTCTGCCTGCATGTAAGGTATATCGCCCCACATATCCACCATCAAACTGTACAGATAAGCTTTTTCCAGTTCGGCAATGGAGACGTAGCCCCATTGTTGCTGGCTGGTTCCGGTCGTAATGATCGCCTCAATATCATTTAAAGTCTGGCTGTAAAAACCGTCCCAGGAATTGTTAAAATCGGTTCCCTGCTGCTGGAAACGGCTTTGCCCGGTAGTATAAATGGTATGCTGCACAAACGTAGAAGTGCCGCTGTTCAACTGGTACATGTTGCCCACCAGCGAAATTTGGGTAGATGGCAGCAACAAACTCAATTGTGCCGTAGTCGGGTTGTTAGGATCTGCATTGATATCAACAAATTTTTTGCACGAACTAACAACCCAAAAAATACCCGTTAAAAGAAGTATGCAAGTTTTATTTTTAAATTTCATAACGCTAAAGTTTTTAAAAAAATTGATCTTCAGGATTAAAAGCTTACCCGCAGGTTTACGCCAAAACGTTTGGTGGTTGGTACGGCCAGGTTATCATAACCTTGAGAATTGCCTACACCAAGCGAACTTACTTCCGGATCGAAATTGGTATATTTTGGAAAATTTGGGGCGTAATAAAACAAGTTTCTCCCACTAACGGAAATGGAAGCCGAACCAAAAGGCGTCCTTTTCAAAAAGTTTTTTGGGACTTGATAAGCCAAAGAAACTTCGCGCAAACGGAAAACTGTGGCATCAAAAACAGAACCTTCGTCTACACCGCCCGGCCCTAAGC
>NZ_CALMAT010000155.1:0-29835 GCF_937859865.1 uncultured Mucilaginibacter sp.
CGATATGAGTTACGGCAATATGTCCGAAAATACCTTGCCCGACCAGGTTACCGGCATCCAACAATTGGCGCAAAAATATCCTTATTTGGATTTAAACAAAGTTGGGATCTGGGGACATTCGGGCGGTGGTTTTGCAACGGCTACGGCTATGTTCCGCTATCCGGATTTCTTTAAAGTCGGCATTTCAGAATCTGGCAACCACGACAACCGTAATTATGAGGACGACTGGGGCGAACGCTACGACGGTTTAGCGGTCAATTCGGATTATGCTGCCCACGCCAACGAAACCTACGCCAAAAACCTGAAAGGTAAACTGCTGCTGGCCCACGGTTTAATGGACGACAACGTGCCGCCAAGTAACACAATGCTGGTTGTTAATGCGTTGATCAAGGCCAATAAAGATTTTGATTTGGTGGTTTTCCCAAACAGCAGGCACGGTTACGGCGAGTTTTCCAACTACATGACACGCCGCCGTTGGGATTACTTTGTGAAAAATTTATTGGGTGCTACACCTCCGCAGCAATACGAGTTAAAAAGCAAGGCAGATCCAAGAAATGTTGGGCAGTAAAATCAGAAGGATAAAATTGATTTAGGAAAAATGCACATGCTTCTTTTACCACTATATTTTTAGTGTTGAAGAAGCATTAATCTGTGAAATCAATTTCCAATCCTTAAATCCAAAATAATCACCACTTTTTAAAAATCACAAATACCGCGGCCACAATCAAACCAAAACCAACCAAATGGTTCCAGCCCAGCTTCTCGGTTTTAAAAAACAGCAACGTAAAAATCATGAAAACGGTAAGCGTAATGGCTTCCTGGATGGTTTTAAGCTGGACCAAATTAAACGGGCCGCCATTTTCTTTAAAACCACCTTCGTTGGCTGGCACCTGAAACAGATATTCAAAAAAAGCCAGGCCCCAACTGATAACGATGATAGCAAACAAACCCAAATTTTTGCCCCAGGAGTAGTCTTTAAATTTGAGGTGGCCGTACCAGGCAAACGTCATGAAGGTGTTGGAGATGAACAGGAACAGGATTGTTTTTAAGCCGCGCATATATGGTTAAATAATGTGATTAGCAATCAAGGCATTTTTGATGATACTTTGTTTACCACTAATTTTTGATGGTTTTGTTTTTAGCAAAGTCGTTACAAGTTACCCGTTTTGGCGTTTGCTGGTTTTTTGATTTTTGCCGATGCTGTTTTTACCGGCAAAAAATCAGTGTTTTCTTTATCGCTCAAAAAGTGCAATTTGTTAAATAAGTTGCACCTTTAAAAATGTTTTCCGAGCATATCAATTTTTATAAACAGTTTTATTATTTATCAAACAGCACCGGTTTATGCTGCTTTATTAAATTAAAATATAATGCGTAATTTCCTATCTTTTCTGCTGGTTTTCAGCTTTGCTTCATTTGGTTTAAAAACAAATGCACAACAAAAATTTATCACCGTAAAAGGAAAAGAAATTATAGATGCCAATGGCAAACCAATGCTGATCAAAGGCACCAACTTGGGCAATTGGATGGTGCCCGAAGGCTACATGTTTAAGTTTAAAGATGTTTCTTCGCCGCGGTTGATTAACGAAGCGATTACAGAAGCCATCGGCCCGGATAAAACAAAAGATTTTTGGGAGAAATATTTAAACAGCTACGTTACCGAAGCCGACATCCATTACCTAAAAAGTACGGGCATGAATTGTATTCGTGTTCCGTTCAATTATAGGCTTTTTACCAACGAAACTTATCTTGGCGCAACCGATGAAAACCGTGGTTTTGCTTTGTTGGATAAGTTGATTGGCTGGAGCAAAAAGGAAGGTTTGTATTTGATTTTGGATATGCACGCCGCGCCAGGCGGACAAACCGGCGACAACATTGCGGATGATTACGGCTATCCGTTTTTGTTTGAAAGCGAAGTAAGTCAGGATTTGACCATCAGCATCTGGAAAAAAATTGCCGCACGTTACAAAAACGAACCGATTGTGATGGGCTACGATTTGCTGAACGAACCGATTGCCCATTATTTTGATACCGCTAAATTAAATCCGCTCCTCGAACCGCTTTATAAAAAAATTACTTCGGCCATTCGTACCGTTGATAAAAACCATTTGATCTTTTTGGGCGGTGCGCAGTGGGACGGTAATTTCTCCGTTTTCGGGCCGTCGTTTGACAGCAAATTGGTTTACACTTTCCATACCTATTGGACGGATGTGAAGCAGGAAGTGATCCAGAAATACATTGATTTCCGCAACAAAAACAACGTACCCATTTACATTGGCGAAACCGGCGAAAACAACGACGAATGGATCAAAGGCTTTCGCGAGTTGCTGGAAAAAAACAACATCGGCTGGAACTATTGGCCTTACAAAAAAATGGATGCTAAAAGCAGTATCGTGCAGTTTAAGCAACCGGCCGGTTACGATTCGCTCATCGTTTATACGCAAAAACCGCGCACAACTTTTGCCGAAATCCGTAAAGCTGCGCCTGCAAACCGGGCTTTGATTGAGCAAGCCTTAAACGATTTATTGAAGAATTGTTTGTTTGAAAACTGTACGCCAAATGCAGGTTATATTAGTGGTTTGGGGTTGAAGGAATAATTCGGGTTAATATTTGGGCTAAAGCCAAAACCATAAAGCACAAACTTTTACTGCATAAAAGAAGCATTAAAATAAAAAATACAACATCGAATTAAACCTAACTATCCCACAAGCACAAACATTTAAACATAAATTGTAGTTTAGCAAACCATGAGTGAAAATGACGCTAAACGAAGCATTACCGTTTTGATGCCGGTTTACAATCAGGCCCGTTTTATTGCCCGCGCTATCGAAAGCCTTCTGCGCCAAACTTTTACCGATTGGCAACTGGTGATTATCAATGATGGCTCGACCGATGATTTGCAAAATATTATCGCTCCTTATCTCGCCGATCATCGCTTGAATTATTTTGAAAACGAAGAAAATATCGGTCTCGGCGCTGCTTTAAACATCGGTTTGGCAAAAGCGCAACATCATTTAATTGCTTATTTGCCTGCCGATGATGTTTATTACAAAGAGCATTTGCAATCGTTAGTGGATAAACTCAACGAAAACCCGGAGGCTGTTCTGGCTTTTTCCGGGATCCGCCATCATTACAATCGAACTATAACCGGAAAATTGGAAGGTTTCTGGCTGCAGTTGGTGCAATGCCTTCACCGCAAAACCGAAGACCGCTGGATGGAACGCCGGGAATTGGTTACCGATGATTTAGACCGCATGTTTTGGAATAAATTAGCCGCAAAAGGAGCATTTGTTGGAACAGAAAAAGTTAGTTGCGAGTGGGTTGACCATCCGCAGCAGCGTTACAAAATCATTCAGGAACCCATTGGCGGCATCAACCCTTACAAACTCTATTACAATGTAAAACACCCGTTGCGTTTCCATACCACGGTGGGAAATTTTATTGATGAAGCCGATTATTACCAGCCTTTTCAGCAAAAACGTGCTGATGCTTCTTTTACCGGCCTAAAAATAGTGTTGGTTGGCGAGCTGGCTTACAACTCCGAACGCGTGATGGCGCTGGAAGAGCAAGGTCACAAACTATACGGTTTGTGGATGCGCGATCCGTATTGGTACAACACGGTTGGCCCGCTTCCTTTTGGCAACGTGCAGGACATTCCATACGAAAACTGGCAGCAAACTTTGGCCGAAATTAAGCCGGATATCATTTACGCACTGCTCAACTGGCAGGCCGTTCCGATTGCTCACAAAGTTTTAATGGCGAATACAGGCGTTCCTTTTGTCTGGAATTTTAAAGAAGGGCCGTTCATCTGTCTGGAAAAGGGTACTTGGCCACAGTTGATGGATTTGTACACTAAATCCGACGGCCAGATTTATACCAGCCCCGAAATGCGCGATTGGTTTTTACAATTTCTGCCCAAAACTTCTGCCGAAACCGCTTTGGTTTTAGACGGAGATTTGCCAAAAAAAGAATGGTTTAAAGAAGAATTATCGCCGCGGCTTTCGGAGCAAGACGGCGAATTGCATACGGTTGTTCCGGGCCGGCCAATTGGTTTGCATCCGCATACGGTTGTTAAACTGGCGGAATACAAAATCCACGTCCATTTTTATGGCGATTTCACGCACGGGCAATGGAAAGAGTGGATTATCAAAACCCAAAAAATGGCGCCCGGCTTTCTGCACATCCATCCAAACGTAACGCAGCACCATTGGGTAAAAGAGTTTTCGCAATACGATGCCGGCTGGCTGCATTTCTTCAAAAGTGAGAACAACGGCGAACTGATGCGCGCCAACTGGGACGACCTCAATTATCCGGCGCGAATGGCCACTTTAGCTACGGCCGGTTTGCCCATGTTGCAGCGCGATAATTTCGGCCATATCGTGGCCACGCAATCCATCATCCAAAACCTGGATTTGGGTTTGTTTTTTGATACGGCGGAGGAACTGAGCAAACAACTGCGCAACCAGGAGTTAATGCAGCAACTGCGGCAAAACGTTTGGCAAAAGCGGCTATTGTTTTCGTTTGATACGCATGTGGACGAACTCATCGGTTTTTTCAAAAAAGTAATCGCCAACAAAAAACTGGAGGTGATTAATGAAACCGCCAGCACTATTTTTCACACTTAAAACAAATTTATAACCTCAATTTTATCCCTATAAAAGAAGCATATGATCTTAAAAAGCATTTTCGAACCGAACCAGGAATTTCCAGAATTATTTACCTGCCTGAGCGAAAACATCAACCCGCCTTTGTATTTCCACGACGTTCCCGTAGGAACTAAAAGCCTGATTTTGAGTTTGGAAGACACCAATGCAACGCCCATTCCATGGATTCACTGGCTGCTGTTCAACATCCCGCCAACGGTAACCGAAATCAAACAAAACGAAATTCCCGAAGGTGCAACCGAAGGTTTGGCCAACAACAAAAGCTTTGGTTACGAAGGCCCTTGTCCGAAATATTTCTCCGGCACGCACACTTATTTATTTACCTTGACAGCGTTGGATACCGTTTTGGATATCCCAAAAGCATCCGACAAAACCGTGGTAGAAAAAGCTGCGGAAGGACACATTCTGGCTAAAACTGAACTGGTTGGTTTGTGCATATCCAACAAATAAATACCGATAAAAGAAGCATCCACAAAATTGGAAACCGTTAAAAAAATAGCCATTGTAAGGGCCAACGCGCTGGGCGATTTTATTTTTGTTTTGCCGGCGATACGCGCTTTAAAAGAAACTTTTCCGGGTGTCGAAATTGTGTATTTTGGCAAAGCCTGGCACCAGGAGTTTTTGGAAAAAAGGCCGGGTTTGATTGATCGCGTGATTGTTGTTCCGCCTTATCCCGGCGTTGGCGCAGCTTATGATTACCAGCGGGACGAAGCGCAGTTAGACCAGTTTTTTGCCGAAATGCAAGCCGAAGATTTTGATCTGGCGTTTCAGTTTCATGGCGGTGGCGGCAATTCCAACCCGTTTACCAAACGTTTGGGCGCTAAAAAAAGCATTGGTTTGCAGGCTGCAGGTGCGCCGCCGTTAGACGTAAACGTGCCGTATATCATGTACTTTGCCGAGCCGTTGCGATACTTGGAAGTCGTATCAAAAGCCGGTGCAAAAACAGCCCGGTTTGAGCCGGAGTTTGAATCCATTCCTTCTGATCTGGACGAAATTGCAGCTTTAATTCCTGATTATCAGCAAAAAAAACTCATCGTAATTCATCCCGGTGCTACGGATTTACGCCGTCGCTGGTCGCCCCAAAACTTTGCTGCCGTTGCTGATTTTTTGATCGAAACCGGTTTTACCGTCATCATTACCGGGAGCGATTGGGAACGGGAAGTAACCAATGCCGTGATAAAAAACAGGACACAAGAACAGCAGGTAATTGATTTCTGCGGAAAAATATCGCTGGCCGGTTTAACCGGATTGCTGTCTGTTTCTAAACTGTTGATTTCTAACGATACCGGCCCGTTGCATTTGGCGCGCGCATTAAAAACGCCAACCGTAGCCACATATTGGTGCGGCAACGTCATCACCAGTCCACCGTTTACCTTAACCACCAACCGCACATTGTTGTCCTGGATGATCATTTGCCCAATTTGCGGCAAAAACATCACCGGCCCTGATTCCGGAAAAAAAGATACGGATTGCAACCACGAAGTTTCTTTTGTAGATGGCATCACGGTTGAACAAGTAAAAATAGCAGCGTTTGATTTGCTGAAAGAAACCAATAGTTGGCCGCAAGAAGCCGAGGCATTGTCCGTATCATCAAGCAATTATATATGAAAGTATCTGTTTTAATCCCAACCTATAACCGGCTTACGGCTTTGGTGGCCACTTTAACTGCTTTAACTGCACAAGATTTTAAAGATTTTGAAGTGGTGGTTGCAGATCAAAGCGATCATTTTACCGGAAACGACGGCGTGATCCAAACGCTGCAACGGATTTTCGACTTGCACCAAACGCCTTTAACCATCAAACAAAACCTGCCAAAAAAAGGCATTGCGCAGCAGCGGCAGTTTTTGCTGAACCAGAGTTCGGGCGAATATTCGCTTTATCTGGACGATGATATTATTTTGGAACCGGATGTGATCGGAAGAATGGTAAAAGCGCTGGACGAAGAAAATGCCGGATTTGTTGGGATGATGCCGATTGGTTTGAGTTACCGCGATGATTTCCGCCCGCACCAGCAGCAGATTGAGTTCTGGAAAGAAGCAGTTCAACCAGAAAATATTCAACCCAACACGCCCGAATGGAAACGGCACCACGTGCATAGTGCCGCCAATATTATGCACGTTGGCCAGGAATTAAACATCAAACCGGAAAATCAGCAGAAATATAAAATTGCCTGGGTTGGCGGTTGTATTTTGTACGATACGCAAAAACTGCGTGAAAACGGCGGCTTTACTTTTTGGGAACAACTGCCCGAAGAACATTGCGGCGAGGAAGTTTACATCCAGCAAAAACTGATGCGGAAATATGGCGGTTTTGGATTGCTGCCTTCCGGTGGTTACCATTTGGAATTGCCCACCACTTTGGTTAATAGGGAAGTGAACGCGCCAGAGTTTTTTCGATCAGAATAAATGCTTCTTTTAGCACTATAATTTTTATGTGCTAAAAGAAGCATGATTTTTTTATAATGGAGGTAATAAACGTGAAAGGTAGTCACCCAGGAGCGGTGGGAGGAATGCCGCCCGGAGGCGATCCGGCATTCTTGATTTTTTGGTTCTTTTTTATCAAGAAAAAAGAACGTACAAGAAAACTACTTTGATGAAAGTTCCTCTTGCATCGAGATGGCAAAGCGACAAAAAACTAACTCACCTTCAACAGCTTCGCATCCGCATTGATTTTTTTGATCATGTTGGTGGTTGAGTGATCGGGCACTAAAGGAATAAAAGCAACTTGTCCGCCAACTTCTTCTACCACTTTGGCTTCGGGCAGGTTTTGTAGGTTGTAATCGCCGCCTTTGATGTAGTATTGGGGTTTTGCTGCGCGGATCAAAGCGGAAGGCGTATCATCTTCCGCAGAACCAAACGGAACAATATGGTCAATCGAACTTAAACCCGAAAGTACCAAAACGCGATCGCTCAATTCATTAATTGGCCGGGTTGATCCTTTTAACCGGCGAATACTGTCATCGTTGTTCAAACCAACGATCAAAACATCGCCATAATTTTTAGACTGGTTGAGGTAACTCACGTGACCGGAATGCAAAATATCAAAGCAGCCGTTGGTAAACACCAGATTTTTGCCTTGCTGATGGTAAAATTTGCAAAGCTCTTCCAGTTCCTGCGTATCAGAAACGTATTTGTTTTGGGTAGAGAAAAACGCTTTCAACTCCGAAAAGTAGCAAGGCGCCGTCGTTGTTTTACGAATGGCAACCGTTGCTGCGGCAGTGGCCAGTTCGGCAGCCTGAATACTGTCAGCACCAGAACATTGTGCCAAAGTAAACGTGCTGATAAAAGTATCACCGGCACCAACAACATGCGGCGTTTCCACGGCATAAGCAGGCGTGTGGTGAATGTATTCCCCTTTTTCAAACAGCATCGAACCTTCTTCATCCAAGGTTAGGGTGATATGTTCGGCACCGGTAAGCCGGTATAAAGTTGGGCCGTAATTTTTTAATTGTTCAACCCGGTTGCTGCTAATTGATTGCAGGTTTAGCAAACTGATTGCTTCAACATAATTCGGTTTTACAACAGAAGGCTGCAACGGCGTAAACAAAGGCAGGTTTTTAGAATCCAACGCTAAATACGCAGGAGATTGCTGCTGAATTTGCTGCAAAAACTCAATTAAAGCAGGTGTAAATAAACCGGCTTTGTAATCGCCCAAAACCACGGCATCAAACTGATGGTAATGGTTTTGCAAATACTGAAATATCTTTTGCTCAGAATCAGCAGAAGGCGGGTTTTGAGAACCGCAATCAAAGCGGCTCAACAATTGTCCGTTAGAAACCAAGCGAGTTTTGGTAACTGTTGTCCTGAAAGGTTCCCGAACAATCGCATCACAATTAATTCCCGCCTTTTCCATAAAGTTGCAGGCTTTGTCGCCATCTTTATCATCACCGGCAATGGCCAAAAAGCTTACTTGTGCGCCCAAAGCTTTTAAATTGATCGCTGCGTTTGCTGCTCCGCCCGGAATTTCTTCGCGGCCGGAAATGGTAACCACCGGCACAGGCCCTTCCGGCGAAAGCCGGAAACTTTCGCCTTTTAGGTAAATATCCATTACCAAATCACCAATTACCAACACTTTTAATTGGTTAAAGTAATTCATAGTTTCCTCGTGCCTGCTCTTCGTCATACTGTTTTTATCGGTAGTTTTTTTAAGTTGATAATAAAAAAAGGGTGGTAAAAGAAGCATGACAATCCATACTTCTTTTACCGCCTAAATTTATGGCCAGCTTGTCTCCATTAAAGGAAGGATTAAAATTTCGGGAACAACAGTATCGGTATCATCCTCAATGATATAACGGATTTTGGTAGCCACGTTTTTTGGATCCTGTAAATTTTGTGGCGGGATATCCGGGAAACGATCCAGCAAGAAAGGTGTGCTCATGCCGCCGGCAATAATGGCGGTAACTTTTACATTTACTTTGCGGGCTTCTGTAAACAAAGCATGACTAAAGCCGCGCAAACCCCATTTAGAAGCGTGGTAAACAGAAGCTTCCGTCCAGGCGCGCAAAGAAGCTGTGCTAACAATATTGATAATATTGCCGGATTTTTGTTCGGACATTACCTCCAAACCAAATTTCGACATTAAAAACGGCCCGCGTAAGTTTACGGCAAAAGCGGCATCCCACTCAGAAACAGAAAGTTCCAGGATGGATTTGGTAAAATCAATACCGGCATTGTTTACCAGGATATCCAATTTGCCGTATTCGCTTTTAATTTTAGCAATCGTTTCTTTAACAGATTGTTCGCTGCTCACATCCAGGCGCATGGCAACTGCTTTGCCGCCTTTTTCAGTGATGGTTTTAACGGTTCCGGCTGCTTTTTCTTCCTGGATGTCGCCTGCAATAACTGTTGCACCGGCTTCGGCCAACTGGTAGCAAATTTGCTGCCCCAGCCCTTGCGCACCGCCGCTGATTAAGGCAACCTTGCCTTGTAATTTTTCCATTTTTTGAGTTGATTTTATATTAAATTTTGATGCTGTAAAAGTAACAAGCAATGCTTCTTTTACAATACTATTTTTGATGGTTGGTTTTTGCTGATGGCTTGGTTAAAAACACGCAGCCAATCGGCATTAAATCGTTTGATATCAAAACGTTTTTTGGCCATTGCTTGTCCGGCCGCGCCAATTTGTTTTGCCTTTTCGGGGTTGGCCAGCAAATCTTTCATGGCGTTGATGAGGTAATTAATATCAGTATGGATAATTCCGGTTTCTCCGTTTTTGATGACGGAAGCCAATTCTGTGGTGGCTAAACCAACCACCGGAATGCCCATCACCATCGCTTCGCAAACGGCCAAACCCAAACTTGTAAAACGGATCGGGTTGAAAAAGAAACGGTAACGGCTCAAAAATTCCGGCAGTTCCGGGTGCAGCACTTCGCCTAAACCTAACCTTTCGGCGCCCATTCCCACCAAATCTATCGGAACATGTTTTTGCACTTCCAAAAAAACATCCAGCCCCAACCGCCGTCCTCTTCTTTCAATGTTGTTGATCACCACAATGCCTCTTTCCAACTCACTGGAATAAGGAACGGTGCGCACTTCAACGCCATGTTCAATCACGGTAAAAGGCAGGTTGTTGTTGTCCCACATCAAACTGTTAAAATGGGTAACGTGGACCAAAGAAATGCGGCTATCGGTAACAATGTGTTTGGTATAAGGCGTAACGTCTTGCGGCGGGTCGTGCTCCAGATAAATTTTGGGCAGTTCGCGTTGTTCGGCCGAAAGCGTTTCGTATTGGTTTTCTAAATAATTTGTTTTGGTTTGAAAAAGGATGCAGTCCAGTTCCAGGTTTTTTACTTCCTGCTCGTCAACTTCGTGCACATTTTCCCCAAAGGGAAACGTGGTTCCGCGGCCAACATAACCTGGTTTTGGTTCTTTGCTTATTGGGATATAGATTTCGTAATCGCCTAAAGACAAGTAATATAAGTAAGTGCCGTGGATGTGCCAGGTGAAAATTTTAACACGTTTACCAGGGTTTTGACCATTAACAAAAGGCAATTGCATAGCGCAGGGACAAAGTTTTTTTGATTTTTAAATTAAAACCAAACCGTAAGCGTTTTGCTGAATTTGGTTTTTGAGGCCGAAAGATAAAGGTTTTTGCTTGGTAATGCTTCTTTTATCGCCCTAAAATTGAAAAGGCAGCCAAAAAAAGCAGGCATAAAAAAAGCATTGCCGGTAGCAGCAATGCTTTTTTTATCGGCCAAAAATTGGTCTTAGCTGAATTGTGATTTTAAAGATTCGATCTGGTTCAAATCCTGCTGGATGCCGTTGCGTTGTTTTTGCAACAAAGCTAAATGGTCGGCATGATCTGTATAATCTGCAATAAAACCATCATATTTTTCGATGGCCGATTTTTCGCCGGTTTCGATCGCTTCCAAAATAGATTTGTTGTTGTTGCCGGTAAAAGCTTGTTTGATATCAATCCAACCACGGTGTACTGCGCCTAACAAGCCACCGCTTTCGTTATCGTCTTCGTTGCCGCCGTGTACTTTAATGTGGGCTTTCAGTTCGGCAGCATAAGCAGCACGTTCTATAGAATCTTTTTCAAAGATGGCTTTCAGTTCTAAAGAATCTGTTGTTTCTGCGGCAGAATCATAGCCTTTTTTGCCATCGTTAAGGATGTTTACCAAGCTGTTTAAATCGCTGATTATTTCATCGTTCGTTTTCATTGGATATATCTGTTTTTATGTTGAAAAAGTAAAAGGCGTAACCAATCGGTTTTGTTTTCGTAAATCAGTATTAAAAGTTAAAAAGTAGTTCCCAGGCTTTAAAAAGCCCTATTTTATGCCGGTAAAAGAAGTATCGTGGAAATTATCAAGGCTGGCATTTTGGTTTTTCAGAATTTTGCTACCTTTAAAACCATTTCTGTAAAATCAATCATTTCTTTAAAATAGAATGTTTAATCAAAACCAATTTAGTACTACCCAAACTTTACCCAAAGCACCAACCGGAATAACCGGATTGGACGACATCACCGGCGGCGGCATACCGAAAGGAAGGCCAACACTTATTTGCGGCGAAGCCGGCTCGGGCAAAACACTTTTTTCTGTTGAGTTTATTATTCGCGGCGCAATGGAATTTAACGAGCCGGGCGTTTTTATGTCTTTTGAAGAAAAGGCAGAAGAGCTGGCCATGAACGTTACTTCTTTAGGCTTCGATTTGCAACAGTTGCAAGCCGAAAAAAAGATCAGGATAGACCATGTACACATTGAGCGCAGTGAAATTGAAGAAACCGGCGAATACGATCTGGATGGTTTATTTATCCGTTTGGGTTACGCCATTGACAGCATTGGCGCCAAACGTGTAGTTTTAGATACGATTGAAAACCTGTTCTCCGGCTTATCCAACCCCAGTATTTTACGGGCCGAACTGCGCCGCCTTTTTCAATGGTTAAAAGAAAAAGGCGTAACGGCCATCATCACCGGCGAAAAAGGAGACGGAACGTTAACACGTCAGGGTTTAGAAGAATATGTTTCTGATTGTGTGATCTTGCTGGACCATCGCGTTAGCAACCAGATTTCTACCCGAAGGTTAAGGATTGTTAAATACCGCGGCACTTTACATGGCACCAATGAATATCCGTTTTTAATTGACGAGGAAGGCATTTCTGTTTTACCGATAACAGCGCTTAAATTAAACAAAGAGGTTTCTTCGGAAAGGATTTCTTCCGGAATCCCGCAGTTGGACGATATGCTTGGCGGACAAGGTTTTTTCTGTGGCAGCAGCATTTTGGTTTCCGGAACGGCCGGAACCGGTAAAACCAGTATTGCCAGTTATTTTGCCAACGAAACCTGCAAGCGCGGCGACAAGTGTATTTATTTTGCTTTTGAGGAATCGCCAAGCCAGATCATGCGAAATATGCTTTCCATCGGTTTGGACTTGCAAAAATATGTAGATAGCGGTTTGCTTCATTTCCGTGCTTCGCGCCCAACTTTAAACGGCTTGGAAATGCATTTGCTGGCCATCCACAAAGAAATTAAAAAACTCAAACCACAAGTTGTCATCCTGGACCCGATCACCAACCTGGTTACAGTTGGTTCGGTAAGCGAAGTAAAATCTATGCTGATCCGGCTGATCGATTTTTTACAAGAAGAGCAAATTACCGTGATGTTTACCGCGCTTACTTTAAATACGGTGGTAAATGAGCAAACAGATGAAGGCGTTTCTTCGTTAGTAGATGCCTGGATGCTGGTGCGCGATATTGAATTTAACGGCGAACGCAACCGGGGTTTGTACATGATGAAATCCAGGGGGATGAGACATTCCAACCAGGTACGCGAGTTTGTGATCAACGATAAAGGGCTGGATCTGATCAATGTTTATCTGGGCCCGGATGGGGTTTTGACCGGTTCGGCCCGCGAAACGCACCAGATGAACGAAGAAACAGGCAAAGTGATCTATAACCACGGTTTAAGCCGGAAAGACCGGGAAATTGAGCGGAAACGAAAAGCTTTGGAAGCTAAGATTGCTACGTTGCAAAGCGAATTTGAATCGGCAGAAGAAGAACTGAACAGGATGTATGTGGAAGAAGAACTGGTAAAAGCCGTAGCCGAAAAAACACGCCGGGAAATGACCAAGATGCGCGGTGGTAACGATACTGAAATATGAACGATAAAAGAAGCACCGATTAAAATGCAGGAAACAAGAGAAGATACTTGGGAATTGAGGCTTTACGTTGCCGGAAAAACGGTTAAATCTGTTACGGCATTAAAAAACCTGAAGCGTTATTGCGAAGAGCATTTGCAGGGAAAATACGAGATCGAAGTGATTGATTTGCTCGAACAGCCGCAGCTTGCCGAAGGCGACCAGATTTTTGCCATCCCAACGCTGGTGCGAAAATTTCCGGAACCGATACGCAAAATTATTGGAGACCTATCCAACGAAGAAAAAGTACTGGTTGGCTTAAATATCAGGCCGGTAAAAGCAGTATTATGAGTTTCCAGAACCAGGATCCTCAAACAAACGGGCAGTCGGACAATGAAGAACCCGTGCATTACCAGCTCAAATTATTTGTAACCGGCGCATCGCCTAATTCGTTACGTGCAATTATAAACACCAAAGAATTTTGTGAACATTATCTGAAAAACCAGTACGATCTCGAAATTATAGATGTTTACCAACAACCTTTGATTGCCCAAGCCGAACAAATAATTGCTTTGCCCATGTTGATAAAAAAGTTTCCGCTACCTGTAAGAAGGTTGATAGGCGATATGTCTGACACTAAAAAAGTGTTGAAAGGCCTGGAATTAGAAAACGCCGGTTAAAAAATGTCAACAGTGTTAACCAACCAGGAACTGCTCAGCCAAAACCAGGAACTGCAGCGGCAATTAGACGAGGCCAACGATACCATTGAAGCCATCCGTACCGGCCAGGTTGATGCTTTGATCGTGAAAGCAGGCGGCGGGCACGAAGTTTATACACTAAAAAGCGCCGACCAGACTTATCGTGTTTTCATCGAAAAAATGGCCGAAGGCGCCGTAACGCTGGATGAGAAAGGCATCGTTTTATACAGCAATTTGCGTTTTGCATTGATGCTGAACTTGCCGCTCGAAAAAGTGATTGGCGCAAAGTTTGAAACCTTTGTTCCGGCTGCTTTTCGGGAGGGGTTTTTGTACTTGATGCAAAGAGGCTGGATGGCAGAAACCAAAGGCGAGATCAGCCTGAGCAATGTTTACCAGCAGGAAATACCGTTTTTGCTTTCGCTTAACACCTTGCCGCTAAATGGAGAAGCAACTTTAAGCATCATCTTAACCGATCTTACTTTACAAAAAGAAACAGAACACCGGTTAAAACTGCAAAATGAGCAGCTAAAAGAAGCACGGCAAAATGCAGATAACCTAAACAACGAACTGGAAAACATCGTTCAGGAACGCACCAAAGACCTGTTTATGAGCCAGGAGCATTTTAAGTTTCTGGCCGATAACATTCCGGTTATTGTTTGGACGGCCTATCCAGATGGCAGCACCGACTATTTTAACAAACGCTGGTGCCAATATACAGGTCTTACCGTGAAGCAGTCCATTGATTGGGGCTGGCAGCACGTGATCCACCCAGACGATTTGGAAAAAACGATCCAAGTTTGGAAAAAGTCAGTAGAAACCGGCCAGCCTTATGAAATCGAATACCGATTTAAAGGTGCCGAAAACGGACAGTACCGCTGGCATTTGGGCCACGCCATTCCGTTTAAAGACGAAAGCGGGCAAATCATCAAATGGTTTGGCACCGGTACGGATATTGAAGACCAAAAAAAGGAGATGGAGAAGCGCGACGAGTTTATCAGCATAGCCAGCCACGAGCTTAAAACACCATTAACCAGTGCCAAAGGTTATATCCAATTGATTGAGGCTTATCAAAAAGAAGTTTTGCCGGTTACCGTAAAAACCTTTGTAAAAAAAGCAAACGACTCTTTAAACAAGCTTCAAACTTTGGTGAACGATCTGCTGGATGTAAGCAAGATCCAAGCCGGCAAATTAGAGTTCGGCGTTGAAAGATTAAACCTTGGCAATTTAATCATTACTTGTGTTGAAAATGCCACGCACATTTATCCCAAATCGCTTATTGTCAATTGTTATACCGGTGATTTTATCGTTACCGGAAATTTTGAACGGTTGGAACAAGTGTTGATGAACCTGATTAGCAACGCGGTAAAATATTCTAACAATGATCATCCGATCGATATCAATGCCGAACAGCGGAACGGTTACGTCAACGTTTCGGTAACTGATCGCGGCATTGGCTTAACTGAACCGCAGATGGCACGTATTTTTGAACGCTTTTACCGGGTAGAAGACAAAAAGTATTTAACCAGCGGTTTGGGCATGGGCTTGTACATTTCTTCGGAAATTATCAAAGCGCATGGCGGCTTTATGTCGGTAAAAAGTGTATTTAATGAAGGTTCTACGTTCAATTTCAACCTGCCTTTAATTTAACTTTTTAGGCCGATGCTTCTTTTATGCCCATAAAATTGATGTCCTGCTTTTTATATCATATCTATCAAACTGGCAATAATTTGATGGGTACTGCCCCGCGTGCTCTTTCCGGCAGACTGCCCGGCCCACAAAGCAATAAAATCTTTAATTTGATGGGTATGGGCATGGGACCGAACTAAACTCATTAATTGGTTTTGAAAAGTATAATAAGGAATTGATAGATTTTTTGCCTCCATCCGCTGCATAAACTCATTCTGTATGCCCCGAGCCCATTTTCCGGAAAAGGCACGGGTGAGTACTGTAGATGTATCCTGAGCATGCAGTACTGCTTCCTTATAAGCCTCACTTGCAGCGCTTTCGTTAGCAGTAATAAACAAGCTTCCGATTTGTACACCGGAGGCCCCAAGAGCAAAAGCTGCTTTTATTGTCCGGGCATTATAAATGCCCCCTGCTGCCAGTATTGGCAAGCCTACCTCATCGGCCACTTGCGGTAACAGGGAAAATAGCCCTATTTGGGGCAAAGAATGATCAGGTAAAAAGCTACCTCTATGGCCGCCTGCTTCTATGCCTTGTACCGTTAAACTGTCAACACCAGACTGCGCCAATGCCTTTGCTTCAGCCACACTTGTTGCGGTACCTATGAGAATGGTGCCTTTTTCCTTTAAAGTCGAAACAGCTTCGGCCTTTAACCGGCCAAATGTAAAACTTACTATCGGAATGGTTTCCTTTAATATAACCTCAATTAAATCTTCATAATAATAAAAGCGAAACGTGTCTATATCTTGCCGTTTGTAAGGGATATCAAAGTTAAAGCAGAGTTCAGCAAGAAAGTCCTGCATGAGTGCCGTTTCCTCTTTATTTACTTCACCGGCCGGTGCATGTGCAAACAGGTTAACTGCAAACGGGCGATTTGTTAGTGCTTTGGTAGCATGGATAAGCTCGCGCGTTCGGTCGGGAGACAAGCCGCCAACAGGCAATGACCCTAAAGCTCCGGCATTAGAAACAGCGGCGACCATGGCAGGTGTGGTAACGCCCAGCATAGGTGCCTGTACAATTGGATGGCCGATATTTAAAAGTTTTTTTAAATCTTGCATAGCTAAACGTTTAAACTCATTGCAAGGTAGCTTTTCATAATAAATGATGGTGCAAAACTATATTTAGTTGCATCAAAAAAATAGAGCCAAAGAGACACAAAGTTTTAACAAGATTTCTGTTTCAATGGATAACATAGAGAACAACTTTGATTGAAGAAGAGCTGTTTTTTGTAAACAGTAAATTTTGTATTTGTGATAATAAGCATATACGTAACGGTATGGACTGTTAAGCAAACAACCTTTTTTTTAAAGCCTGTTTAAATTTTGTCCTACTTATTTTCCGTACTTCTTTTACCGCCTAAAAATCATTGTTTTTTTATAATGTTTATAAGGTGCAATATCTAAACACAGAATTTATGTGCATAAAAGAAGCACTGTAAATTTTTGCGATAGAAATTTCAACAGACTTTTATTATTCCATCAAAATTGAAACTGCGCCAAACTTTCTGAACTGTTCATCTCTTTAATAACAAATAAAAATTAAAGTGATGAATGTGTATCAGCAAAAATGGGTCGAGTTATTTCAAGGCGCGCATATCCCCAACTGGCAGATCAAAGCCAGCGGAGATGATATCGAAATCCGGGTTCCGGCCGGTGTGGATTTAAAAATTGTGCGCGATAATTTCCCGGAAACGGTTGCGGCCATGTCGCTTGATATTACGGTTCCGAAAGAAAGGCTGAAGTTTGTTTTGCACAACGGCCACGCCAACACCGAATATATTTTAAACCCAACCGATGCCGATTTGAACAGGGCATAACCCGCGTTTCGAATGCTTCTTTTATCGGCATAAATTCATTTTGTCAAGCAAAAAAAATTAAAGTTTATGAGCAGCTTTTTCAAAAAAACCAATAAAACACCTTTAAACCAGCAAGTTGTAGTGATAACTGGCGCCTCAAGCGGCGTTGGCCGTGCCACAGCTTTAGAGTTTGCGCGTTACCGTGCTACCATCATTTTGGCCGCACGGCAGGAAAACGCTTTGCAGGAAGTGGCCGATATTTGTAACCATTTGGGCGCAAAAGCACTGGCCGTTCCAACCGATGTTACCGATGCCGCAAGCGTTCAAAAATTGGCCGAAGCAGCCGTAGCTTTTGGCGGAAAAATAGATGTTTGGGTAAACATTGCCGGCGTAGCCATTATGGGCGAATTTAACGCCGTTCCGCTGGCAGAACACGAGCAGGTAATCCGTACCAATTTGCTGGGTTATATTTATGGCGCTTACTCCGTTTTGCCTTATTTTAAACAGCAAAAATCAGGAACGATCATCAACATGAATTCGGTTGGCGGCTGGGTGGCTTCTCCTTATGCCGTGGGTTACAGCGTGAGTAAATTTGGCGCCAAAGGTTACAGCGAGGCTTTGCGCGGCGAGCTGTACCGTTTTCCGGATATCCATATTTGCGATGTTTTTCCTGCTTTCTTAGATACGCCCGGAACAAAACATGCCGGAAATTACATTGGTAAAGTTTTAAAACCTGTTCCGCCGGTTTATCCGGCCACGCGTGTGGCAAGTGCCATTGTAAAGCTAGCCATACATCCGCAAGATTCGGTTTTAATTGGTGCGATGGCTTATCTGGTTAAGCTAAGCAACATTTTTCTGCCAGGTTTAGCAGAGTGGGGAATAGCGAAAGGATTGGAAACTTATTTAAAAGTGGGCGATGAGGCGCCCATAACTTCGGGCAATATTTTGCACCCAACCGGCACTTATAACCAAATTTCGGGCGGCTTTACCCAAAAAACGTATACGCAAAAAAGAGTGAACAAAACACTTGGCGTAGCCGGCGCGGCACTGGCGTTATTGTATGTTGTAAATAAAATACGAAAGTAAATTGTGTTATGCAATGCTTCTTTTACCGGCAATAATTTTGTCTGGTAAAAGAAGCATTGCCGGTTTTTATTTAAAAAAACTGCTCTCGGTTTAGCCAAAATTCCGGAAAAAGCTTTTGATTAAGGTTACCTGTGTTAAATTGATCAGGTGCGGATGCTTGGAATTCAAAATGAGTAACGCAGCCAAAAAAATAAGGCCGGCAAAAGCAAAAGCAGAAACCGCCATGATAAACCTTTGATGGTCCGTTTCTTTGTTCATCCGGTCTATTAGTTCATCTTTCATAATCCTGTTGTTTAAATCCTTAAACGCTTTTTTTTACGTTTAAAATTTAACAAAGTTCAAATTTTTATCAAAGATACAACAAATTATTATTTATGTTAGCAAATCCTTAAGAAAGGGTTTGTTTTGTTGAAGGAATAGAAATTTAATCAAAAATAAAAATCAATATTTAAGGCGGTAAAAACAGTATTGGCATTAATTTCAAAACAAAAAGCGGCCCCGTATTCATTCGGAGCCGCTTTCTTCGATATCAGGGTTTCGCTTTAAAATGCAGCTGCGCCAGCTTCCGCAACGCTCTGGTCCTGCTCTCCGGAACCGCCGCTTACGCCAATTGCGCCAACTACCTGGCCGTCTTTTTTAAGCGGGATGCCGCCTGCAAAAATCATCACTTTGCCATCGTTGGAAGCGTGGATCCCAAAAAACTGCTGGCCGGATTGTGAGTTTGCGGCCAAATCTTTCGTGCTAATATCAAATGCACGCGAAGTAAATGCTTTCTTGATAGAAATATCAATACTGCCCAGCCATGCGCCATCCATACGCACATGCGCAATCAAATTTCCGCCGGCATCGGCTACGGCAATGTTCATCGGTTGGCCAATTTCCTGTGCCTTTGCTTCGGCAGCAGCTATAATTTTTCGGGCATCGTTTAAGGTGATCATACTGTTTTTAGGGTTAGTTTTTTAGCTTTTTTAAAGGCCTGTTCTGTTACTTAATCAGCAAACCCAAATGGTTGATGAAAGTTTTCTGTTTGGCGGTAAAATTAATATCCGCAGAAAAGCCTTTGATAAGCAAAATATATACTTAGTTTTAGCATAAAAATATTTCTGTAATGCTAAGCGTTTCGTTCCGTATCAAAAATTATCCCTATAAAAACAGTATCAAACCTTTGTTAAAATCAGCCCTGATTGTGCTGCTTGGCACTTCTGCAAATGCTTCTTTTAGCCAGCAAAAATTAGTGCCAAACTTAGTTCAATATGTCAAACCGATCATTGGTACGCAACGGATGGGCCATACTTATCCCGGCGCCACGGTTCCTTTCGGCATGGTGCAGTTGAGCCCGGAAACGGATACGGTCAGCTACGAGCAAAACGGCAAATATAATCCCGATGTTTATAAATATTGTGCTGGTTATCAATACGATGACAAAACAATAACCGGTTTCAGCCACACGCATTTCAGCGGAACTGGCCATTCTGATTTGGGCGATTTTTTGATAATGCCAACGGTTGGCCAGCTTAAACTAAATCCGGGAACAGCTACTCAACCTCGAAGTGGTTACCGCTCCAGTTTTTCCCATGCAAACGAAGTATCGGCGGCAAATTATTACAAAGTGAAGCTGGATGATTATAACATCACGGCCGAAATGACCACCAGCACGCGCGTTGGTTTCCATCAATATACTTTCCCAAAATCAGATCAGGCGCATATCATTTTGGATTTGATGGCCGGGATTTATAATTACGAGGACAAAAACGTGTGGACTTATCTGCACGTGGTAAACGATACTTTGGTTACCGGTTACCGCCAAACCAACGGCTGGGCCAAAAACCGTACGTTGTATTTTGCCATGAAGTTTTCTAAGCCCTTTATCGCCTATGGCAACCGCAATTATTCTAAAAAAGAGGTTTACAGGGGATTTTGGGGGAAATTTAACCAAAGCAAAAACTTCCCGGAAATTGCTGCACAAAAGCTTCGGGCGTATTTTGATTTTAAAACAGAAGCAGGCGAGAAGATCAAAATTAAATTTGCTTTGTCGCCGGTAAGCATGGAAGGCGCGTTGAACAATATGCAAACCGAAATTCCGGGTTGGGATTTTAATGCGGTAAAAGAAGCAGGGCAGCAGCTTTGGGAAAAAGAACTTTCTAAAATTACGATTCAATCTAAAAGCATCGCCGAAAAACAAAACTTTTATACGGCTATGTACCACGCCATGATCAACCCAACGATTTATATGGACGCGGATGGCAAGTATAAAGGTTTAGACCAAAACGTGCACCAGGCCGATGGCTTTACCAATTACACCACGTTTTCTTTGTGGGACACTTACCGTGCCTTGCACCCGCTTTTCAATATCATCGAGCCAAAAAGAAATGATGATATGATCAAATCTATACTGGCACATTACGAACAAAGCCCGGAACACATGCTGCCCGTTTGGTCCAATTCCGGCAACGAAAACTGGTGCATGTCCGGTTATCATGCTGTTGCCGTTATTGCCGATGCCGTGATCAAAGGCAATGCTTCTTTTAACACACAAAAAGCGTTGGAAGCTTGTGTTGCCACGGCCAGAAAGCGTGATTATGAAGGCATCGGCGAATACATGGACAGAGGTTTTATCCCGAATGACAAAAGCGGCGTTTCGGTTTCTTCTACTTTGGAATACGCGTATGACGATTGGGCGATTGCACAAATGGCCAAAAAGCTGAACCAAACGGATATTTACAACGAGTTTATCAAACGGTCAGAAAATTATAAAAACGTGTATGATGCTTCGGTTGGTTTTATGCGGTCGAAGTTGGAGAATAGCACTTTCCGCAAAAACTTTGATGCTCTTTCCACTAATAACCAGGGTTTTATCGAAGGCAATTCCTGGAACTATACTTTCTTTGTTCCGCAAGATCCAAAAGCATTGATCCAATTGATGGGCGGCAACAAGCGTTTTATTTCCCGCCTGGATTCTTTGTTTACCATGGATTTGCCCGATAAATATTTTGCCGAAACAGAAGATATTACGCGCGACGGTATCATCGGCAATTATGTGCATGGCAACGAGCCTTCACACCATGTGGCCTACTTGTATAACTGGACCGACCAGCCTTGGAAAACGCAGGAACGCATCCGCATGATTTTGCCAAAAATGTACAAACCAACGCCCGATGGTTTGGGCGGCAACGACGATACCGGGCAAATGAGTGCCTGGTACATTTTTAGTTCGATTGGTTTTTATCCGGTTGCGCCCGGTTCAGATCTGTATTCGTTGGGAAGCCCGGCTGTTGATGGTGCTACAATCCAACTGGCAAACAATAAAACTTTTGCCATCGAAACAAAAAATCAAAGCGATAAAAATGTGTATGTAAAAGAAGCATTGCTGAACGGAAAAAAGCTTGACCGCAATTACATCACGCACCAGGAAATCATCAGCGGCGGCAAGCTTGTTTTTGTAATGAGCAATAAACCAGCGCACTTATAACACACTGTTTTTATGCCGGTAAAAACAGTATCGGAAAGATGCAGTATCACTTTATTGTTCTTAGATATTGTAACTATTAACTAAAATAACCCGTTAAAAACAGCACCTGGTTTTGAAATTTCGATTTTGATTTGAAAGGCAATAACAGGCTGATGATCAGGATTTACTATTATGGTTTAGGTAAAGAAAAATATTTTTCTGATGAACGCGTGTTTTTATTCGAAAATAATAGCCTGGGTAAAAATTATGTTTTAATAAGATAAATGACCGGTAGCTTTAAAAAAACTTATAACTACTGCCAATATATTTTGTAAAATATTAGTTGCATAACAAAAAGTTTAATATTTTTGGTCAGGTACAATTACCAATTATAAACCTATTTATTCATTTTAATCATGGCAAACTCCTGAAGTTCCGCTGTTTAGCGGCAAGCTGCTAAAATTTGGCATTGAAACAAAAAAGCTTTTTTAAACCATCAATTTATCACACAAAAATTCACTTTATGTTAAACACTTTACTTTTTAAAAGATTGAAAGTATGGCTGATGCTTCTGGGCGTGTTTTCGTCGTTGGTTGTTTCGGCACAAACCAGGGTTACCGGCCGGGTTATCGGCGCAGATGACAAGCAGCCTGTTATTGGCGCTTCTGTAAAAGTCAGCGGTACAACCGTCGGCACCGTTACAGATGCAAACGGAAACTTTTCCATTACCGCAAAACCTACTGATGTTATTTCGGTGTCTTATTTAGGTTACCAAACCCAAAATGTTACCGTAGGCAGTCAAACAGCTTTAAGGATCACGTTAAGTACTTCAACCAGTACCTTGAATGAGGTGGTGGTAACCGGTTATACCAGTCAGCGTAAGCAGGATATTACTGGTGCTGTAGCTACTGTAGATCTAAGTCAGGCCAAAAAAATACCTGTTACAAGTTCGGAGCAGTTGCTGCAAGGCCAGGCATCCGGTGTTACAGTTATTACCAACGGTATTCCAGGTGGCGGTAGTACTGTATTAGTCCGTGGTGTTTCTTCTTTGGGAGGTTCACAACCACTTTATGTTATTGACGGTGTACAATCTGGCGACATGTCTAATGTTAACCCCAATGACATCGAAAGCATTAGTGTATTAAAAGATGCTGGTTCTGCAGCTATATACGGGGTTAGTGGTGGTAATGGTGTGGTAGTGGTAACAACCAAAAAAGGCCGTCAAGGTAAAACTACTATATCTTATGATGGGTATTATGGTGTTACAACGCCATTAGGTGGCAACCCCTATAATTTATTAGATGCACCGGGTATTGCCACTTTAACTTATAAGGTTAATCCTGCAACATTATTATATCCTAATGGAAAGGTGCCTGATTTTGGTTATCAAGCCGGTGTCAACCTTGGCGGAGGCAAAGGTATAGCTAATGCCGGTGATCCTTTGGTTGATCCTTCAAAATACCATTTTGATGCACAAAATCCTGACAATGATTATTTGATCCAGGCATTTAATAAACAAGGTACAGACTGGTTTCATACCGTGTTTAAAAATGCACCAACTCAAAGCCATACTTTAACTATGAGCGGTGCCAATGATAAAAATTCTTACCTGCTTTCTGCTGGTTACTTAAACCAGCAAGGGACTTTAATTGATACTTATTTAAAGCGCTATTCAGCCCGTGTAAATACCACTTTTAACATTAAAAATAACATTCGGGTAGGTGAAAGTGCTTACGCTTTTTTCCGCCAGTCACCCGGTGGCTTTAACAATCAGAGTGAAGGCAGTGCTTTATCATGGATCTACCGCACACAGCCATCAATTCCGGTATATGATATTAATGGTAATTATGGCGGTACATGGGATGGCCCTACTGAGTTAGGTAATGCCAACACACCTTTTGCCGTTCAGGAAAGAACTAAAACTAACCAAAACAGGCAATGGAACGTACAGGGTAACTTGTTTGCAGAGGTAGATTTTCTGAAACATTTTACTGCACGTACCAGTGTTAACGGTAATATTTATAACAACTTTTACAATAGTATTATTTATAACCAATATAATGATGGCGAAAACCATAATACACCAAATGGTGCAGTGGAAAACACTTCGTTTGCAAGCAATATATTCTGGTCAAATACTATTGTTTATAAACAAGTTTTTGGAAAGCACAATGTTGACTTTTTAGGTGGTTATGAAATCAACCAAACTTATGGCAGGTTCTTACAAGGAAGTGTAAATACCTTGTTTTCATTAGATCCTAATTATGTTAATTTAAATAATGGTACCACCAACATCCAAACTCAAAGCTATGCCTATCAACCAACAAGCAAACAATCAGTTTTTGCAAGGGTAAATTATCAGTACAATGATAAATACTTGTTTAGTGCTACAGTCCGTCGTGATGGTTCATCCGTATTTGCACCCCAAACCCGATATGGTACCTTCCCATCAGCTACAGTAGGTTGGAGGATTTCCCAGGAAGACTTTTTGAAAAGTGTTAACTGGTTAACTGATTTAAAATTACGTGCCAGCTATGGTTCTTTAGGCTCAAATAACATTTCTGCCACCAATGCTTTCACTTTATTTGGTTCAGGCTTTGGCCAATCTTCCTACCCAATTACAGGCTCAAGCAATGTTGCAAACCAAGGTTTTTATAACAATGGCATCGGGAATGCCGGTGGTAAATGGGAAACCGATAAAATTCTGAACGTAGGTATTGATGCAACATTATTTCGCAACTTAACATTTAATTTAGAATACTACGAAAAATCAATAAGTGGATTATTGTTCCAGGCATCTTTACCTGCAACTTTAGGTGGTGCCACAGCACCATTTATAAATAGTGGAAATATATCCAATAAGGGATTTGACTTCAATGTAACTTATAACGGTAAAGCAGGAAGGGATTTTAATTATAATGTTGGTGTTGAGGTTACTCCTTATACCAATAAGTTTACTTATATACCAGGAAATGGTTATCTGGACGTATCCGGTTCACGCTTAGGAAATTTGGTTCGGGAAGCAATTGGCCAACCGGTAGGCGAGTTCTTTGGTTATAAACAAATTGGCTATTTTAAAGATGCCGCTGATGTTTCCTCATCTCCAACCCAAAACGGAGCAGCCCCGGGCCGTTTTAAATATCAGGATGTTAACGGTGATGGTAAGATAGATGCAAATGACCGTACCTTTTTTGGCAATCCAAACCCCAAATTTACTTACGGTGTAAACTTGGGTGCCAACTACAAAGGCTTTGATGCCTCTGTAATCTTATACGGGTCTCAGGGTAACAAAAATATCAATTTCACTAAATTTTATACTAATTTCTATGCAACACTAATAGGTAATAAAAGTAATGATTTGCTATATAATTCCTGGTCACCAACAAATTTAAACCCTAAAACACCTATTGCCGAAAACGCAACAAGTTTTAGTACAAGTGAAGTGTTTAGTTCTTATTATATGGAGGATGGATCGTTTTTAAAATGTCGTCAGGCTTCAATTGGATACACTTTTTCTCCTCAATTGTTAAAAAATATTCAAGTTGACAGATTACGCATATACTTCCAGGTAACCAATTTATTTACAATTACTAAATACTCTGGCTTGGATCCGGAATTACAGCCATCAAGCGGTAACTTGGGTACTTATCAGCAAAGTGGTGCCTTTGGTATAGATTATGGTAACTATCCTAATAATCAAAGGGGGTTCCTATTAGGACTTGGTTTAACTTTCTAATTTTTTGTAAAAATCTTTAAAATGAAAACAATAAAATATAAATTAATTTTTCCGGGAGTATTGGCCGTATTGGCTTTGTCCTACTCTTGTAAAAAATTCTTAGATCAGCCGGCAACCGGTTCATTAAATTCAACTGTGTTGGCTACTAAACCCGGAGTTGATGGTTTGCTGATTGGGGCATATTCAGATTTAGACGGATATTCTGCAGATATAGGCGGTGATCCATGGCCACAAGGTGTTAGTAACTGGATTTATGGTGGTGTGGGTGCTGATGATGCACATAAAGGATCAACACCTGGTGATGCGTCAGATGCTGAACCAATAGAAAATCATGGTTTCAATTCGGCTAATAGTTACTTTAATGCTAAGTGGCGTATCTTATATGCAGGTATTGCCCGGGCTAATGATGTTTTAAAAGAGCTGCCTTTGGTAACGGATGGTTCTGTAAGTGCTGATTATGCTAAACAAGTTACTGCTGAGGCCCGTTTTTTAAGAGGGGTATATCATTTAGAGGCTGTTAAAATATGGAGAAATGTGCCTTATGTAGATGAAACGGTAACTTACGATGCTAAGAACTATAACATTCCCAATACTGCATCTATACTACCGAAAGTTGAAGCTGATTTTCAGGCAGCAGTAGCAGTATTGCCTAATACACAAGCTCAGATTGGCCGTGCCAATAAATATGCTGCTGAAGCTTTTCTGGCTAAAGCATACATTTATGATCATAAATATGCAGAAGCAAAAGCTGCACTGGCTGATGTAATAGCCAATGGTGTAACTTCAAGCGGTGCAAAATATACTTTGGAACCTTATAGTAATAATTTTAACCCATCAACTAAAAATGGGCCTGAGGCTGTATTCTCTGTACAAATGTCTGTAAAAGATAACGCTGGTGGTGCTAATGGTAATGTTGGTGATGCTTTAAATTTTCCGGCAGGTGGGCCTGCCAGTTGCTGTGGTTTCTATCAGCCTTCTTTCAGCTTTGTAAATGCATTTAAAGTTGATGACAATGGTTTGCCCATGTTTGATACTTATAACAATTCTGATTTAAAGAATGATCAGGGATTAGATTCTAAAACGCCATTTATGCCCACAACTGTAGCAGTAGATTCACGTTTAGATTGGTCAGTAGGCCGTCGCGGAATTCCTTATTTAGATTGGGGCTTACATCCCGGTTCTGATTGGATACGTAGTCAACCTAATGGCGGGCCATATAGCCCAATTAAAAATGTTTATTATAAAGCAGCTCAGGCTACCACCAGCGATACTTATGGCGGTTGGGCATCAAATCAATCAACAGCAAATAATTACAACATGATTCGTTTTGCTGATGTGCTGTTATGGGCAGCAGAATGTGAAGTAGAAATTGGCAGCTTAGCGCAGGCACAGGTTTATGTAAATATGATAAGGGCACGTGCTGCTGATCCTACAGGATGGGTACATACTTATGTTGATCCTGCAAATCCAGCCAAAGGTTTTACCACCACACCTGCAGCTAATTATAAAGTTGGCTTATATACCAACCAGTTTACAGCAAACGGTAAAGAGTATGCGCGTCAAGCTGTTTATTTTGAACGCCGCTTAGAATTAGGCATGGAGGGACATCGTTTCTTTGATTTGCAACGTTGGGACGGACGGACAGGAGGCCCTGCCGGAACCGGTTATATGGCCGGCATTTTAAATACTTATTTAGCACATGAAAATGCTGTTCCTAACTTCCCTGCATCTACAATAAAAGGTGCTAAATTTACCCAAGGAAAGAACGAATTGTATGCCATACCACAAATACAAATTGATTTAAGCAATGGGGTGCTTAAACAAAACCCTGGTTATTAATTTTTCTAAAACTTAGCTTATTAAAGAGGTGAAGGTTAATCCCTTCACCTCTTTATAATTCGTGTTTTGTTTGAATATATATTTAAATTGTAATGTTATTAAATGGAAAAAGTTTTATTAACTTTATAGGTAATATTCAGTATTCCTAAACCACTTTTACTTCTATCTTAAACTATCGAAAATAAGTATCAAAGTATATAATAATTTTAACTGACCATTTTAAACTTTAAATTATTTAATTATGAAAAAGAACATTATTTATGCAGTTGTTGCAACCTTTATGGTTGGCTTCTTGCTTTCGTTTAGTTTAATAAATAAAAACACAGTTCCTAAACCACCTAAATTAGATTTATGTAATGCTGGTGTAACTAACCTACATATTATTAGAGACAGCGGAGGTTATATCACGTTTGGATGGGATGGCGTTAATTCTCCTGATCATTATAATTATGGTGGGTATTATCAAGGAGGCGGTAATTTTTCAGGTACTGCGTATTCCAATACCGTCACAATTCAAAGAAATATGGGTAATACTCCAGGTGGAAGATTTGGGGTAACTGCTGATTGTGCTGATGGATCGACAGCAAGTACAGGGGCTTCGCAAAATATTTTGTATTATTAATAATATAATAACTTTGATATTTATTAAAAACCAGGAGGTTGATCTTCCTGGTTTTTTTGATATATGTTCTTTTGTTATTATAAATACAGGCTTTGTGTTTCATGGCTATAAAAAGATAAGAACCATAATTTTTTGTTGTAAAAGAAGTATAAAAAATATGATGAACAAGAGTGTAAACAGGTTTATATTAACATGAAAAATGTTTCTTTTCTACTGCTGTTCTTAATAATTACTCTTCTATTAGCCTCCTGCAAAAAACATACACTGTTCGAGCAAATTCCTGCTGCCCAATCCGGTGTTCATTTCAATAACCTCATTACAGAAAACGATTCCATCAACCCTTTAGATCTGGTTAACATCTATAATGGCGGCGGCGTGGGCATCGGCGATTTTAACAACGATGGCTTGCAGGACATTTACTTTACCGGCAATAGGGTTTCCAACAAACTGTACCTCAACAAAGGCGATTTTAAGTTCGAGGATGTTACCGATAAGGCAGGCGTTGGCGGCATGGGCCGTTGGGGCCGGGGCGTTGCTATTGTAGATATAAACAACGATGGCTTGCCCGATATTTATGTTTGCAATACTTTGTCAAAAGATTCTCTTAAACGGCGTAACTTGTTGTACATCAATCAAGGGCCGGATAAAAGCGGTGTTCCAGTTTTCAAAGAAATGGCCAAAGAATATGGTCTGGATATTCACGTACAATCTACCATGGCCAGTTTTTTTGATTATGACAACGACGGCGATTTGGATATGTATTTGACGGTAAACGAAGCATCGGCAAACGACAACCCAAACAGGTTCCGGCCAATTATTAACGATGGTACCCACAGAAGTACAGGCAGGTTGTTTCGAAATGATTTTGACCCGAAAGAAAAACATCCGGTATTTCACGATGTATCAGCGCAGGCTGGCATTAAAATAGAAGGTTACGGCCATGCCACCACCATTGCTGATATTAACCAGGATGGCTGGAAGGATATTTACGTAACCAACGATTTTTTATCCAACAACATATTGTACATCAACAACCACGACGGCACTTTTACCGATCGCTCCAAACAATATTTTAAACATACTTCGGCAAATGCGATGGGCCAGGATATTGAAGACATCAACAACGATGGCCTGGCGGATGTATTTGAGCTGGACATGAACCCGGAAGATAACTACCGCAAAAAGATGATGATGAGTTCGAACAGTTATCAAACCTTCCAAAACTTTGATCTGTACAACTATCAATACCAATACGTGCGCAACACGTTGCAATTGAACCAGGGGCCGAGGCTGAGCCAAAACGATTCTATCGGCATTCCGGCTTTTAGCGAAATTAGTTTTATGGGGGGCGTTGCCCAAACCGATTGGAGCTGGTGCCCATTAATCACTGATTTTAACAATGATGGATTTCGTGATATTGTGGTCACCAACGGTTACCCCAAAGATGTTACCGACCATGATTTTATAGCTTATCGGGATGAAGCTTTTCAAATCGCATCAAAAAAGCAAATTCTCGACCAAATCCCGGTAGTTAAACTGCACAACTATGCTTTTCAAAATAAAGGCGATCTTACTTTCAGCGATGAAACAAAAGATTGGGGCTTAACGGTTCCAACGTTTTCTAACGGTGCAGTTTATGCCGATTTAAACAACGACGGCGCGATGGATATGATCATCAACAACATCAACGA
>NZ_CALMAT010000155.1:29845-55660 GCF_937859865.1 uncultured Mucilaginibacter sp.
GCGCTGATCTATAAAAACACATCCCGGGACGATAAAAAAACTAATGCACATTTCCTGCAAATACAATTTAAAGGCGGCAACCAAAACATTAATGGCTTAGGTGCATTTGCAAATATTTATTACAACCACGGCCAGCAGCAGGTTTATGAAAATAATCCGTACCGCGGATATCTGTCAACCATTCAAAACATGGCACATTTTGGTTTGGGCAAAACCACGATGTTAGATTCTGTGGTGATCAGGTGGCCGAACGGCAAAAAGCAAACCTTGCGAAATGTAAAAGCCGACCAGGTGCTTAAAGTAAACCAGGCAAACGCCAGGGAGGATTATTCCTGGAACCATGCTGTTTTTAGCACTAATTCTTTGTTTAAAGAAATTACCCATTCGGCAGGCATCCGTTACAAACATCAGGAAAACGATTTTATAGATTTCAACGTCCAGAAACTATTGCCGCACAAACTTTCAGAATACACGCCAGGTTTGGCCGTTGGCGATGTGGACGGCAACGGTTTGGACGATATTATTATTGGCGGAAATGGGCAACACCAAGCCCAACTGTTTCTGCAGCAAAGCACCGGAAAATTTGTACAGCGACAATTTTTACCCGGTAAAAACAGTATCGGCGATTATTCCAAGGACGAAGGTTTGCTGCTTTTTGATGCCAACGGAGACGGGAAACTGGACTTGTATATGGCAAGCGGCGGTTATCAAAATGCGCCCAATAACCTCAATTACCAGGACAAATTGTATCTAAACGACGGAAAGGGAAATTTTACTTTGGCACAAAATGCTTTGCCTCAAAACTTCACCAGCAAGCTTTGTGTCCGCGCAATGGATTACAACAAAGACGGCAAATTAGATTTGTTTGTTTCCGGCCGTGTTGACCCCTGGAACTACCCAAAACCGGTCTCGAGTTTTATCTTCAGGAACGACAGCAAAAACGGTCAGGTAAAATTTACTGATGTAACCAAAAAAGTTGCGCCAGCTTTGCAAAACATCGGTTTGGTTTGCGATGCTTTGTTTACAGACTATAATAACGACGGTTGGCCGGATTTGGTGATGGCGGGAGAATGGATGCCGGTAACGTTCCTCAAAAATGAAAAAGGCGTTTTTAAAAATGAAACAGCTTCCACTAACTTAAATGATAAATTGGGTTGGTGGAACACGATTGTTGCTGGAGATTTCAGGCATACCGGCCGGATGGATTACATCGTGGGCAATGTTGGTTTGAATACTTTGTACCAGGCAAGCGACCAATATCCGGTTTACATCACGGCAAAAGATTTCGATAAAAACGGCAGTTATGCCGCCATTCCTTCCTTGTTTTTGCCCGACCAGAACGGTGAGAAAAAGGAATTTCCGGCACAAATCAGGGACGATCTTTTGAAACAGATGATCAGCCTGAAAAAGAAGTTTACCAACTATAAATCTTTTGCAACGGCTACGATGGACGATATTTTATCGCCTGAACAAAGGCAGGGCGCATTAAGGTTAAAGGCCAACATGCTGCAATCTGTTTATTTGAGGAATGACGGCAACGGGAAGTTCACCATAATTCCATTGCCAAAAGAAGCACAAGTATCCGCTTTAAATGGAATGGTGGTTGATGATTTTGATGGCGATGGAAACTTGGATGTGGTGATCAACGGCAATGATTACGGGACCGAAGTTTCGACCGGAAGGTATGATGCTTTGAATGGCTTAATGTTGAAAGGCGATGGCAAAGGAAACTTCAAACCTTTATCCATATTGCAAAGCGGCATCTACATTCCCGGCAACGGAAAAGCAATGGTAAAACTACAAAGCAGCAACGGGAAATATTTATTGGCTGCCAGCCAAAATAAAGATGATTTGAAATTGTTTGAATTGAACCGCGGCACAGGCAATATTAAATTGGAACCATTGGATGTAAGCGGTATCATTACTTATAAAAACGGTAAAGTTGAGAAGCAGGAGTTTTATTACGGTTCTTCTTTTCTATCGCAATCGGGCAGGTTTTTAATTACAGATAAAACTATGCTGAACGTGAAAATCACAAACAACAATGGCAAAACCCGTACAATCAATATCAATTAAGCAAAATATAAATTGCTTAGTTGGATCATGAAAAATGCAAGGTAAAAGAAGCAGCGGCACAAAAATAAATTTACAAGTATTTAATTTAACAATGAAAGTTAAAAGGGTTTTTGTTTATATATTTTATCTCAGTACAATCATAACAATTACAGCTTTAAGTACAATTTTAAACGGATGCAACAATAATACGGCACGCTCAAGTTCTTATCAATTGACTGGCGATGATGTTGTAGATGGTAAAAATTTGGTTCAATTACATTGTACCGGTTGCCATAGTTTGGTTCCGATAAATACATTGACCAAAGATGTTTGGATCAACCATATTTTGCCGGATATGTCATCCAAACTTGGGATTTACAATTATGTAGGCAACCAATATTACCTCAAAGATTCGAGCAATGTTATCTCTTTAAATGAATGGTCTAAAATTGTAACTTATTACGAGAAACTGGCGCCAACAGAATTTTCCGCAGCAAAACCTCCGGAAGCTTTACAAAAAGGCTGGTCAATTTTCTCCTTAAAAAAACCGGCCGAAAGTACAGCAACAGCATTTACAACCCTGGTTGCCGTTGATCCTTTTAGCAATACAATTTATACAAGCGATTTGCAAGTTAGGAAGCTGATGGCCTGGGACAAAAACTTAAAATCAAAAGCAATTGCCAATTTGCAAACAACTGCCGTTGCTGCCGATTTCATTAATAACAACCATGCAACACAAGGTATATTTACAAGTATCGGTGCGTTGGAAGATGCAGATGTTTTTTTGGGAAAAGTAACAACCTTTAATTTAGGTGAAAAAAAAGATACGCTAAAAGAAGCATTGGTTGCATCAGGTTTGGCACGGCCGGTAAATACGGTATATGCAGATTTTAACAAAGATGGCCTGACAGATTTTGTGGTAAGTTGTGATGGCGGCCAAAATTCTGGTGGCTTGTATTTGCTTACACAAACATCAAACCATCAATATAAACGATCCAAGTTAAAGGTTGCACCGGGCGCAATCCAAGCCACAATTGGAGATTTTAACAATGATGGCTGGCCGGATTTGATGGCATTATTTGGCAAAAGTGATGAAGGCATTTGGCTAATGTTGAACAACAAAAAAGGCGGTTTTAGTTCGAAAAACTTGTTGCGTTTTCCGGCGGTTTATGGTTCGAGCAGTTTCCAAGTTGTTGATTTTAACAAAGATGGCCAGTTGGATATCGTTTACACTTGCGGCAACAATTTTGGCAATTCCAGGATATTGAAACCATATCATGGCGTTTACATATTTTTAAACCAAGGCAACTTTAAGTTTAAGCAGAGTTACTTTTATCCAATAAACGGCTGCACCAAAGCCATTGCCGCCGATTTTAACCAGGACGGAAAATTGGATATCGCCACCATTGCTTTTTTTGCTGATTTAAAAAATAACCCGGCCGAAGGTTTTATTTATTTTGAACAAGACAAGCCGTTGCATTTCATCCCTCATGCTCTTCCAATTAATACTTATGGAAGGTGGAAAACGATGGATACCATTAACCATAACGGAAAGTTGGATTTGATTTTGGGCAACTATGCAAGTGGTTTTAAAATACAAGATATTCCTACTACTTGGAACAAAAATTTACCTTTTATTTTGTTGGAAAATAAATCTTCCAAACCCAATAACTTATAAAAACACATTCAGGGCTGATGCTTCTTTTACCCGGTAAAAATTAGAGTATGCGAAATTTAAAAAGCAATAAAGTATTTTTTTGCTCGGTATTAATGCTGTTTATTGGGCTAACCTGCTTTTACAGTTGTCGGCAAAAACCACTTTCTCCGCAAGAACGGTTGGCAAACGATATTGCCGATGGCGGTATATTGGCAAAAAAATATTGTTCCAATTGCCACCAGTTTCCCGAACCTGCTTTAATGAACAAAGCCATTTGGGAAACTGGGATTTTGCCTGCAATGGCTTTAAAATTAGGTTTGGAACAATACATGGGCCAAACGTATGCGGTCAGCAAATCGGCTATTTCTACTTCCGATTGGCAAAAGATTGTAACTTATTACAAAAGCCAAGCCCCGACTAAATTAACTTTTCCAAAACCTGTGGCCCAAATTTTTAATGATTGGGCAGGTTTCAGTTTAAAGCAACCTAAAAATAGTGATGTAAAAAAAGTATCGTTAACCACTTTGGTAAGTTTTAACCCCAACGATCAAAAAATTTATTCTGCCGATGCTTACAACAATTTGTACCGTTGGAACGAAAACTTAAAGCCGGAACTGGTGGCCCAACTGCCTGCCCCAGCAACCAACGTTTTGTATGACAAAACCAATGAGGGAAAAAACCAGGCCATTATTACCAGCATCGGCACATTGCCGCCGCGCGATGTTTTAAACGGACAGGTTTTACAACTCAACCTCGATCAACAAAAAACCGCTGCAAAACCTGTTGTTTTTGCAGATAGTTTGCCGCGCCCTGTCCAAACCATCGCTGCCGATTTTAACAAAGATGGTTTAATGGATTATGCCGTTTGTGGTTTTGGGCACGATCAGGGCGGCTTATACTGGCTTAAACAATTGCCAGGAAAGCATTTTAAAACGCTGCCCATCCGCCTAATTCCCGGAAGTACGCAAATGGCAACCGGCGATTTTAACAATGATGGGTGGCCGGATTTAATTTGTCTTTTTGCCCAGGCGGACGAAGGTATCTGGTTGTTTTTGAACGATCGCAAAGGCGGTTTTACTGCAAAAAACGTCCTTCATTTTCCGCCAATCTATGGTTCGAGCAGTTTTCAGTTGGTAGATTTTAACCATGATGGAAAACCGGATATTTTATACACCGCCGGAGACAACAGCGATTATTCTACCGTTTTAAAACCTTATCACGGCGTTTATATTTTTTTAAACACCGGCAACTTCAACTTTAAAAAACAGTTTTTTTATCACATTGATGGCTGTACCAAAGCTGTTGCGGCGGATTTTAAACACAACGGAAAGTTGGACATTGCCGTGATTTCTTTTTTTGCTGATTTTAAAAACGACCCGACCGAAGGTTTTGAATATTTGGAGCAAACCCAGCCTTTACAGTTTGTTCCGCATAAAGTGCCGGTTGAGCATTACGGCCGATGGTTGACGATGGATGTTTCGGATTATAACCACGATGGTTTCCCGGATGTGGTTTTGGGGAATTTTTCGATGGGCGGCCAGTTGATCAACCAAAAAAATTTTAAACCGAATTGGGACATGCACGAACCTTTAGTGGTTTTGGAAAATATGGGCAGTAAAAAAAGCAAGTGAAGCGGGTTTAACTTATCTGAAAACCAATGCTTCTTTTACCACCTAAAAATTGTTAAAGTTTTCCTGGTTTAAATTTTCGCTTTGGTAGATACAACCGCTACGCAAACGCCCATTGCCGCAATCAGCGTAAAAGAAGCACGCAAACTAAAGGCTCCGGCAATAAAACCGATCATTGGCGGGCCAACCAAAAACCCAACGAAACCGATGGTAGAAACTGCGGCCAAAGCCACACCGGGCGACATGGTACCTGATTTCCCAGCCGCACTATAAACCAACGGCACAACTGAAGAAACACCTGCGCCTACCAATAAAAACCCGCCAATGGCCGGGATCAACTGCGGAAACAGGACGGCAACCATCAATCCTGATGCGGTTAAAGTGCCACTTAACTGCAAAGTTCGTTTTAACCCAAAACGTCCGGCAAACCAATCGGCCACAAAACGCCCGCCTGCCATGGTGCTCATAAAAGCGGTATAACCGGCTGCCATCCAGGCATTTTCGGCGTGGATCACTTTTTTAAAATACACCACGCTCCAGTCAAACATCGCGCCTTCGCAAAGCATCGAGCAAAAAGCAACGGCACCTAATTTCATCAGCGAAGCATCGGGCATTACAGAAACCGGCCCACTTTGTACGGTCTCGGCATCGTTTTGCAGGTAACGCGCGCCTAAAAAAACACCGACCAGCACGACTGAAAAAATAATGCTGAAATGGATGGAAGGGTCAATTCCCTGTCCGATCATCAGCGTGCCGATTGCTGCGCCTGCAAATCCGGCCAAACTCCACAAACCGTGGAAGGAAGCCATAATGGGTTTCGCGTACAGCTTTTCGGTAGCAACCGCTTGTGTGTTTACCGAAATATTCATGGCATTGCTGGTAAACCCAAAGCAAAAAAGCACGGCAATCAACTGGAAAGTAGTTTGTGAAAACCCTAAACCGGCCAACGCGGCTGCATACAAAGGCAAAGCAAAAAGCAGCAGTTTCCGGCTGCCGATGCGGGTAATAATCCAGCCGGAAAATGGCAGCGAAAGCATCAAACCAACCGGCAGCGTAAATAAAATGCCGCCCAATTGCGTGTCTGACAAACCTAATTTTTGCTGGATACCGGCAATGCGCGACGCCCAACTGGCAAAAGTTAGACCGGCCAAAAAAAACATAGCGCCCACCGTGGCACGCAATATTTTTTTGGAGGTTTGGGGAGATGCTATAGCTTGGACCACAATGGCAACAAAGGTATCCTAATTTTTATAGGGTAAAAGAAGTATTGTTGGAAAAGCAAAAGCGACATCTACACTAAATTTATGCCGGTAAAAGAAGCATCACACTTTCACTTCCTGCACGGTTACCGTTCCGGTGCGTTTGAGGTTCCCCCAACCGTGCAGTTCTCCTTTTAAGGCTTTCCGAACGGATTTGAAAAGAACGTAATACATCAGTTGCCGCCACATAAAACGTTGCGGAATGATGTAGATGAGTTTCCGGTAATCTTCTTTCTCCATCTTGAAAGCCAACACACCGACAAATAAATCAACCAACACAAAAACGAGGTAATAAACCAGCATTTTGCCAGGGTCGCCGGCAAACAAACTGGCAATCATCATTAAATCTGCCAGCGGCGAAAAAAGCGGCAAAATGATTTGGAAGATCAAAATATTTGGCATTCCCACTAAACCAAAATAACGGTATTTCGGATTGAGCAATGCTTTACGGTGTTTCCAGAAACTTTGCATCACGCCAAAACTCCAGCGGAAACGTTGTTTTACCAGCATTTCTATCGTTTCCGGCGCTTCGGTATACGCAATCGCTTCACCACAATTTCGGATGATGTAGCCTTGTTTTAAAATCCGCATCGTTAAATCGCAATCTTCGGCCAACGTATCGGATGTAAAACCGCCCACTTCTTCAATCGCTTCTTTCCGAAATGCACCAATTGCGCCAGGCACAACCGTAATGCTGTTGAGCAAATCAAAAGCCCGGCGGTCCATATTTTGGGCGGTGATGTATTCGATGGATTGCCAGCGGGTAATCAGGTTCACTTCGTTTCCAACTTTTACCGTTCCGGCAACGGCCCCAATTTCTGCATCGGTAAAATAAGTCATCAAATGATAAACCGCATCTGTTTGCAATTGCGTATCGGCATCAATACAAACCACAAAATCATAAGTGCTTCTTTTAATGCCATAATTTAAGGCTGTTGCCTTGCCGCCATTTGGTTTGGTAAAAATCTTCACCTGCGGATGGTTGCTGTAAGCGTTGGTAACCATTTCGAGCGTGCGGTCTTTTGAGCCATCGTTTACAAAAATAATCTCGAAAACAGGATAATCAGTTTTCAGTAAACTGTTGATGGTTTGCAGCACGGTTACTTCTTCGTTATAACCCGGAACAATAATGCTGACCGGCGGCAAATCTTTAGCTACAATCTTTTTATCGGTTTTTTTATGAATGCTAAATTGGCGCAAAGCCAAAACGCCAACCAAAACAATGCGGCCTAAAGCCAGAAATATGGCGATCAGAAATACGTAAAACAGCAGCCACTTACCGTAAAAATAACTGAGGATGAAGAACCTGTACATTTGACCGACAAAAGAACTGGTTGCATCATCATGGATAACGGGCATTAGGTCGTTTTTAGATTTCCCAATCAAATCGGCAATGGTGGTGAACTGGTAACCTTGCGATTTGAAATAATGGATGATGCGCGGCAATGCTTTCACGGTTTCCTGCCGGGTATCGCCGCCGGCATCGTGCAGCAAAATGATAGAGCCTTTTTCGTGCAAAGCAATGGTGCGGGCAACAATGGTATCGGCAGTAACGCCGGGCTGCCAATCGTTTGGGTCAATGGATTCGCCGATATTAATGTAATTCTCTTTACGGCTTTGTTCAACCGGGATCACTTCGGCAATAGTTTGCGGTTCGGCATCGGCATTAAAAGGCGGACGGAATAAAATCGTGCTTCGGCCGGTTACAGCTTCGATCAGGCGGCGTGTGGCATTCAATTCTAAAGTAACCCGTTTTAGGCTAACGGCAGAAATATCGGGGTGAAGATACGTATGGTTGCCGATTTCGTAACCGGCATCAAACTCCTGGCGCAACAGCGGGATACTTTGCTCGGCCATGCTGCCAACCACAAAAAAAGAAGCCGGAACATTTTCGCGTTTTAAAATATCCAGGATTTGCGGCGTGTAAACAGGGTCGGGGCCGTCATCAAAAGTGAGCACGATTTTTTTTGGCGCATAACCATAACGGCGTATCACATATTTGGTAGGCAGTTTGATGTAGTTTTGATCCAGAATGGTAAACGTTTTCGGATCAAAATTTAAAGTTAACTGGCCGATGGTAGGCGTAGAAACCAAATCTAAAACTTCACCGTCGCCGGTATAATCAATCCGGTTGTTTAAGCCAACGCGGGTTAATCTGGATGTATCAATGCCTGTTTTGCGCAAAGAATCTGTGGAAAGGTTTTTAGCAAAATACGACCAGATACGAGGATCTTCGGAACCTAAACGCCATAAAGCCACACCGCCGGTTGCCCAATCATCTGCCATCCGGATGATGTTAAAATCTGTTGCGGCATCGGTAAAATAAACGCTGTGCCTGATCTGGTTTTGATCGGTATAATCAAAATTTAGATTGGCCGATTGTTTATTAAAATTGATTTTGCTGTGATGTTCTTGCGCCAAACTGATGGCCTCTTGATAAGTAAGCGGCATACCGGCACTGTTTTCCGGCCAATCATAACCTAAAGCGGCAACCGTTAAAATTACTTTACCGCTTGGGACTTCGGTACAAACCTGGTCTAAAATATTTTCGACTTCGTGTTGATCAGCTACATCGCTGTTGGTCAGGCCATCGTTAAAAGCCATCACAATCAAAAAGTCGTTGTACTGTTGCAGCAGTTTGAGGTTATAATTATCGTCCGAAGGCACAACCTGCTGCATCACCAAAAAATGTTTGGCGTGCAAGGTTTGGTAAAGCTCTTTCTCGAAAAGGACGAAATTTTTACTGTTTCGGTCAGCGATATCTTCAAAATGAATATCAACACCTTGTAAGTTGTACTTATTTAAATTGCTGATAATATTGCCGATAAACGAAGCACGCCGCTTTTTGCTCTTTACAATATTGCCAATCGTTTTGGCGTCCCAATTACCGTTGACCAGGTTTTCAACGATGCCAATCACCGGCTTTTTGTTTTTTTGAACCAGCTTGGCCAGTTCCGGTTCCAGCTTTCCTTTTAAAGAATCTGTGCCGGCAACGATGGTAAAAGATTCGCTGATGACCATATCCAATTTGTTGATATGATCGGTTAGGGAAGTGAAAGACTGCGGATCCCAGGGCCAGAAAAAACCAACGTTCAGCCGGTTTTTGTTGTTGGGATGCTTAAGCTGGTGCAAATGCCGGTTGCGAGCCAGTTCGCGGATTTGGCCAACATCCAACTTGATTTCTTTAAATTTCTTTGATTTTTTAACGCGCTCTAATTCTTTCTGACTTAATTTTTTAGGGATATCAATTAAGTTGGGCAGCGAAGGATATTGTTGAGAAGAAATGGCAACCACAGCCGCAACCGCGCCGATCACTAAAAATAAGATGATGGCACGGCTCAACCATTTTAACCGGTTCCATCTTCCGGGAGAATCTGTTTGAAAAATTTGCTTATCGGACGACATCAATACAATTAGGTACAGCTAAAAATTGTAAAAGCCTGTTTTAAACTTTGTTTGGATATTACTGATGCTTCTTTTACCACCTAAAATTCATTGTCTTTTTGGTGGTTTTTGTACTGGCAATATCCGATACAGAATTTATGGGCATAAAAGAAGCATCGGCATTTTTTGGTAAAAATTTAAACAAACCCAGCGTGAAGTTTAGAGAAAAAACAGCGATAAAGATTTAACAGCCGAATTTTTCAACAGGAATGTTCGAAAAATCAACGCCGCATTTGCAATTGCTGCCACAGCTTTTTTTGGTTGTTACGCTGTTGTAAATTAAACGGGCAACATAAAATACAGCAGCCAAAAAAATAAGGATTACTACAACAAGTTGAAAGTTCATATCTACCGGAAAAACAATACTTCTTTTATCAACGTAAAATTGGTGTACTTAGTGCAGCACAAGTTTCTACCCAAAAAACGAAACGGTGCCGCCAACCCAATCAAAATCCTGGTTATAACGCACGCCGATCATTTTTCCGCGGCTTAAACGCGTCAGGTTGATGGCCAGCGTTGGTTTTACGTCTTCTTCGGGCCAAAGATACAAAATTCTGACCTCGCATTTTACGCCGCCGTCTGGTGCCTGTACAATGGGTTCATATTTTACTTTTTGCTGAAGGATCCAGTTCTCCGGATCAGTAATTGCCTTGATGTCTGCTTCTTTTACATCAATAATTACGCCCTGGCCGGCAAAAGAAAATAAGGGTTTTAAAACATAATTTTCGAGATCGGTTGGGATAGAAGGCAGTTCGTTTAAAAACCAGGTTTGCGGGATAAATTTACCTTGTAAAAAAGGCATCGTAAATTTGCTGATGCGGTAAAACCATTCCGGGTGCGTAATCCATTCCACATCCAAATCTTGGCGGATATCAACTACTTTGTCAAAAATCTTTGGATCGGTATCAATCTCATCAAAAATCAAGCGGTTGTAAATTCTTTTGATGTAGGTTTTTTGACCGCCGGAAATATAATATAACTTTTTGCCTTCCTGCTTTAAATCTTCCAAAGCAACGATGGGAATGCCGATGAGTTTTTGGGTGATAAAAAAATCAACAAACGTTTTTTGGTGATGAGCATCAACATCCATCAAAACCACTTCTTCGGGTTTGTTTGGGCCGATAATTGTTCTTTTTAGCAATTCAATATAAGATTCCTTGTTTAATCCTGAAAAGTAAATGCTTAAATCTTTCGGGAAGTCGAACGAATTTTGATAGCAATCGGCCAAAAAACTTTGGAAGCCGAACAACGAAGGAAAACCTTGCAGTTCAATCAGTTTCGGAACGATTTCACCTTGTTCATCTTTACAAACGGCAAAATCTAAAGCAATAAAATGTGGGTGTTTGGTTTCGTTAGCCACTTTCCATTTTGTGGGAATGGCGCGGTCTGTCAGTTCTTTAAAATTTGGTGCAAGCAATGTTTTTAAGATGTCATCTCCGGCCTTTATCAACTTTTCTTTAAAATCTTGCGGAAAAAATACGGGCGTTTCTGCCACGCGGAAAGCAATTTCCTCTTTTAAATCCTGCTGCAAACAGTTTAAAAATTGCTGATACTTTTCTTTCGAAAACTGCCCGTTAAAAGCTTTCCGCAGGGAAGGGACCATGAGATTTATTTTTTATTCCTGAAAAGTTAAAATGGCCTGATCTAAAAAGTTCGGAATCAATGTGTTTTGCGTCAACAGCAACATATCCGGATCGTCTGACCGTTCCAGCATTTCGTTGTATTTACGCTCGCCGTGTTCAGCAATCACTTCTTCTTTTTTGTCTGGTTCCAGCAAACGCAAACGCATGCCTTCCGGATCGGCTTCCGGGTGAAATTGTGTTCCGAAGAAATATTCGCTGAAACGGATGGACATCAGGCAACGCTCGTATTCTACGTTTGGCCGTTCTTTTTCAATCGCCAAAAGTGTTGCGCCCAATTCTTCAAACCGTTGTTGGTTTGGTTGGATAACTTGCCAAGAGCGGGAATCAACCGCATAAAAAGGATCGGGCAAACCGGCAAAAACAGGATCGTGCGCGCCGGCTTCGGTTTGATGGACCGGCAAAATACCAAAAGACGGCGAATGCCTTTGGTTGACCAAGCCTAAACCAAAATGCCTGCACATCAACTGGAAAGAATGGCAAACAAACAAAGCATGCTTTTTCTGCGGATGGCCGGAATTGTTGTGCTGCTGAATTTGATCAATTAAATTAAAATAACTTTTTTCCCATACAGAACCTTCGCTTTCCAAAGGATTTCCCGGGCCGCCGCTGAAAATGTAAATATCAAAATCAATCCCGGGAACTTCGTTTTTTCCGCGGATATCAAACACCTGATAAGTTAAATCAAGCTGATGTTGGTTTCGGTATTTAACCAATATATCCTGAAAGCAGCGCATACCCTGGTTGGGGTACCCGTCGTACAAATCAAGGATTGCTGCTTTTACCGATGTTTTTTCTGTACCTGTCATGCTTCTTTTACGCCTAAATTCCTACCAATGTTTGTGAAGTGATGTAATCCACCACGTCTTCAAAACTGTTCCGCTGCTGATATATTGCCAATTGCCGGTCGGCCCCGGTGCCGTTTTCTAAAATTTTATGCACGTATTGCAAATCTTCGCGGCAACCTAATTCGTCCACTACATCGTCCACAAAATCCAGTAGTTCTAAAATTAAGGAACGCGTGTTTACTTCTATTTCTTTGCCAAAATCAATCAACTTGCCATCAATACCGTAACGGGCAGCGCGCCATTTATTTTCGTTGATCAAAGCACGTGTATAAGTAATAAACTTCATGTTTTGCTGCCGAAGTTTGTACAGCTTGGCACACAAAGCCTGGAAAAGTGCCGTAAAAGCCATCGTTTCATCTACCAGCATCGGGCAATCGCAAATGCGAAACTCGATGGTTTCAAAGAAAGGGTGCACACGGATGTCCCACCAAATCTTTTTGGCATTGTCAATGCAATTGGTTTTGACCAGCATTTTGATGTAATTATCATACTCTTCAATGCTGTTGAAGTAATCCGGGATGCCTGTTCTCGGAAATTTATCAAAAACTTTGGTGCGATAAGATTTGTAACCCGTATTACGGCCCACCCAAAAAGGCGAATTGGTAGAAAGTGCATAAACATGCGGCAAAAAATAGCGGACTTGGTTGGCAATATGGATGGCCAATTCGCGGGATTGGATACCGACATGCACGTGTAAACCAAAAATCAAATTGGAGCGCGCGGCCTGTTGCAATTCGTTTACAATTTCGTTGTAGCGCGGATGCTCGGTAATGAGTTGGTCCTGCCAGTGGGAAAACGGGTGCGTGCCGGCGGCACCGATTCTTAAACCCAAATCTCCGGCCAATTGTGCAACAGTAAGGCGAAGCTTGGAAACTTCTTTGCGTGCTTCTTCAGTATTGTTGCAAATGTGCGTTCCAACTTCAACCACGGCCTGGTGCATTTCTGCTTTTACCTGGTCTTCGTGAATTTTTTGCGCGCCCTCTACAATTTTTTGATCATGCGAAATCAATTCCCGGCTAACCGGGTCAATCACCATAAATTCTTCTTCAACACCTAACGTGAACTTGTTCATCGCGCTCCTTTCTTTTTAAAAAATGAAATCGGTCAATGCTTCTTTTATGCCTATTTTTTTAGGCTGATGATTATTCTACCGGTTTTTCCTGCTCTACAAGTTTGGCCTTTGGTGCTGCTTTGGTTTTTGCTGCGGCTGGTTTAACTGGTGGCAAACCAACCAAAGGCGAACCCATGGCAGATGATTTTACATATTCGCCCCAGGTTAAATTATCCTGACCGGGTTTTTGCTTTTTGGCGCGTTCTATGGCGTAAGTTGCAGCGGTTTCTACTACCCATTCAAAATTTTCGGCACCAACACTGTTGATGTCTGCATCGGGGGCCGGGTTACAAAAATCTATGGCGTAAGGAATGCCATCGCGAACGGCAAACTCAACCGTGTTGAAATCGTAGCCCAAATACTGGTTCAGTAAGATTACATATTTTTTGATGGTATCCAGCAATTTCTTGTCTGTAGTAGCACCTTCAATTACATAACGTTCGTGGAAAGGGTTGCGCGGTTCGTACTGCATAATCTTCACGTATTTGCCGCCGATGCAATAACAACGGAAATATTCAGTGAACACAATTTCTTCCTGCAACATCATCACGTACTGCTTGGTGCCGTTGTATTTATTAAAAAAATCTTCGGAGCTGTGCATTTTGTAAACCTCTTTCCAACCGCCGCCGTCAAACGGTTTCATATAAGCCGGAAAGCCGACGTATTTAAAAATGGCCGGCCAGTTAAGCGGATAAGATAAGTTGCGGAAAGATTCTTCGCTCGTATCATCAGGATGCTCTTTCGAGGGCAGTAAAACTGTTTTCGGAACCGGAACGCCGATTTTTAAAGCCAGTGCGTTGTTAAAAAACTTTTCGTCAGCACTCCACCAAAACGGGTTGTTGATAACAGCCGTTCCGCAAATAGCCGCGTTTTTTAACATTGAGCGATAGAAGGGAACGTCCTGCGAAATACGGTCAACAATTACCGCATAATCCAATGCTTCGCCCTGAAAAACCTTGTCTACCTTTACAAATTCGGCCGTAATATCTTTTTCGTTTTTACTGTTGATGCGGTCAACAAAAGCCTGCGGAAAACTATTTTCCTTGCCAAATAAAATGCCTATTTTTTTCATCGGGAATCGGATTAAATGAATTTATAAGGTTGATAAATAATGCGGAAACATTTGTTTCCAAACCGGCCAGTCATGCACAGCATTTGGCCTGACGTCTAACCAATGGTTAATATTTTTTTTGCTTAAAATGTTTGACAAAGTATAGTTGGCATCCAAACAAATATCCCAATCGGAAGTACCAAGGATAATGTTTAGGTTCCACAAGTCCGGCTGGTTGTCTCCCGGCAAATAATCAACCGGATTGTTGAAGTAAATATCGTCGTTGTAAAAGCCATCGGTTTGCGTGCGGATATCAAAAGCGCCGCTCATAGAAAACAAATGGCTTACTTTTTCGGGATGTTTAAAGGCGAAATTTGCGGCGTGGTAACCGCCAAAACTGCAGCCTGCCATTACGGCTTTGTTTACACCGGTTTCCAGCGTAACCCAAGGCACCAGTTCTTCGTTTAGCATCTTATCGTACCAAATGTAGTTTTTGGCGCGGTCAGCCGGATAGACTCCTTTATTATACCAGCTCAACCAGTCAAGCGAATCAGGGCAATAAATTTTAACCAAACCTTCATTTACAAACCAGGAAACGGCATCAATCAGCCCAAAATCTTTATTCTCATAAAACCTTCCGTTAGAAGTTGGGAACAAAATTACAGGCCGGCCACGGTTGCCATAAACTAACATATCCAATTCAAAACCCAAATTATGCGAATACCAGCGGATGTAATTTTCAATCATTGTTTATTAGTTTGATGCGTTGGAAAGATAGTTTCTTTGTCATTAAAATCAAAAAAAATGCTGGCTGGTACTGCTTTTGTTACGTACAAAACATTATTTCAAAAATTAACCGATAAAAACAGTACATGTATTATCCTATATTGAAGCAGGAGATGAGCGTTGCAGAAGAAGTTTTGGCCATCAAATCCGTTTTTTTAGAACGGGAAGTAACGGTTACACTTTTAATCCCTGAAGGGTTTGAAGAACTGGGCAAGACCAACCTTTTGCTGCTGAACGATGGCCAGGAGCTGGAAAACCTGCAACTTAAAACCGCTTTAGAAAAACTGCAATCTAACGGACAAATTTCGCCGGTACTTGTTGCTGCCATTCACGCTAATGAAGAACGGCAGCAGGAATATGGTGCCGCAGCCATTCCTGATTTTAAAGGCCGCGGAAGCAAAGCGGCAGCCTATACTTCTTTTATCGCCCAAGAATTAGTGCCGAAGTTGCAGGAATTTGTCGGGACGATTTCTTTCGACAAAGTTGCATATGCCGGTTTTTCTTTAGGCGGATTATCTGCCGTAGATATTGCCTGGAACAACCCGGAATTGTTTGATAAAGTGGGCGCTTTTTCCGGTTCGTTTTGGTGGCGGAGCAAGGATTTGAATGATGGTTACGACAGCGAGCAGGATCGTATCATGCACAAAATTATACGGCAAAAACAGCATCGGCCGGATTTAAAATTTTGGCTCCAGACCGGCACCAAAGACGAAGCAATGGACCGCAACGGCAATTTTATTATTGATTCCATTGACGATACCATTGACCTGATCAAAACACTGGAAAACAAAGGCTATAACCGGCCAGCCGATATTCAATATGTAGAGATTGTAAACGGAAAACACAACACCGAAACTTGGGCGGCTGCCATGCCTAAATTTTTGGTTTGGGCTTTTGGTTAAAATAAAAACTGTTAAATTAGTAAGATGAAAACGGGATTGATTGAAAAGCTGGAAAAGTTGCCTGATTCTTTGCAGAAAGAGGTGGAGGATTTTATGGATTTTTTGATTTATAAAGATCAACAAAAAGAAAAGGACAGTAATAGTTCATCTACAAATTCTTTAATCCGTAACTCAGGTTTTGGCAGTGGAAAAGGTATTTTCGGAAAAATGCCAGATGATTTTGATAAGCCTTTGGAAGAAAAACCTAAGTTAAAAAGAGAGTTTGGCGGTTTAAAAGGGCTTGTTACTTATATGGCTGATGATTTTGATGCTCCTTTAGAGGACTTTAAAGATTACATGTAACAATGCGGTATTTAATAGACACGCATGTGCTTATTTGGTATTTGGAAGGAAGCGATAAGTTACCTCAAAAGTTACGGGAAGAATTAGATAACGATCAAAATACGATTTTGATTAGTGTCGCTTCTTTTTGGGAATTAGCCATTAAAATTTCAGCAAAAAAGATTGAGCTTACTAAATCACTGCAAGAGGTTCAAGCTTATATTGTAGAAAGAGCATTTGTTTTCTTAAATATCTCTTTTGAACATCTTTATACTTTGTTGGATCTTCCGCATCACCACAAAGACCCTTTTGATCGTATGCTCATCGCCCAAAGCATCACAGAAAATATCGCCATTATTTCTGTTGACCAACAATTTAAACCTTATTCCGTTAACGTAATCTGGTAATTAAATTTCTGTTAATTCCTTGTTTATTATTACTATCTGTTGTTAATTCTTATATATTAACCTTATCTTTGCGGCAAATTTATTAAGGCATTTACATGCAGAAAATTAGAAACATTGCGATTATCGCACACGTTGACCACGGCAAAACTACGTTGGTTGACAAAATTTTGCACAGTTGTGCTGTTTTCCGGGACAACCAGGAAACCGGCGAACTGATTTTAGACAACAATGACTTGGAACGTGAACGTGGCATCACCATCGTTGCCAAAAACGTTTCTGTTAGATATAAAGATGTTAAAATCAACATTATTGATACGCCTGGCCACGCTGATTTTGGCGGCGAAGTAGAACGTGTTTTGAAAATGGCCGACGGCGTGCTGCTTTTAGTGGATGCTTTTGAAGGCGCTATGCCGCAAACCCGTTTTGTAACGCAAAAAGCTTTGGCTTTAGGTTTAAAACCAATTGTGGTTGTAAACAAAGTGGATAAAGAAAACTGCCGCCCTGAAGAAGTTTACGAACAGATTTTTGAGCTGTTCTATAACTTGGGCGCAACCGAAGACCAGTTGGATTTCCCTGTGATTTACGGTTCATCAAAACAAGGCTGGATGAGCACGGATTGGAAAAAACCAACAGAAGATATTTTCCCTTTGATGGATGCTATTTTGGCAAACATTCCACCGGCACCAATACAGGAAGGCACTTTGCAAATGCAAATCACTTCGCTGGATTATTCTTCCTTTGTTGGCCGTATTGCCATTGGCCGTGTTGCCCGTGGAACAGTTAAAGAAAACCAGCCGGTATCGTTGGTAAAACGCGACGGAACGATCCAAAAATCACGTATAAAAGAACTATATACTTTTGAAGGCCTGGGCAAACTGAAAGCTACCGAAGTAAGTTCTGGCGATATTTGTGCCGTTGTAGGTATTGAGGGTTTTGATATTGGCGATACCATAGCTGATTTTGACAAACCGGAAGCTTTAGAGGTCATCCACATTGACGAGCCGACCATGAACATGTTGTTCACCATCAACAACTCGCCGTTTTTTGGCAAAGAAGGGAAGTTTGTAACTTCCCGCCATTTGCGCGACCGTTTGTACAAAGAGATGGAGAAAAACCTGGCGCTTAAAGTTCTCGAAACCGAATCCCCTGATTCTTATTTGGTTTACGGCCGTGGCATTTTGCATTTGTCGGTTTTGATTGAAACGATGCGCCGCGAAGGCTACGAATTGCAGGTTGGCCAGCCACAAGTAATCATCAAAGAAATTGACGGCGAAAAATGTGAGCCGATTGAAACTTTAATTGTGGACGTTCCGGGCGACGTTGCCGGTAAAGTAATCGAACTGGTAACACAACGTAAAGGCGATTTGCTAATTATGGAACCAAAAGGTGATTTACAGCATTTGGAATTTGATATTCCGGCACGTGGTATCATTGGTTTGCGTAATAACGTCTTAACGGCTACAGGTGGCGAAGCCATTATGGCACACCGTTTTAAAGCTTACGAACCTTGGAAAGGCCATATTCCGGGCCGTTTAAATGGCGTTTTGGTTTCGATGGATACCGGTAAAACGACTGCTTTTGCGATTGATAAATTACAAGACCGCGGCCGTTTTCACATTGATCCGGGCGTAGAAGTTTATGAAGGACAGGTTTTAGGCGAACATATCCGCGACAACGATTTGGTAATCAACTTAACCAAAGGCAAGCAGTTAACCAACATGCGTGCTTCCGGAAGTGATACCAACGTGCGTATTGCACCAGCGATCAAGTTTTCTTTAGAAGAATCAATGGAATACATTCAGGCTGATGAATACATTGAAGTTACGCCGCAAAGTATCCGCTTGCGTAAAATCTTTTTGAACGAAGGCGAAAGAAGGAACAACGCTAAGAAATTTGTAAATCAGTAATTAAAAGTTAATTATATCGAAAGCCTTTAGTTAAAAACTAAAGGCTTTTTTTGTGGCAATATTTTGTAAAGATTGTAAAACCAAATGCTTCTTTTACCACCTGTTTTTCATTAACCTTTAAACTTCAATAAATACTTTTTTATAATAATTGTAATGTCATCAGAAAGGTTTAAATAGTAAACGGCAAGCACATAAATTATGGTGATAAAAAAAGTACGGGCAATCGTATCAAACATAAAATTATCCATTTTCGGAACAAGAAACAGCGATAAATAATAAACCAAAATGCCCAATAAAATACAAACTAAATTCTTATAATTAAAAGGCTGCATCTGATAAACAATCAGAATAAAAACAAACCTGAAAAGGTTAAAAACCAGCAATGTAATGGCCGAAGCGATGGCTGCGCCGGTAATTCCGTAAATCGGAATTAGCCATAAATTGGCTAAAACCGTAACGCCAACCAACAGCAAATTAAACAACGAATCGTATTTAAAGTATTTCGATGTTCCAAGTATTACACCATTAATTCCGGTTGCAGAATCTATCAAAAAACCAAGGCTTACAAAAAAGATCACGTATTTTCCACCTGCATAAGCCGGTGGAAGCACTTGAAAAATGTTATCAATATTTGCCCAAATAATAATGAAGATAAACAAAGTGCTAATGAGTTGATTAATACAGCTTTTCTCGTAAACACTACTAATGTTTTTTAGGTCGTTTGTTTTCCAAGATTCAGCAACAATCGTATAAGAAATACTATATAAAGACCGCGAAGGCAACGCAATTACCGTTGCAAAATAAAAAGCAATGGTGTAAATTCCGGTTTCGCCTAAACCATATTTTTTAAAGATAATGTATGAATCAATGTTCTGGATAATCAGCGGAGCGGAGCCGGTGATAATTGCAAAAAAGCAAATGTTAATTAGTTTTCTGGTGATAGTTTTATCCAAAAATTTAAAATCAGGTTTTAAGTGAAGCTGCTTGTTTTCGATCAATCTAATGATAATCAAAATGGTTGGAATCATATTCGCCAGCAACCACAAAACCATAAAAACCGGAAAACTGACGAGCTTGAAATAAATGAGCAATATCGAAACCAGGATGAAAATCCGTTTGGTAAATTCCTTTAAAATTAAACCCAACGTAATGTTGTACAACATCCGCGCGTACAAGTCAAACACGTTAAAAAACAGCGTAAAAAAAGTAAGCGGAATCAAATACCAATAATACTTTTCGAAAAGCGGCGATTTGTGTGATTTCTCGCTAATGATCTCATTTTTAAAAATGTAAGCCAGAACGGCAAACAAAATAATCCCAACAAAAGAAACCGCACAAGCCAAAAATAAGTAACCGTGATGCTTGTTTTTTTCGCTTCGGAAATAAGGAAAATAGCGTGCAGTTCCGTTAAAACCTAAAATCGAAAATTGGGCAAACATCAGCGAAAACGAACCTAATATTCCCGTCAACCCAACTTGTTCAATGGTTAACGCATGCGGCTGGATGATATTGACCGTGAGAAAACCAATCAACACACCCAAATACGAAAAAATAGTGCCTTTAATGGTTTGTCGGATAATAATGCCCATGCAATTTTAAAGTAGTTTTAACGGCTCAATTTTGTGCTATTAAAATGATATTTTTGAAATTTGATGGCAAAGATAAAATATAACGTGTGTGTGGTTACGGTTACTTATGGAAATCGTTGGGCTTTTTTAAAACAGGTCATCGCACAAACGTTGTCTTTTACGCAGGTTGCGCAAATTGTGGTGGTAAACAACGCATCAGATTATGATGTTGCAGAAAATGTGAAGGAATTTGATTCCCAAAAAATCATCGTTTTAAACAATGCTGAAAATTTAGGTTCTGCAGGTGGTTACAAGCAAGGCATAAATTATGCCGGTAAAAACAGTATCGCCGATTTTATCTGGTTGCTGGATGACGATAACGTGCCGGAAGCAAACGCGCTAACCAACCTGTTAAATACTTGGGACGAAATTGAAGGTGAAAATCATAAAAAAGCTTTGTTTTGCCTTCGGGAAGACCGCATTAACCATATCAAAATTGCACAAGGCGAAAATCCTTACCGTTATTATTTGGTGCCCAATAATTTTATGGGTTTCCATATTTTCAACATTTTAAACAATCAATATTATAAGTTGCGTGATAAGTTTGGTGGCCAAAAGCTGTTTAAAAAATACGTGCAATTGCCTTATGTTCCTTACGGTGGTTTGTTGCTGCATCAATCCATAATTGCCAAAATTGGATTGCCAAACGAAGCATTCTATTTGTATGTTGACGATTCTGAATATTCGTACCGTATCACCCAAAATAATGGTGCAATTTGGCTCGTTCCAAGTTGTAAAATTATTGATGTAGACCAGTCGCATGGTTTAAATTATCAAAATAAATTGTTCCATTCGCGTTTGCTGGACCAATGGAATTTCAGAACATATTATGCGGTAAAAAATAGAATGTATTTCTACTCGCGCGTTGCCGTAAAAAATAAATTGGTGTTCGGCATCAATAAATTTTTATATTTAATGTACTTAAAAACTGTTAGCTTGCTCAGTTCCAAAACCAAACAATACCAGCAATTTTTAACAGCCGTAAATGATGGTTTGGAAGGAAAATTAGGCAAAGCAAATCCGGAGAAATTTGAATGACTGAACTAAAAAGATACCACATGATACAAGCTTGTATTGATGTGATTGCAAAGCGAAAAAAAGTAAATTATTTTGAAGTTGGCGTGCAAACCGGCTTTTGTTTTTTCAAAATTAAAGCTGATTGTAAAGTTGCCATTGATCCACATTTTCTAATCAAAACAACCAAAAAAATAAAAGCATATCTTAGAAATCCGTCCAACTTTAACAACCGGTTTTTTGAATTGACGAGCGACGATTTTTTCATTCAGCAAAAAGAATACATTAAAAAAATTGGCGGTATTGATGTGATTTTTATTGATGGTTTGCATTTGTACGAACAGGTTGCAACAGACATCAACAATGCGTTGCAGTATTTAAACGAAGGCGGCGTGATTTTGATCCACGATTGTAACCCGCTTTCCGAAGCTGCTGCCATTCGTGCCTATTCTTCGGAAGAAGCGGCACAGGCAAACCACCCGGAGTGGGCAAATCAATGGAACGGTGATGTTTGGAAAGCAATTGTGAAGTTCCGCTCCGAAAGAAAAGATTTGGAAATCAAAGTTTTTAATTGCGATCACGGCATCGGAATGGTGCGGCCGGGAAAAACGGAAAACTCGTTGGATTATTCGAAAGAACAGGTTGAAAGTTTAACTTACCAGGATTTAAAAGCCAAGCGTGAGCAACTTTTAAATTTAAAAAGCCCGGAAACGTTTTCCGATTTTATTCAGAATTTTGAAAAGAATTTAAAGCAGGAAGTTTTGGTTTAAGTTGAATTTTATTCTAATTTTTTTGATGCTTCTTTTAGCACATAAAAAACATTATTTGTAAATGCTGTTAAGGTTACAGGCACCAATTTTATGCCGGTAAAAGAAGCATGTATTTTAATTAAAAACCTGAATGCCTGAAACGATTTCACGCGGAAATATCATCACCGCCTACGATAACTTCTACCAAAACCACGACGAAGCCTGGCGCATGCTTGGCGCAAAATATAAGGCGCAAAACATTGTGGACGTTTGTAAAGGCAGGCAATTTTTAAAAGTGCTGGAAGTTGGCGCAGGCGATGGCAGCATTTTGTATTATTTGGACCAATGGAATTTTGCGCCGGAATTACATGCAATTGAAATTTCTGAAAGCGGTGTGGAACATATCAAAAGCCGGAATTTAAAAAGTGTAAAATCGGTACAAGTTTTTGATGGTTATCACATTCCTTTTGAAGACCAAACTTTTGACTTGGTGATTTTGGCCCACGTTTTAGAACATGTAGAATTTGAACGAATGTTGTTGCGGGAACTGAAAAGGGTTTCCAAGTTTCAGGTGATCGAAGTGCCGCGCGACTATCGTTTTGGTGTGGATAAACGCATCAAACACTTTTTGGCTTACGGCCATTTAAATGTTTACACACCAAGTTCGCTGCGTTATTTGTTGCGATCGGAAGGGTTTGAGGTTTTGGCCGATAAAACTTCCATGATTGCGCCCGAAGTAACACGCTTTAATAATTTTACCAATCAAAAGAAGCATCAAAGTTTTTTTGCTAACTTTAAAATTACGGCCGAGTATCAGCTTAAACAAGTTTTAAACCGGCTGATGGGCAAAAAAGCACAAGAGAAATTTGCCAATGCTTATACCGTTTTGTGTAGCGCAACAGATAAAACTCCGAAGATTTTCTAATTTTTATACGATAAAAACAGCATGCAGAGCCTGGCCCCAATTGCCCTTTTTGTGTACAATCGCCCTGACCATACACGGCGGACGATCAGTTATTTGCAAAAGAATTTATTGGCAGAAGATTCGCGTTTGTTTATTTTTTCTGATGGCGCAAAAACAGAAACCGACCAGGCAAAAGTAAACGAAGTACGGGCGTTGATTAAACAAACCGATGGTTTTAAAACAGTAAAAATTTTGGAAAGCGCAGAAAATCAGGGTTTGGCAAATGCGATTATTGCCGGCGTGAGCCAGTTGGTACAAGAATATGGCAAAGTAATTGTGTTTGAAGATGATTTACTTTCTTCGCCTTTTACCTTGCGTTATTTTAATGATGCCTTACAGCGTTACTTAAACCAGGAAAAAGTGATGCACATCGGTGCTTACATGTACCCGCTTTTAGAAAAAAACCTGCCGCAAACTTTTTTTTACCGCGCGGCAACCAGTTGGGGCTGGGCAACCTGGAACCGGGCCTGGAAAAATTTTAACCCGGATATTAACGAGTTGATCGGCCAGTTTAGCAAGCCGCAAATTAAAGCTTTTTCTATTGATGGCACAATGAACTTTTGGAAGCAGATGAAGGAACTTAAATCGGGCAAAAACAATTCCTGGGCCATTCGCTGGTATGCTTCTGTTTTTTTAGCTGGCGGATTGACGCTAAACCCTTCCAAATCCTTAATCCATAATATTGGGCATGATGGCAGCGGTGTGCATTCCAACAAAGAAGATATTTACCAAGTGCATGTGGCAAGGCAACCCGTTCAGTTTTTTCCTTTAGAATTAAGCGAAAACGAAGACGCTTACAAAGCCATCAAATATTTTTTGCGCAACCGAAAAGGAAATTTGCTGCAACGTATGAAGCGTTTTATCACAAAAAAACTATCGTAAAAGAAGTATGGGCTTAAGCTGATTTCTTAGCAGTAAGCACAATATAAGGCGAAAGCAGTTTGGTTTCGGCAGGAACAATCCGCGTAAATATTTTGCCGGCAAGCCAGATTGTTTTGGTCAGGATTTTGGCTACTGCAGATTTGGTTTGCTTGTTTTCCAGCCAAACCGAAAATTTGCCGTAATGGCTCAACTCCACGTCCTGCAAATTTAATTCGCGGCAAACTTGCGCCAGCAAATCCAATTGCATACTTTTTGTATTGTGTTTGCTGTAATTCTCCGGGTCAAATTTTCGCTGCACCCAGCCATTCACACCCAAAAAATTAGGCAACGTAATAAATAAGGTTCCGCCGGGTTTTAAAAAAGCCAAATGCTTTTTGATGATGTCTTTCGTATCTTCAAAATGCTCAATCAATCCGCAGGAAAGCACCAAATCGTACTGTTTTAACGCTTTGTATTTAAACAAATCGCCTTCGATTACACCAATGATTTTTTCACTTAAATTATTGGCCGCCAGTACATCAACCAAAATTCCGGTGTGTACGTAATAATCAAAAAGCGTGGTTTCGAGTTTTAAATATTTGTTGAGGTAAATGGCATAATAACCCGGAAAGCCGCCCAGCTCGATCGCTGTTTTTAACTTGTTTTTTTTAACAAGTTTTTTTAGGATCTGATGAAAAGTATAATCAGGTTTAATGGCAACGGCGAGGTCTTTCTTCGATTCCCAATACTTTTTCCAGAAAATCCGATCGGTGAGTTGGTTGCTCATTTTGTTGCAAAGTAAAGAAAAAATCAATATTGGAAGAAGTAGGGAAGACCAAAAGTTTGAAGAAGTCCGAAAGTTTGGATGCATGGTTTACTTCCGCCTTCCCAGCTTTTTACAATGCTTCTTTTACCACATAAAAATAGGTGTAAATTTTTAGTTTGAAAGGCCAGAAGCCTAAAGAAATATATAAGTGTTTGATGCAAGTTTTAAGTCCGGCCTTCCTGGCTTCCGGACTTTCTGTCTTCCCGACTCTTTTAGTAATTTTGGCCAATGCTGAAAGTTGTCCATTTAAATACTTATGACGGAAACGGAGGTGCGGGCCGCGCTTGTTTACGTTTGAATTTGGCGTTAAATGCAACTGATGAAGTGAATTCAGAAATTGTGGTTTTCTATAAATTCAGCCAAAATCCTGCTGTAAAAACTTTCACCAATACGTTGCTAAAACGCGGTTATGCCGCAGCTACCATTGTTGCCGAGCGGTTGCTGGCCAAGCGTTATCTAAAACCGGTTAAAGTTCCATTTTCGTTTACGTGGTTTGGTTATTCTGTGGTCCATCATCCGGCGGTTTTGGCTGCCGATATTATCCATTTACATTGGGTCAACCATAGTTTTCTCACCCCAAAGCATTTGGCCGAACTGGCAAAACTAAACAAACCCATTGTATGGACTTTCCACGACAGCAACGCTTTTACCGGCGGCTGCCATGTGCGTTATACGTGTAATCATTTTGAAAACGAGTGCGGCAATTGTCCGGTTTTGGTTGATGCAAACTCGAACGATCAATCGCACAAAATCTGGA
>NZ_CALMAT010000156.1:0-23895 GCF_937859865.1 uncultured Mucilaginibacter sp.
ATCCGAGACAATACGTTGATTTATAAAATGGGCCAGTTTGTAGCGCGGGATTTTAAACGCTTGGGGATGACGATGAACTTTGCGCCGGATATGGACGTGAACAACAATCCAAATAATCCCGTTATCGGTTTTCGTTCCTTCGGCGATAACAAATTTAATGTGGCTAAAAAAGGCATTGCGTATTTAACCGGAATGCAAAGCGAAGGGATTTTAACCACGGCCAAACATTTTCCCGGCCATGGCGACACGGATGTTGATTCGCATTTTGATTTGCCGCTGCTACCTTTCAGCAAAGAACGACTGGACACGCTGGAAATGTACCCGTTTAAAGAAGCCATTAAAGCAGGGATTTCTGGCATTATGGTTGCCCACATGAATATTCCGGCTTTGGATACTACCGCGCATTTGCCTTCTACACTTTCGCGGCCAATTGTAACTGATATTTTAAAAGATCAATTGGGTTTTAAAGGATTAATTGTTTCTGATGCGATGGAAATGAAAGGCGTGGTCAAATATTTCCCCAATTCGGAAGCGGACGTGCTGGCTTTAAACGCCGGAAACGATATTTTAGAACTCACCCAAAACTCGGTACGCGCGGTTGCGGCGATTAAAAAAGCGATTCGCCACGGCGGCATTAACAAAAAAGAATTTATTGCCAAGGTAAAAAAAGTATTGGCCGCCAAATATGATGTCGGTTTAAACCATTTGCAGGAAGTTTCAGAAAACAACTTGTATGCAGATTTGAATTCCGAAGAAAGCAAAAACCTGAACCAGCAACTAACCGATGCGGCAATTACGTTGCTGAAAGGGGATGCCGAGATCAGCTTTTTAAACCCCATTAAAAAAACTGCTTTGCTGGCCATCGGCACTAATCAAGTTACGCCTTTTCAACTGAATCTGCAAAACTGGTATGCCAACAACAACATTTTTTATGCCTCAAAAACAGCATCGGCAGAAGAACTAAACCAATTGCTCACTCAGCTTAAAACCTACGACCAGGTAATTACCGGTGTTTTTGATACACGCCTTCGCCCTGCCAACAAATTGGATTACAACAACAACGTGAAAGATTTTATCGGACAAGTTGCTGCTTTAAACAACAGCGTCGTAACGGTTTTTGCCAACCCGTACACACTTGCAAATATGATCGGGATAGAAAAAAGCAAAGCATTGATTTTAGGCTATCAAAACAGTTTGGAGATGCAGCAATCGGCCGTAAAAGTAATCAGCAAACAATTAAAACCGACGGGTACGCTTCCCATTAGCATCAATACGGATTTTACTTACGGAATGGGGATTGTTTCAAGATAAAACAGAAAACGCCCTAAAGCACATGCTTCTTTTATCGGTATAAATTCTCTTTCTCGGCGCAAAACCCCGGTTGCAAATCAGCTTTTACTGTTTATATTTGCGCTTGAAATACACTTGATTTTACATAGAATGAGAGAAATACAGTTCAGAGAAGCCCTTCGCGAAGCCATGAACGAAGAAATGCGCAAAGACGAATCTATTTATTTAATGGGCGAAGAAGTTGCCGAATACAATGGCGCCTACAAAGTAAGCCAGGGCATGCTGGATGAGTTTGGCGCCAAAAGGGTAATTGACACACCGATCTCTGAAATGGGTTTTTCCGGTATTGCCATCGGTTCGGCCATGAACGGTTTAAAGCCGATTGTAGAATTCATGACGTTTAACTTTTCGCTGGTTGCCATTGATCAAATCATTAATGGCGCGGCAAAATTAATGTCTATGAGTGGCGGCCAATTTTCTGCACCGATTGTTTTTCGCGGCCCAACCGGAAATGCCGGGATGTTAAGTTCGCAGCACAGCCAGTGTTTTGAAAACTGGTATGCCAACTGCCCGGGTTTAAAAGTGGTCGTTCCGTCAAATCCTGCAGATGCAAAAGGCTTGTTAAAATCTGCTATTATTGATCCGGACCCGGTTATTTTCATGGAATCCGAATTGATGTATGGCGATAAAGGGCCGGTTCCCGAAGAAACGTATTACACCGAAATTGGTAAAGCCAAAGTTGTAAAAGAAGGTACGGACGTTACCATTGTAAGTTTTGGCAAGATCATCAAAGTGGTTTATGCGGCTGCTGCCGAACTGGAAAAAGAAGGCATCAACGTAGAAATTATTGATTTGCGCACCGTTCGCCCGATTGATTATCCTTGTGTTATCGAATCGGTCAAAAAAACCAACCGATTGGTGATTGTTGAAGAAAGCTGGCCTCTGGGTTCTATCGCTACCGAAGTTACATTTAAAGTTCAAAAAGATGCTTTCGATTATTTGGACGCACCGATTTTACGCATCATGGGCGGGGACGTGCCTTTGCCATACGCGCCAACTTTGATCCAGGAATATCTGCCAAACCCTGAAAAAGTAATCAAAGCGGTAAAAGAAGTTATGTACGTTAAAAAATAAATTTCAACCTAAAAAAACACAACAAGATACAGAAGCCTGCCCGTTGACAAAACGTGCAGGTTTTTTTATGCCGGTAAAAGAAGTATCTTATTTTGCAGGTGCTTCTTTAACTGGTTTTGCTTCCTTAACTGCTTTAGCTTTTTGTTTCAATGCCTGGCGGCGGCGCACAATTTTCCTGGCAACGGAATTTTGCCTGCGCCCGTTTTTTTTCACCATCACTTTAAACTGATAAAAACTGATGTCAATGCTTTTCGTGTCCGGGTTGTTCGATAAATACCCGATGAGTAGAATAATCAGCCCGATAATAATCCCCAAAAAAATAAATGAATTTTCCATTTTCATGCCCTCTCTCTATTACAATATTACGTATTAATTGCTAAAAAAGTTAGCAAAATAAATAATTTATTTTTAGGTTGAGGAATGGATTTTACCGAAAAAGAAATTCAGGTGGCAAAAGAAGCATGGTAAAATTAGTAGTTAATAGATTTTCTTAATCGGATAACGCATTTCATAAAACAGTGGAAGTTGCAAATACCAGTTTTTGCAGGGAAGGAAATTGCATAAAAAGAAGGATTATGGTTTCCTAAAATAAGAAAAAACCGATACTTCTTTTATGCACTAAAAATTGGTGAAGAAAGTTTTCGTTATTTGTAACAAACATTAATACAAGTTACATTTGTATCAATGATTGAAACTATCCGTCACAAAGGGTTAAGGCTTTATTATGAAGACGGTAACGGATCAAAATTGCCCGCTGAACAACTAACAAAAATTGCACGGTTTTTAACTGTTTTGAATGCAGTATCTTCCGAAGAAGACATCAAAGAACTTGGGTCAGGTGTGCATAAGCTGTCGGGAAACTTAAAAGATTTTTGGTCTGTTAAGGTTAGTGCAAACTACAGGCTTATTTTCCGGTTTGAAGCAGGGGATATTTTCGACGTTGATTATATTGATTACCATTAAAAAGGAACGTGATGCTTAAACGAGGATTGCCGCCAATACACCCGGGCGAGATATTAAAAGCGTTATTTATTGATGAGCGCAAACTGACCATTTCGGAAGTAGCCAAAGGGATTAATATGGCCAGGGCTAATTTATCAGCAGTGATTAATGGACATTTGGGCATTAGTCCCGAGCTTGCTGTGAAGTTATCTGAAGCATTTGGAAACACAGCCGAATTTTGGTTGAACCTTCAAAAAAACTACGAACTATGGCACGCCGAGAAAAAAATAAACCGGGCAACGATTCGTCATTTTCAACAAGTAAATGCAGAATCTTAAGTAATAAATTGACTTAACTCACCAACAATTTATAACCTTTTCCATGCACGTTGATAATCTCCACGCTTGGGTCGTCCTTTAAATACTTGCGGATTTTGCTTAAAAAAACATCCATGCTGCGGCCATTGAAGTAATTGTCGTCGTGCCAAATGTTTAGCAACGCTTCTTCACGCGTAAGCACCGTATTCTGTTTGAGGCAAAGCAAACGCAGCAATTCGGCTTCTTTGGTAGATAGTTTTTGCTGATGCTCGCCGGTAGAAATTTGCTGCGCAGAAAAATCAAAATTGTACTTGCCTATTTTAAAACGGGTTGGCTTTTCTTCTTCTTTTTTATCCTGGTTAGATACTCTTTTTAGCAGTGCATTTATACGAAGCAAAAGTTCTTCAATACGAAAAGGTTTGGTGATGTAATCGTCTCCGCCCAAATTAAACGCCGCAGCTTTATCTTCCATCATGCCTTTTGCAGTGGCAAAAATGATCGGAATATCCGGGTTCATTTTCCGGATTTCTTTGCCCAAAGTAAAGCCGTCTTTTTTCGGCATCATCACATCCAAAATCACCAAATCGAAGTTGTCTTTGATAAAGGCACGTAGGCCTTCGTCGCCGTCTTTGCTCAGCACCACATCAAACTTGCCTTTTAATTGCAGATAATCCTGCAGCAACATGCCCAGGTTCGGGTCGTCTTCGGCCAATAACAATTTTTTGTTCATATTTTTTTAGACAAGATCAACCACTAATTTTTACCCGGTAAAAGAAGCATTACCACTTTTTCAACTTTTGTTGATGAGCGGAAATTTAAGTTCGAAAACAGAGCCTTTATCCTTTTCGGAACGGACGCTGATGCTGCCGTTTAAACGCTTTACAATCGTGCTAACGTAACTTAAACCCAAACCAAAACCTTTTACATCGTGCAAATTCCCGGTTGGGATGCGGTAAAACTGTTCAAAAATTTTGGCCTGCTGGTCGCGGCTCATGCCAATGCCTTTATCGGCAACGGTAATGATCAAATGGTTGTCCGTGTTTTTTGTGGCGATTAATATTTCAGGTTCTTCGCGGCTGTATTTGATGGCGTTGTCAATCAAGTTGTACAACACGTTGGTAAAGTGCAGTTCGTCGGCTTTTATCAGGGCAAAAGAAGCATTCAAATCTAACTTAACTTCGGCATTGTGTTTCTGTATTTTAAGCGACATGCTGTCCACTACCGCCGTAACCTGCTCGTTAACATCGATCTCTTTTAGGTCGAGTTTAAAATCGTCCTGTTCAATTCTTGCAATATTCAAAACACGTTCAATATGGCTGCCCAAACGTACATTTTCATCATAAATAATTCCGGCCAGGCGCGAAACACGGGATTTGTCTTCGATAATTTCTTCGTCTTTTAACGCTTCGCTGGCAATCATGATGGTAGAAACCGGCGTTTTAAACTCGTGTGTCATGTTGTTGATAAACTCCGTTTTCATTTCAGAGATCTTTTTCTGGCGGAAGATCAGCAGGATTGTGTAAGCGCAGCAAGAAATTAGTACTAAAAGCAAACCGCCCGAAATGCCCATGATGGCCGTCATCCGGTTTAAAATTAACCTGTTTTTTTCGGGGAACGAAATCTTTAACATGCCCGGATCATTTACCACTTCTTTAGTGAAAATCGGTGTTTGATAAGTATTGCCGGCCAAGATAAAATGCGGTTTATCGTTGCCAAAGTTTTGTGCGTTGGAATAGATCAGCGAATCATGCGAGGCCGTGGTGATTTCATAACTAAAAGGAAGGGTAATTTCTTTGTTCTGCAGCTCAAACCTCAATAAAGAATCAATTTGCAACTGGTTGATGCGCGCGCCCAAAGGTTCGTCGGCTTTTTGGTACTCTTCGGCCAGCTTCTGCATCACGTCCATTTTTTCCGGCGTCATCAGCTTGGCCTTCATCAATTGTACCGAATCTTCCAAGAGTTTTTTGATCCGTTTAAACGCTTGTGCTTTTTTTATACGCTCTTTTTCTTTTACCCAAAGCGGGTTTAGCGTAGGAATGGTTAAAACTGTTGGCCCGGATTGCGGATCGTTGTAAACGTATTGCGCCGTGTCGTATTTATTTAAATTCGGCTGCAACTGTTTGCGCAATTGCCGCGTTAATTTTGGTGTAGAAACTCCGGTAATTTTACTGTGGTAACCACCGGCTGCATCTACATATTCTTCTACATGCACCTGCTGGTAGCTTAAAATATCTTCCGGATTGGATAGGTTTTCCAAACTGTCTTTTAAACTGGCTATGCGGCGTTGCTTGCGTACAATTTCCGGGTGTAAAAACTGGTTTTTTTGTTTTGATGCGGAAGATAAAGGAACCCGGTTGTAAACAAAATGAAGATGGCTGCTCGATTTGTAATGCGTAGTGTTTTGATCGGGCTTCATCCGCTCCATAAAATTAATGGCATCCTTTTTTTCGACTTTGGCAACCACGCTGCTTAAAGCTTCGGCAACAGAGCGGTCAAAAAGTTCGGATTTAAGGCGGTAAGATTCAACCAGAAAATAAAACTGCATGCCCATAACGCCCATCAGGGCAAGGCCCATCAATGCAATAATCAGGCTGATGCGTTTGGTTTTCATCATACAAAAATATCCAAGTTAAAGGTTGCAAAATGGCGTTTAACATTATTTAACATCTGTTGGCCAAGGTTTAACGTTTGCGATGCAAAATATGGCCGCTTTTGTGCTGCCAAAATTTAGCCGGTAAAAACAGTATGGGCGAATACTGCAGTTAAAATAGTTTTGGGCGAACAACAAAAACCGGAAGTTTTTGGATGCAGAAATTAATGCAGCTTTTTTGAAAAACTACCGCTCGGAACAAAAAAAGAACATGAAGCTGTTTAAGTTTTTCTAACATCATTTTTTTGGGTTGATGCTTCTTTTACCACCTAAAAATTTAAACCGTTTGTTTTTTGGGTTATTTAATAAATACAAACACCAATTTTTGCCCGGTAAAAGAAGCATTGTAAATTTCCCCGGTAGAAATTTAAACAAAGCCTTGAAAAATAAAATTAAGGTAAGCCCCCGTTTTTTGGCAACAGGGGCTTTCTTTTTTTAGAACGGCAAGTCGTCGTCTTCCTCCGCACCTGCGCTAATATCGGCCGGTTTTGCATATTCCGGGGTTGCAGCAGTACTGTTGCCGGTTGCCGAAAGCACGTTTACTTTCCACAAGTTAAGCGAGTTGAAATAGGATTTTTTGCCTGTTTTGTCTGTCCAGGGGCGGCCTCTCAGGTTAAAAAAAACTTCCACATCGTCGCCAACTTTTACGTTGTCCAGCAAGGCGCAGCGGTCTTGCCCGGCTTCAAATTTAATATATTCCGGGTATTGCGGGTTCTCCACATATTCCACAATCAGTTCTCTTTTTTTGAAAGAATCGGTTACCTGCGTGGTAGGCGAAACTTCGTGTACTTTTCCTTTAATCTCCATGGTTAATAATTTAAAGTGTAAAGTTAACAGATCGCCAGTAAAAACGCCTGCTTAAAAACGTATTTTTGCAGGAATTATGGCAGATGTTTTCCACACCAAAAGCAAAATCATTATTACCTGCAACAAGCGGTTATCGGCGTATTTAAGGCAGGAGGTAGAAGATTTAGGTTTTACCATCAAGCGTTTTTTTGGCACCGGCATAGAGCTGGAAGGAACGGTAAACGATTGCATTCCGCTAAATTTAAACCTGCGTTGCGCCAGTCAGGTTTTGTATCAGGTTGCTTCTTTTGAGGCCAGAAACCCGGGCGAACTGTACAATCGTTTGCTGGAAATTGAATGGGAAAACCTGATTGCTTTTGATGGTTATTTTTCGGTTACTTCCAACGTCAACAACGAATACATTACCACGCCGCTTTTTGCCAACGTAAAAGTGAAAGATGCGGTGGTTGACCGGATCAAAGATAAAAAAGGCATCCGGCCAAACTCGGGACCGGAGTGGAACAAAGCCGTTTTGCATTTGTACTGGCAGGAAAACCAGGCCGATATTTTTTTGGATACTTCCGGCGAAACCTTATCTAAACACGGTTACCGCAAAATCCCGGGAAAAGCGCCAATGCTGGAAGCGTTGGCAACCAGCACGATTTTGGCCAGTAACTGGGACCAGAAAAGTACGTTCATCAACCCGATGTGCGGTTCGGGGACTTTAGCCATTGAAGCGGCTTTATTGGCAACCAACAAACACCCCGGGCTTTTCCGGATGAATTATGCTTTTATGCATATTTTAGGTTACGATGAGCAGGTATTTTTTACCGAACGCCGAAAACTGAAAGACATTTCCAAAAAAGAAATTAACTTTAAAATTATTGCTTCCGATATTTCTGCAGATGCTGTTTCTATCTCCCAAAATAATGCGAAAACGGCTGGCGTAGATCATTTAATCACGTTCCAGGTTTGTGATTTTGCAGAAACAGAAGTGCCCGAAGAACCAGGTGTTGTTTTCTTCAACCCGGAATATGGCGAACGTTTAGGCGTGCACTCCAAACTGGAAGCAACCTACAAACGCGTTGGTGATTTTTTAAAAACCGATTGCCAAGGTTACCGCGGCTACGTTTTTACCGGCAACCCGGAACTGGCCAAAAAAGTAGGGCTAAAAGCAGCACGCAAAATTGAATTTTTTAACGGGAAGCTGGATTGCAGGCTGATGGAGTATGAGTTGTATGATGGCAGTAAAAGGGAGGCGGGGGAACGGCCGGTGGGAAAGGCTTGATTGTTTTTGAAATAAGCACTGATGCTTCTTTTATCGTATAAAAATTGGATTGTAATTTGATGTTTAAGAATTGAAAACTCTTAGCTTAAAAAAATCTAATTTATAAATGCGGACTAACGGATAACGCAAATATTGTTCTTACGTGTAGCCATTTTTAATCTGAATCTGTGTCAATAGAAGCCACAAATGAAATTCCCACTATTGAATTTGAAATATATGAATATTTAATTCCATTCATTAGTGTTTCTTGCGACATATCTAATCTATTAACATTTTTGTCGAACAATTTCAGTTTCTTAAGAATCTTGTATCTGCTTTGTGCTGGAATAGTCGGATCAACGGTCGCAATGATTGCAACCATACACAAAATGATATTGCTGCCCGAGGTAGAAGTTCCATCACCAGTTCCAAACATAGCTACTTCTTTAATTCCTCCGGTTGATTTATCAATATTACCAGTCAAACCTAAATTTTCATTCAACATATAGGTAAATAAGCTAAAAGATTTATTTTGTTTAATTTTTAAAGAATTAACCCGAAAATCTAATTGATTTGAAGCACAATATTGATTAAATGCATCTTTAAATTCTTCTGTTGAATTAAAAAGGGCTTGTCCTGTTTCTTGATTGTCTGATGAAGTAGAATTGCCTGCATTAGATGAAACTACTGCTTGATTTAAGTTTTCTTGACTACCCTGTTTTTCCTCTTTAACATTCTCACTTGTAGCTCCAAAAAGAATAAAAAAAAGGATTGCCAAGCCACCATAAATAAGCACCGATTGTTTTCTCGTTCTTTTTTCTTTATTCCAAAATAAACTTGTTGTCGGACTAGATATTCCAGTTATAAGAAGTAACAAGCTTGCAAGCAATAACAAAGCAAAAAAACTGTTCATAAAGGTTTATATTTATTAGCACTATTTAAAATTTAGTGCTGTCAATATGTTGAACACAAGTTATTTATTTACGCTTGTTTTGGCTCATTTGTTACAGTTATATTTCATTTAATGGAAGCTCCTTTGAGCTTGTGATTTTTAATTCCTCTATCACCAATCAACCGCCCTAAATTCAAAACCTTCAACTATTTCAGATTTTTCAGTTCATTTTCCAGTTCTTCCACGCTTGGCAAACTGCTTTTGATATTTTCGGGAAGAATTTCTGTAAATTGAAATTCACTTACACCCATAGGTTTGCTCATATCGCGCAAAGCATATTCTACGGCAATATTATTTTTATCCCTGCATAAAAGCATACCAATGGTAGGTCGGTCATCTGCCTTTTTCAACAAATCATCTACGACAGAAAGGTAAAAATTAAGTTTCCCTGCATACTCCGGTATAAACTTGGTGTTCTTTAACTCAATAACCACATAACATTTTAACGGAACATTGTAAAATAGCAAGTCTAAGTAATAATCCTCCTCCGCTACTTCCAGGTGATACTGCTGGCCAATAAAAGCAAACCCTTTGCCCAGCTCAAGCAAAAACTGAGTGATATGCCTTATCAACTGGTTTTCAATATCCTTTTCCCTTGCTTTTGTTGTCAGGGTTAAAAAGTCGAAAATGTACGGGTCGTTCAGGGTTTGCTGCGCAAGATCAGAAAAAGGCTTCGGGAGAGTTTGTTTAAAGTTAGTAACCGATTTTCCTTTTCTATTGTAAAGGTTTGATTTAATTTGTAGCCCTAAAACATCCCTGCTCCAGTTATTTTCTATGGTTTGTTGCAAATAAAACTGCGCTTCCTCCAAATTCTTTAGTTTGCTAATAATCAATATATTATGTCCCCAAGGAATTTGTGCAACAACTTGTTGCACAATTGCATCTTTGTAGAATTGGTAAAATTGTCGGGCATAATTCAAGTTTCTGTACGAAAGGCCTTTCATTTCCGGAAATTCCCTTTTCAGGTCATGGCTTAACTGCATCAACAGGCCATCGCCCCATTGCGTTTGGGCTTGTTTCTCCGTAATCATTTTCCCTAAATCCCAGTAAAATTGGATTAAGGCACTGTTAACAGCTATGGCAGCTTTAATCTGACTGGAACGTATCTTCGATTTGATTTCAACTAACCAATCCTTATAATCAGCATTTATTAATTCTTCCATGCGTTCAAATACTTCTACCGTGTTTTTTAAGCAACAACATACTTCTAAAAGTAATACTTTTGCAAGAAGTTAAATCATGAACTTAACAGAATCAGAAACAAATCATACTTCTTTTACCATACAAAAAACAGTAACCTTCGTAAAGCAAACCCTGCAAAACGCCGAAAGCGGCCACGATTGGTGGCACATCCTCCGCGTTTGGAACAATGCAAAACTGATTGCCCAAACAGAAGAAGTTGATTTGCTAATTGTAGAATTAGCTGCTTTGTTGCATGATATTTCCGATAGCAAATTCCATAACGGTGATGAAGAAATTGGGCCAAAAACAGCCGGAGATTTTTTAAAAAGTTTGGAAGTTGATCCGCAAATAATCGAACATGTGCAGCAAATTATCCGCCACATGTCGTTTAAATCCAGCTTTGATAAACCTGTTTTTTCTTCTAAAGAAATGAAAGTGGTGCAAGATGCCGACCGTTTGGATGCCATCGGCGCCATCGGTATTGCCCGCGCTTTTACTTTCGGCGGATTTAAAAATCGCGAAATGTATAATCCTGGTGTCGAACCAAATTTTAACCTTACAAAAGAAGCATACAAAAATTCGACCGCGCCAACCATCAACCACTTTTACGAAAAACTGTTGCTGCTGAAAGATTTGATGAACACCGAAACCGCAAAAAAAATTGCCGCAAAAAGGCACGCTTTTATGGAATTGTACCTCGAACAGTTTGCTGCCGAGTGGAACGGGACAAAATAAACGTATTTTCGCGCCCGAAACATTTGAAGCAATTTGATGAAAATACTTTACATACTTCTTTTATCGGTACTTTTTTTATCTGCCCAAGCACAAATAGATACGTTAAAGCAGCAGCGCTTTAACCTGCATTTCCAGCAAACGGTCATTACGCAAACACATCCTGGTTTTAGCGCAAAATATTCCGGCGACAACAGTTTGTCCCCATTTCACGAAACCGCAAGCTCGCTTACCACAACGCTTTTTGGCGGTGCCAGGCTTTGGAAAGGCGCCCAAGCTTTTTTTAACCCGGAAATTTCCGGCGGTGCTGGTTTTAGCAAAACCTTAGGCGTTGCCGGTTTCCCCAACGGCGAAACTTTTCGGGTTGGTTCTGCCGAACCTAAAATTTATGTTGCCCGCGCTTACTTAACCCAACGTTTTAGTTGGGGAAACGGGCAGGATACACTCAGCGACGATAATAACCAGTTGTACGGCTTGCAAAGCAGACATTACTTTTCCATCACAGCCGGAAAATTTGGCATGGCCGATTTTTTTGATACCAACGAATTCAGCCACGACCCGCGGACACAGTTTATGAACTGGTCGTTGATGAGCAACGCCGCCTGGGATTACCCGGCCAACACGCGCGGTTACGTTATTGGTGCTTATTTAGATTATCATCAGCCTTCGTGGGACTTGCGTTTTGCGGTTACCATGGTTACCACTACCGCAAACGGTTCTATCTGGGACGGAAAGATCGGCAAAGCAAATTCGCAAACGCTGGAATATGAAAAGCGTTTTGGTTTTGCGGAAGATAAAAAAGGCTCTTTCCGGATTTTAGCTTTTAACAACAATGCCAAAATGGGCAACTATCGCCTGGCCATCGCCGAAAACCCAACCGCTCCGGATATTGTATCTACCCGTGCTTATGGCCGAAACAAATTGGGTTTTGGTTTGAATGCCGATCAATACCTCAGCAAAGATTTTGGTGTTTTTGCTAAAGCGAGTTACAATGATGGCCGGAACGAAACTTGGGCTTTTACAGAAATTGACCGCTCCATCAGTTTTGGCGGCGTTTTAAACGGAACTTCCTGGAAACGTAAAAACGATGAAATTGGTTTGGCTTTTGTTGGTAACGGCATTTCAGCCGCGCACCGCGATTATCTGGCGGCTGGCGGCTACGGTTTTATTATTGGCGATGGCGCGCTTAATTATTCGCCCGAAATGATTGCAGAATTGTATTACAAGTTAAACGCTTACCAAAATAAGGTTTATTTAACACCTGATTACCAATTTATCCTACATCCGGCTTATAATAGCGATCGTGGCCCCGTGCATGTATTTTCGATCCGTGCGCATATTGCATTTTAACGCATAAAAGCTAAATATCCAAAATAAACAAGCATACAACCCGCGCTAATAAAGCTCATGCGCATGGCATTTTTAAAATTAGCGTTTAATACTGTTTTTAGCACTAAAAAAAGCCAGTAGCAAAAGAAGGTAAAAACAGGTAGGGCACATCCTAAAAAAACATAAAAATTGGTGCGCAGGTTTACTGCATTCCAGTAATAAAAACACAAAATTGTACTCATTACAAATAAGCATCCTGCAAAAACGAAAGAACCGCGGTAACCCAGCAATAAACTTAAGGTGCGGTCGCCGCGATGACTATCTTCGTTGTGCTGATAAATTTGTGTAAGCGGATAAGAAGCACCGATCAGGCAGGAACAAATAAGTCCTGCCAATAAAAAATGCTCATTCCAGTTATAAAAAATGCTTGTTCCTGAAATAGCTGTATAAGTGTTCCAGTAAATAAAAGCGCCCTGAAAAATAAAAACCAGCAGAAAAGAAATAACAGGATATTTTTTAAAACGGGTTGCAGGATGACTATATAGTTTAGACAAAATGCCATAAATAACAACTGCAATTGCAAATTGCCATCCTACAAAAAAAGCCAGTAAAAAAGCAACAAGCTCTATCTGCAAGGAAAAATAGTACAAGCTGCTGTCTGTTTCTGGTGGTTTGGCCAGCAGGGCAATGCTTTCCTTATCTTTATCAAAATAACTGTTATAGGCATTGCTGGCCGGAAACACTAAAAAATGCCAGGTAAAAAAAGCAACAATTGCCTGCCAAATATGTACTGTTTGGGCCTGGCTTAATGCAAACAGATAAACCGGCAGCAACAAAACAGAAAATCCTAAACGTAAATGAACCAGAGCTGACCGGCTGGGAAGCATTATTTAAAGCTTTAAATTGTGAGTATAATAATATTAAAAAATCTCGGTTAACGAATATACTTAATACTTGAACATGAAATATGTTGTTTTTCTTTTTTTTAGCCTTTTTTCAACCGCTTTTTCCTTTGCCCAAACCACCAGAAAAGTAGTCAGTTCAGCCATCACCTTTAAAATCAAAAATCTGGGCATTGCTACCAGCGGAAGCTTTACCGGACTTACTGCTGCCATTAATTTTGATAAAGACCATTTAAATACAAGCACTATAGAAGCTTCTGTTGATGCAAAAACCATCAGCTCTGATAATACTTTGCGCGATAACCATTTAAAACGCGAGGAATATTTTGATGTAGAAAAGTACCCGGAAATTAAGTTGAAGTCTGTTTCTTTTGTTCAAAAAAACAAAGAAAGTTTTATTGGTATCTTCAATCTTACAATAAAAGATAAAACTAAACCTGTTAAAGTTCCTTTTTCGTATATTGAGAACAACACCGGCAGTATTTTTAAGGGCAGCTTTGATATCAACCGTCTTGATTTTGGCGTGGGAAGTAAAAGTATGGTCCTGGCCAATGAAGTTACTGTTTTTATCGATGTAGAAACAACAAAGTAGATTTATATTAAATAACAGGTTAATGAGGAGTTGTATCAGTGCAATAGGAACCGCCAATCCCAAAAATAGTATTTCGCAAAAGGATAGTTATCAATTTATGAGCAAAGCTTTTGGACTGCAAGAGCATCATGCAGCTAAGCTCGAAAACATCCACACTAATTCAGGTATCGAACGGCGCTTCTCCGTTATTCCTGATTTTTCCGCAAACGATTTTACCCAAAACACTTTTTTTGGTACTTCGCCTGATCTGGAACCTTTCCCCGATACGGCAAAAAGGCTTAAATTATACGAAAAGGAAGCCATTGCGATTGCCGTAAATGCCGTAAATAACTGCTTAGAAAATTTAGATACTAATTTTAAAGCAAGCATAACACACTTAATTACCGTAAGTTGTACGGGCATGTATGCACCGGGGCTGGATATTGACTTGGTTGAACAACTACAATTAAACCGAAGCGTTGAACGTACCTGCATTAATTTTATGGGTTGTTATGGTGCAGTAAACGCATTAAAAGCAGCAGATTACGTTTGTCGTTCCAATCCGGAAGCCAAAGTGCTGGTTGTATCGGTAGAATTGTGCAGCCTGCATTTCCAGAAAACCAATAGTATAGATAATTGGGTTGCAAATGCTCTTTTTGCTGATGGCGCTGCTGCTGCGATTATTGAAAATACAGCAAACCGTTCTGGTAAAGGAACCTGTTTGGAACTGGAAGCGTTTTATTCGGAGTTTATGTATGAAGCCCGAAATGAAATGGCCTGGTATATTGGTAATACTGGTTTTGAAATGAAGCTGACGGGCAAAGTACCCAAACAGGTTAAACAGCATATTAAACGTATTGCTGAAAATTTATTAAACAAGGCAGGGCTACAGTTTGATGAAATGGCTGCTTTTGCTGTTCATCCGGGCGGACGAAAAATACTGGAAGCTGCCGAAGAAGCACTTGAACTTCCGGAAGAAGCCAATCAGTTTTCGTATGAGGTTTTAAAGGATTACGGCAATATGTCATCTGCTACCATACTTTTTGTATTGCAAAAACAGCTTTATTCTACTAAAGCTATTGAGAGTGGAAATATCATGAGTTTTGCTTTTGGACCTGGACTTACGGTAGAATCCATGATCCTGAAAAAAACTGTTCCTGCATGAAAATAATTGTTATTGGCGGAGGGCTGGCCGGTTTGTTTAATGCTATTTTATTAAACCGGGCAGGTTACGAAGTTACGCTGATTGAACGCAAAACCTATCCTTTTCATCGCGTTTGCGGCGAGTATATTTCTAATGAAGTTATCCCTTTTCTTACACAGTTAGGCATCAACCCAGAACAACTTGATGCAGCAAAAATCTCAAAACTGGAATTGACAGGCATTTCAGGTAAGAGATTTAGCAGAAAACTGGATTTGGGCGGCTTTGGGATCAGCCGTTATGCTTTTGATGATTTTTTATACCAAAAAGCAAAAGCCGAGGGTGTAGGATTTATGCTGAATACCAAAGTAGATGATGTGCAATTTATTAAGGAAGGATTTGAGGTACATTTATCTTCGGGAGAAATTTTGCAGGCACCTTTGGTTATCGGATCGTTTGGTAAACGCGCTAACCTCGACCAAAAATTAAAAAGGAGTTTCTTTTACCGCAGAAGCCCTTTTTTTGGGGTCAAATATCATATTAAAACTGATTTTCCTGATAACCTTATCCAGCTAAATAACTTTAAAGGCGGTTATTGCGGTGTGAGTGCTGTTGAAGGCAATAAGTTTTGTTTGTGTTACTTAGCCCACGGAAAACAGTTGAAGCAATTGGGCAATATCGCTGCTTTTGAGGAACAGGTAGTGAGAAAAAACCCCGTTTTAAACCAGCTTTTTACCAATTCGGATTTTTTGTGGAACAAGCCCGAAGTAATCAACGAAATTTCGTTTGAGAAGAAAAGCTTGGTTAATCAACATATACTGATGAGTGGTGATACGGCAGGAATGATTGTTCCTTTATGCGGAAACGGTATGAGCATGGCCATTCATTCTGCTAAAATACTAACGGAAAACATTCAACAGTTTTACACCAAAAACGAGCTCGATCAGCATAACCGTTTAAAGCTGGAACAAGCTTATACTAAACAATGGAACGCTGCTTTTGCAACCCGGTTATGGACAGGCAGGCAATTACAGCCTATGTTTAGGCATACTTATGCAACCGAAAGCGCTTTAAGTTTAATGAATTATTTTCCTGCTATTGCAGATAAGTTAATTGCAAAAACCCACGGAAAACCATTTGGCTTAGGGTCTTTTTAAATTTCTCTTACGCAGTCCTTCAACTTGCCCAAAACTTTATAATGCTTCTTTTATGCCTATAATTTTATGTTTGTTTTTAGCAATAAAAGAAGTATAAAATTCTTTCTGATTTTTAGGTGGTAAAAGAAGCATCAAAGTTTTGAAGTGAAATTGAAAACGGACTCTTATAATTAATTCTGATAAACATGCTCGATTTTAGCAAACGCAGTACAGCAGAAGAAATAATGGACGATTTTACGCTCCCCGAAACAGAAATATTTCCTGTATTAGAAGGGCTGGAACGTATTAATAGTTTGCTGGGCGGTTACCAGGTTTTTTACGATGCCTTTAAGCAGTTAAACTTAAAAAGCGGCGAAACGGTTAGCGATTGGGGCTGCGGAGGAGGAGATGGGTTACGGAAACTTGCGCTTTGGGCCAACCGCAGGCACCTTTCTATCAAATTTACCGGCTTAGATGCAACCCCTGCTGCTATACAATTTGCAAACATTCGCGCTGCTTCTTTTACCAACCTAAATTTTATTCAGGCCGATGTTTTAAAAGACGTTCAGGAAGAAAAATATGATTACGTAATTTCAAGCCTTTTTACCCATCATTTTGATGATGAAAAATGGGTTATACTCATTCAAAAAATGCTTGCTTCCTGCAAAAAAGTAGTAATTATCAACGATTTGCACCGCCATCCATTGGCATATTACAGTTTTATAGCAACAGCAAGGCTATTTAGCCGTGCAAACACGATCCGTAAGGATGGTGCCTTGTCGGTTTTACGCAGTTTTACCCGGTCAGATCTGGTTAACCTGCTTTATCGTGCTGGTATCAAAAACTATAAAATAAAATGGATGTGGGCGTTTCGCTGGCAAATTATCCTGTACAAAAGCTAAATTTGAAACATGCGACTGAATGTACTCGTTTTTATCAACGCATTGGCCGTTGCCATCACGCTTGGCATCACCAATTTCTATTTCAGCCGGAGTTGGTATGATGTGTTCCAGATTTTTTTTATCTCGCTGGTTACCAGCTTCATCGTTTTTTATTATTTGATCGAGAAGTACGTTTATTCGAAAATCAAGCTCATTTATAAACTCATCCACAGTTTAAAGTTAGGCCGCGATTTGCGCGATGCTTTGGGCGAAAATATCAGTTCCGACCCGATCCATGATGTGGAACAGGAAGTAAAAGAATGGGCCAAAGAAAAAAAGCTGGAGATCGAAGTGCTTAAAAAACAGGAAAAGTTCCGGCGCGAATTTCTCTCCAACCTTTCGCACGAATTTAAAACGCCGCTTTTTGCCATGCAAGGTTATTTGGATGCTTTGCTGGACGAGGACGGTTTAGACGATACTGAACAGGCACTTAAATTTTTAAAAAAGGCATCTAATAACGTGGACCGGATGAGTTACCTGATTAAAGATTTGGATGAAATTTCAAAACTCGAATCCGGCGAATTACCCATCAATTATACCAAGTTCAAGATAAATGAGCTGATAAAAGAAGTATTCGAAGCAGAAGAAGTTAAATCAATTCAATACAAAATCCAGTTGGTTTTTAAGGAGAAATACAATGAGCCGATTTATGTAAATGCCGACCGGGAAAGGGTTAGGCAGGTTTTGATCAACCTGATTGACAACGCTTTTAAATACGGCAAAACCAACGGCACAACTTCGGTTAGTTTGTTTTCCTTGCACGACCAGGTTTTGGTGGAAGTAACCGACGACGGTGCCGGCATAGACGAAAAAAACCTGCCGCGTTTGTTCGAACGCTTTTACCGTACAGATGCAAGCCGTTCGCGCCAAATTGCCGGTTCTGGTTTAGGTTTGGCTATTGTGAAGCACATTGTAGAAGCGCACCAGCAAACAATCCATGTTAGGAGTACACTTGGAATTGGCTCTACTTTCGGTTTTACCTTAGAAAAAGCAAAGCTGCAACCATTTCCGGGATCGGCCATACTGAAAATTAACAATAACTTAACACAATAACTTTACTTTTGCCTGTAATTAAAAAGCATGTCGTTAAATAGCATTTTCCAATATTTTGTACCCAAGGACAAAAAGATATTTTTTCCTTTATTTGAGCAGGCAGCAGCAAATGTTGTTGAAATGGCCGTGATTATGGTAGAAGCGGTAAATGCACCGGATGCAAACCGACGCGAAACACTATACCAGCAAATTGATAAATTGGAAAATGTGGGCGATGACATTACGCACCAGATTTATTTAGAACTGGGCAAAAACTTTATCACGCCGTTTGACCGCGAAGATATTCACTCCTTAGCTACCGCGATTGACGACGTGGCTGATCTGATCCAGGGTTCGGCCAACCGGATGAGTTTGTACCAGATTACGGAAATGACGGAACCGATCCAAAAATTGTCTGAATTGATTTTGCAAGCAAGTTACGATCTGCAAAAAGCAGTTGCCGAACTGAAAGATTTAAAGAACGTAAGAAGTATTGCCGAATCCTGCATCCGCATCAACAGTATTGAAAACCAAGCCGATTATGTTTTTGACCGCGCCGTTGCCGATTTGTTTTTGTATGAAAAAGACGCCATTAAGTTGATCAAATACAAAGAAATCCTGGCTGCGCTGGAAACCGCGACAGACCGTTGCGAAGACGCGGCCAACGTGATGGAATCAATTATTGTAAAAAACGCTTAACTAATGGTATCTGTCCTGCTGGTTGTCGTTGTTATTTTAGCCCTTGTTTTCGATTTTATAAATGGTTTCCACGATGCGGCCAACTCTATCGCCACCATTGTTTCCACCAAAGTTTTAACCCCTTTTCAAGCCGTTTTGTGGGCGGCTTCCTTTAATTTCCTGGCTTACTTTTTAATCAAAGACCATAAAGTTGCCAATACGGTTGCCAAAACAGTTTTTGAGCAGTTTATCAACATGCACGTTATTTTGGCGGGATTAATTGCAGCCATCACCTGGAATTTAATTACCTGGTGGTTTGGTATCCCGTCCAGTTCGTCGCATACTTTAATTGGTGGTTTTGCCGGTGCTGGGATGACGAATGCTGCTTTTATGCACATAAATCCGTTCTCGGCCGTTAATTATGACCCAATTGTCAAGATCGTCATCTTCATCTTCCTCGCACCAATTATTGGGATGCTGATTGGTATGGCCATCAACATTTTGATCATGCACATCTGTAAGAATGCCCGTCCTTCTGTTGCCGAAGTTTGGTTTAAACGCTTGCAATTGGTTTCGTCCGGCGCATTGAGTTTTGCACATGGCGGCAACGATGCACAAAAAGTAATGGGCATTATTTACGTGGCCTTGGTAGCTTCAAAAATAATTACGAACGATGCCAAGATGCCCGAATGGATCCCTTTTGCCTGTTATTCTGCCATTGCTGCTGGCACCATGTCGGGCGGTTGGAAGATTGTTAAAACCATGGGCACCAAAATTACCAAAGTAACGCCCCTAGAAGGTGTGAGTGCCGAAACTGCCGGTGCCATCACCTTGTTTGTAACCGAGCGTTTTGGGATACCAGTTTCAACCACACACACGCTAACCGGTTCTATCATTGGCGTTGGCTTAACCAAACGGGTTTCTGCCGTGCGCTGGGGCGTAACCATCAACTTAATTTGGGCCTGGATTATCACGATCCCGATTTCTGCAATTTTTGCGGCCATCGTTTTTTCCATCATCAAACTATTCTCCTAAGCTTTCGTCTTACCACAAGGTTGTTTTCGTTACGTATTCAGGTTTGTTGGAATCAAATTCACAACCTAAATCTGGATAGGTTCGTTAACAAGAAAGCACTACGTTTTAAAACTTCTTTTTTTGATCTATCTAATTTTTATGAAAAAGCATACACTTTTACTTCATACTCTTTTTACCATACTTTTTTTAGCAGGAAATATAAAGCAGGCGCAAAGCCAGTTTTTAGATAAGCTGATTAAGAAAGCAACAACTTCAAGTACAAGCAGCAGCGAGAAACCTTCCGATCAGGAAATTTCTGGAGGCATAAAAGAAGCATTGCAGCAAGGCATTATCAAAAGCAGCGACCAGCTTTCGGCAGTCAATGGTTTTTTCAACAATGCGGCCGTTAAAATTCTGTTTCCGCCGCAGGCGCAAAAAGCAGAAGCTACGTTACGTAAATTAGGCTTGAATAAGCTGTGCGATAACGTTATCCTTTCGTTAAACCGCGCGGCAGAAGATGCGGCCAAACAAGCCAAACCGGTTTTTATCTCCGCCTTAAAACAAATGAGCGTAAAAGACGCCACCAGTATTTTGCTTGGACCGAGCGATGCTGCAACGCAATACTTTAAACGGACAACAACGGATTCGTTGGCTGCAAAATTTCGCCCAGTAGTGCATCAAAGTTTGGATAAAGTTGGTGCCACGCAATATTATAGTCAAGCTGCTACGGCTTATAACAAGGTTCCGTTTACTTCGGGCAAAGTTGATCCTGACATCGAAAATTATGTAACACAAAAAGCCATTAACGGTTTATTTGTGGAGATTGCCCAGCAGGAATTACAGATCAGGCAAAACCTATCTTCGCGCCCAACAGCGTTGCTGCAAAAGGTTTTTGGCTACGCTGCCCAAGCTAAAAAGTAAATCTTAATTTTAGGTTGATAAAAGAAGCATCCGCGTAAAAAATCCGATGCTTCTTTTATGCCTGTTATTTCTGTGTGGCGGCCCAGCTATCCATTTTCTTTTCCAAAACAGCCAAAGGCATCGAACCATCTTTTAAAACCTGGTCATGAAATTCGGCGAGATTAAATTTGTTGCCCAATTGTTTTTCGTAACGCGTACGCAGTTCGCGGATCTTTAAAGCGCCGATTTTGTAGCCCAAAGCTTGTCCGGGAATACCCATGTAACGTTCAATTTCAGCGGTTGCGCCTTGCTCGCTGATGGCTTCGTTATCCATCATGTATTTGATGGCTTGTTCGCGCGTCATTCCTTTCGTATGGATAGCAACATCAACCACCAAACGTATTGCTCGATGGATTTCATCACCCAAAGCACCCATGTATTGGTACGGATCGGTGTATAAACCCAACTCTTTTCCTAAAGATTCGCAGTACAAAGCCCAGCCTTCTACATAAGCATTATCGCCGCCAAAACGACGAAATTTAGGCAGCGAAGTGTTTTCTTGCGTTAAAGAAATTTGATAATGATGGCCCGGAATAGCTTCATGCAAAAACAGCGATTCCATTCCGGAGGTCGTGTTAAATTTGGTTGCATCCAAAATTGGTACATAAAAAATGCCCGGACGAGTTCCATCTGCCGAACCCTGATTGTATTCTGCACTTGCAGAAGCTGCACGAAAAGCTTCTGTTTGTCGGATTTCAAAAGGCGTTTTGGGCACGTGGTTAAACATCTTTTTCAAGTTCGGTTTCATCCGTTGGTGGATGTTTTCGAAAGCAGCCAAAACTTGTTGCGGCGTTTTATAAGGCATAAATTTCGGGTCGTTTTTCATATATTCAAAAAACGCTTTCAAATCGCCTTTAAAACCCACGCTGTTTTTGATGCTGTCCATTTTGGTGCGGATGCGTTTTACTTCGCTCAAACCCAACTGGTAAATTTCTTCCGGCGTTTTATTGGTTGTGGTTTGCTGTTTTACCAAATAAGTGTACATGGCAGCGCCACCAGGCATGGCAGAATAACCGGAAGTGCTGCGTGCGTGCGGCAAATATTCATTCTGCAGATAATCGCCCAGCTTTTTATAAGTCGGCACCACAACTTGCATGATTGATTTTGAATATGCTTCTTTTAGCATACTTTTTTCGGTATCCGAAAAAGACTTCGGGAAATTATTGATCGGGCCGTAAAACAAGCTTTTGGTTGGGTCGGTAACTTCCATCGCGCGCATTTGCGGGATCATTTTTAAAACCAAAGCTTTCGGCAAAACCAGTCCGCTTTTTACACCTTTTTGAAAATTTTGGATGGCCGTATCGCTCCAAACCGAAAAAGCCTGCAATCTTTTTAACCAGTTCTGGTAATCCTGCACAGTTTTAAATGGCTGCGCACTCGAACCAGAACCAAACTGGCCGATGGTAAGCGGCAAGGCAAACATTTGGTTAAAAGGCAGATACTCAAAATGATAGTTGAAGCTTTCCAGCGCGATCTGCATTTCGTAAGTAAAAATATCGTACGAAAGCTGGTCTTCCGCATTTAAATCTTCGCGTTTAAACGATTTAATTTTTTGAAGATGATCAGCATAAAACGATTTGGCTTTGGCAAGAAAAGCAGGAGAAATGTCGTCCGGCAATTGGTCGTTGTAACGGTTATCGCCGATAGAAGTAGCTTCCAGCGGATATAATTTTAACCTGTTTTCGTAATACTGATCAAAAAAAGCAGCTAAATCTTTGTTTTTTCCTGCGGAAGATGGTTCGGTTTTATTCTGACAACTTGCAAAAAGCAAAGACGCAACTGCAAATAATATTATTCCTACTTTTTTCATGCTATAAATTTAGTTTTTAGGCGGAGAAATAAAAGTTTTCAGCATAAAAAAATCCTGTTCAATTTTAATCGAACAGGATTTTAGGTGGATAAAAACAGTATCAGTTAAATTAACAACCTAACCGGTTCTTCCAATAATGATTTTACCGTGTTGAGGAAAGCAGCGGCCGTAGCGCCATCAACCACGCGATGATCGGCACTTAACGTAACTTTCATCACATTTCCAGGCACAACTACTCCGTTTTTAACTACAGGTACTTGTTGGATACCGCTTACAGCCAAAATACAAGAATCAGGCGGGTTGATGATGGCCGTAAATTCGTCCACACCAAACATGCCGAGATTGGAAATGGTGAAAGTTGAACCTTCCCAGTCTGATGGCTGTAATTTTTTATCTTTTGCTTTTTTGGCGAATTCTTTTACTTCGGCAGAAATACGGCTTAATGATTTTCCATCCGCAAAACGCACAACCGGAACCAACAAACCTTCATCTACAGCAACAGCAATTCCAATATTTACATGTTCGTTGTAACGGATTTTATCGCCCAGCCAGGAAGAGTTGATGGCCGGATGCTGTTTTAAAGCAGCCGCACAAGCTTTCACCACCAAATCGTTAAAAGATATTTTAATCGGCGAAACCTCGTTCATTTTGGTACGTGCAGTCATTGCTGCTTCCATATCAATAGAAACGGTAACAAAGAAATGCGGTGCGGTAAACAAGCTTTCGGCCAAGCGTTTCGCAATCACCTTACGCATTTGCGTAACCGGTTTCTCGGTAAATTTTTCTACACCAACATATTCCGGGATAACGATGGTATTTTGCGCTTTTGCCATACCTTCTTTTGCGATGGCGCTGGTTGCAATTGCTTCCTGTGCTTCTTTTAAAGAAGGTGTTGCTGCGTTTGATGAGCTTTCGGTTTTGGCAGCAGGCGTAAAGGCTTCGACGTCTTTTTTAACGATACGTCCGCCTTCGGCACTGCCTTTAACTTTTGTTAAATTGATGCCTTTGTCTTTTGCAATTTTGCGCGCTAGCGGCGATGCTTTTACACGGCTGTCATCTATAATAGATGTTGTTTCTGCGGATGCTTCTTTTACCGGTGTATTTTCTGCTTCTTCAGTTTTTGTTTCAG
>NZ_CALMAT010000156.1:23905-47890 GCF_937859865.1 uncultured Mucilaginibacter sp.
CAGTAAAGGTGTAATGTCCGTACCTTCTTTACCAACGATAGCGATAATGCCGTTTACCGGTGCAGCTTCGCCTTCTTTTACGCCGATGTAAAGCAAAGTTCCTTCTTCGTAACCAACAACTTCCATCGTGGCTTTGTCGGTTGCCACATCAGCCAGCGAATCATCGGCTTTAACTTTATCGCCAACTTTGAAATTCCATTTTTCGATGGTGCCTTCCGTCATCGTATCGCTCAACAATGGCATTCTGATTACGGTAGCCGGAATACTGGAAGTATCTACTTTTGCAGCAGGTGCAGCAGCAGGTTTTTCTTCTGCTTTGGGTTGTTCTGTTTTTGCTTCTGCTTGAGGTGTTGAACCGCCTTCGGCCGCCAAAGCTGCTTTGTAGTCTTCACCTTCTTTGCCAACTACGGCAATCACGGCATCCACCGGTACGGCTTTGCCTTCTTCTGCACCAATGTATAAGATGGTGCCATCCTGGTACGATTCAAAATCCATGGTAGCCTTGTCTGTTTCTACCTCAGCCAATAAATCACCGGATTTTATTTTATCACCAACTTTTTTATGCCATTTGGCCAATACCCCTTCCGTCATGGTATCGCTCATTTTTGGCATTTTTACTACTTCGGCCATATATTAATTGGAATTTTTTATATTGATGGGAATGATGCTTCTTTTATCGTATAAAAATTAGTCCATGATATATGGGTAATCTTTTTGTACATAAACATCGGTGTATAATTCTGATGGTTCCGGGTAATGCGATTCTTCTGCAAATTTTACAGCTTCATCCACAATACCTTTTACTTTGGCATCAACACTTTCAATCCAGGCTTCGTCCGCATATTTCTCTTTCAAAATAGCTTGTTTAACTACCTCGATCGGATCTTTAGCTTTATAGCTTTCTACCTCATCTTTGGTGCGGTATTTCTGCGGATCAGACATGGAGTGACCTTTGTAACGATAGGTGCGCATTTCCAGGAAAGTTGGGCCTTCGCCGTTGCGTGCACGTTCTATTGCTTCATCCATTGCATTATGTACAGCAACCGGATCCATACCATCAACCGGAGCCGAAGGCATATCATAAGCCAAGCCCATTTTGTAAATATCCGTCATGTTGGTAGTGCGTGCTACCGAAGTTCCCATGGCGTAACCGTTGTTTTCGCAAATGAAAACAACCGGAAGTTTCCACAGCATTGCCATGTTAAAAGTTTCGTTTAAGGCACCCTGACGGACTGCGCCATCGCCCATATAACAAAGGTTTACAAAATCTTCACCTCTGTATTTACTGGCAAAAGCGATGCCTGCACCCAACGGAATCTGTCCGCCTACAATTGCATGGCCGCCGTAGAAAAAATTTTCTTTATCAAAAAGGTGCATCGAGCCGCCTTTTCCTTTCGAGCATCCAGTAGCTTTGCCATACAATTCGGCCATGATGGCGTTTGGAGAAGTGCCCAGTGCCAAAGCGTGTGCATGATCACGATAAGTAGTAATCATACTGTCGCCTTTTTTGATAACAGACATGGCACCGGCCAAAACCGCTTCCTGCCCGATGTATAAATGACAAAACCCGCGGATTTTTTGTTGTCCGTACAACTGTCCTGTCTTCTCTTCAAACTTGCGCATCAATAACATGGATTCGTACCACATCAAATACGTGTCTTTTGTAATAGCAACTGAGCTCATGAACGATATATTCTTGTTTTTAGAACAGCAAATCTAATTATATCCCAACAAAAAGCGAAACATGCGCTGTTTGTTTGCGTAATAATTAGGAATTAAAGTTGATGAAAATTATTGATTTCGCTTTTTTTTCTGGAAAAAAGCCAATAGATTTGAAATCCTGATAAAAGAATGCTTTCAGGTAAATTTAATTAACTCAATGTATAGTTAACTAATCAGTATTAAATGAAGAAATTAGCAATCATTATTCTGTTTATTGCAACAACTGCCACTGTTAATGCACAAACTACAAAAGCTGTACCAAACCAGGCCACAGAAAAAAACAATAATGATGACGACAACGATGATAACCTGAGCAAAGGTTATTTTTCGCAAATTATGGGCGTTGCGCTCTCGGCAACATCCAATGTTAAGCTATTTCAATTTGTATATGATTGGATTGGAACGCCTTACCACTTAGGCGGAAACAACAAAAACGGTATTGACTGTTCTAAATTTGCTTTCGAACTGTACAATAAAGTATTCAATACCGTTATCGGAAACAACAGCCGGAACATTTTTAGCATGGTAAACCCGGTTGGCAAAGAAGAATTAAAAGAAGGTGATTTAGTTTTCTTCAAAATACACAGCCGTTCGATTACACATGTTGGCGTTTATATCGGTGATGGCCGGTTTGCGCATGCTTCTTCCAGTAAAGGCGTGATGATCAGTAATTTAGCCGATCCGTATTGGACACGATATTATTACAACGGCGGCCGACTGCTGTCAGATTTAACGGCAAGCAACTAAACAAAAAAAGCCCTGTAAAAGAAGTACAGGGCTTTTTTTGTTATACATCTTTTGTGGTTCGCACCAAGCTAATCCCGCTAAAGAAAAAGATGATCCCTACAATTACCGCTACAATTACAGACCGCGATTCGCCGGTATGCTGCACAAAACTGTAGGCGCCATAAATAATACCGATAATGCCCAAAAGGGTTAAAATTCCGCCGAAAGCTCTTTTCATAGTTTCAATTGTTTAAGGTTTAAGTACAGCGGTAACAGCAAAAAATAAACCAATCTATCTAATACTGTTTTTACCTATATTTATTCGGTTTAAATCCTCTTTAAAAATGGCCAATATTTTTTCGCTCGTCCTTTTGTTCCTGCTGCTGGTTATCGCTTTCAGTTCGTTTGTAACGGTGCAGCAAGGCACCATTGCCGTGGTAACTGTTTTTGGCAAATACCGGAGGATTTTATTTCCCGGCCTCAATTTTAAATTGCCGCTGATTGAGCAAATTTATTCCCGCATCTCAATCCAAAACCGTTCTGTCGAATTGGAATTCCAAGCCGTAACGGTAGATCAGGCCAATGTTTACTTTAAAGCCATGCTTTTATATTCAGTTTTTGACCAGGGCGAAGAAACCATCAAAAACGTGGCGTTCAAGTTTGTGGACGAAAAAAACCTGATGCAAGCTTTGATCCGTACGGTGGAAGGTTCTATCCGTGCTTACGTAGCAACCAAACGCCAGGCAGACGTGCTAATTTTGCGCCGTGATATTGTAGAACACGTAAAAGAACAGTTAGACCAGATTTTGGAAAGCTGGGGCTACCATTTGCAGGATTTGCAGTTAAACGATATTACTTTTGATGAAGTGATCATGAGATCCATGAGCCAGGTTGTGGCTTCCAATAACCTAAAAGCTGCTGCCGAAAACGAAGGCCAGGCGCTACTAATCACCAAAACCAAAGGCGCGGAAGCCGAAGGAAACGCCATTAAAATTGCTGCAGAAGCCGAACGCCAGGCCGCACAATTACGCGGACAAGGTATTGCGTTGTTCCGCGAAGAAGTAGCCAAAGGGATGACGCAAGCCGCCAAAGAAATGCAGGAAGCCAACATGGATACTTCGGTTATTTTGTTTACCATGTGGACGGAATCCATCAAGCACTTTTCTGAAAACTCCAAAGGCAACGTGATCTTTTTGGATGGATCTACCGATGGCATGAAACGGACGATGCAGGAATTGATGAGTATGAATTTGATGAATACGGAGGGGAAAAAGGCTTGATTGCGAAACTGAACGTTTTAGCAAACAAACAATAGTATATTTGATGCTTATAAAGTAGTGATTCAGAAATGGATTTGGCGGAAATAAAAGTATATCGTATGATACATATTGATAACATTCCGCATGTTCTTCATCATGGTATTACACTTAAAAGTTCACCAAATAAAAATTCTAAGTTTATTACAATAGGAGATACAAGTTTAATTGATACTAGAAATAATAAACAAGTAAGTGTTGATAATGGTACTTCTTCAAGTTATGTTACGCCTTTGATTACTCTCGGAGATTTTATTCCGTTTTACTTCGGTGTAAGAATGCCTATGTTATATGTTATACAACATGGGGGAAATTTTGTTGAAAGAGCAACTCCTGCCATTAATATAATTTATTTGGTTTGTTCGGTAAGTTCAATTGTTAAATATAGCAAGGATTACTATTTCTCAGATGGGCATGCAACAGATAGCTTAACTACTTTTTATGATAAAAGTAAGATAACTGATTTACCGAATATTATAGATTGGAATGCAATTAAGGCACCATATTGGAGTGGACAAGAAAATTTAAATATTAAACGAAAAAAACAAGCAGAGTTTTTGGTGTCGTGTGATTTACCAGCCAACTTAATAGTAGGTTTTGGCTGTTACAATGAAACAGCTAAAAATAAATTGATAAACCTGGGTATTTTAAAAGAAAAAATAAAGGTAATACCTAACGCTTACTATTGAAAGAAGTATGATACAATATATAACAGGTAATATTCTAGATAGTACTGCTCAAGCACTGGTTAATACTGTCAATACAGTTGGTGTTATGGGAAAGGGTATTGCATTACAGTTTAAAAAAGAGTATTTTAATAATTATAAAGCCTACGAGAAAGCTAGTCAAAAAGCAGAAATAGTAGTTGGAAAAATGTTTGTTACTAAAGATAGTAATGCGACTTCTGGGGAAAAGGTAATTGTTAATTTTCCAACAAAAACAGACTGGAGAAAACCCTCAGAGTATAGATATATCGAAGAAGGTTTGGATGATTTAGTTAACGTAATTAAAATAAATGAGATAAAGAGTATTGCAATTCCTCCTCTTGGTGCAGGAAATGGCGGTTTAAAATGGGAAAAAGTAAAAAGAATAATTGAAGAAAAGCTTAGTTATCTGAATATCGAAGTATATGTTTATGAGCCAACGGCACAAATAATAGAGCATTTAAAAAAGGAACGGGTTAAACTTACAGATGCCCGAGCTTTGTTGCTGTATGTACTTTATGATTTAGTTAGGAACGGTGAGTATGTATCAGAATTTTCAAGTGAAAAGGTTTGTTACTTTTTACAAAAATTTGGAGCAAAGAAGTATTTCAAATTGAAATATGAACCAAATTTTTATGGACCTTATTCAGGAAAAGTAAGATTTGTATTGAATGCTTTGAATGGAAGCTATATTATGGGATATAGCGACATGAACAAAAAACCTTTTGACCCAATAACTTTAGTTGCTGACGGTTATGGTACAGTTAAAAATCATATCGAAAGTAATCAGGAGCTATTTACTATTGCGAAAAACGTAATATCCTTTCTGCAAGGATTTTATTCAGACTTTGGTCTTGAACTGTTGTCTTCTATTGATTATATAGCTTACAAAGAAAGTACTTTCGAAAAGGAAATTATCACTCGAAAGTTGGAAGAATGGAGTGATAGAAAGCGCAGTATGTTTTCAAATCCTAGATATATTGACATTTCATTAAAACATCTTCAAAAGTCAGTCACTTTTGTTTAACGTCAGGTTAGCAATGAAAATATATTCAAGTTAAAAAACCTTCTATACTTCTTTTACCACCTATTTTTCATACTGCACCGTCATCTTAGCCACGCGTTCTTCCAACGATTCCATCGTCATTTTTTCACGTAAGCGGTCAACCAAAATAGGGAAGGCAAAAGGCGTTGGGCGTTTAATGATTTTGATGATGATTTCTTGTGTGGAGATGCGTTGCAAGGCTGCTCGCAACCTAAATTCTTCCAACTGGTAAGCCAAAGCTTCGTTGTAGGCTTGCTGCACCAATAAATTATCCGGCTCGTATTCGCTAAAAACTTCAAACAATAAGGACGTAGAAGCCTGCAAATGCTTGTTTTTAATTGGTTGGCCGGGATAACCGGTAAAAACCAAACCGGCAATATGCGCAATATCACGGAAACGGCGTTTGGCCATTTCGGTGGCGTTTAAGCTTTGCTGGATGTCGTTTAGCAAATTGTCCTGCGAAAACAAATCTTCCTCCAATGCTTCTTTTATCGGTATAAAATCATCGGTCAGCAATTCAAAACCATAATCGTTCATGGCGATGGAAAACGTGGCACTTTTAATCAACGCCAAGCGATAGGCCAGGAGCGAAGCCATGCCTTCGTGCACCTGCCTTCCTTCAAACGGATAAAAAAACAAATGATGGCCTTCTCTGGATTCGAGTTCCTCGATTAAAAACTGATGCTTTTGTGGCAAACAGGATTCGGCGGCCTGCAAATCGAACAAAGGTTTTAAAGCTTTTATTTCGATGTCTTTTTCCAGTCCGTGCGCCACTTCGTCCAGCTTTTGACGGATGACGGCGCAATACTGCGAAGAAAGCTGCATCCGCTGGCCCATCCAACTTGGGATAATTCCTTTTTTAACAAGTGATTTTTTAACGAAAGCGGTCATGTCTTTCACCTTAATCAGTTCCAAACTTCTTCCGGCAAACCAAAAATTATCGCCGGGTTTTATTTTGGAAATAAAGTTTTCTTCAATCGTGCCCAAACTGCCGCCGCTTAGCCATTTTACGCGCAAACTTACTTCGCTGGTGATCGTTCCCATACTCATCCGGTGGCGCATGGCCACGCGGCGGTTGTTTACTTTGTACAGGCCTTCTTCCAGTTCAACCTTTAAAAATTCGTCGTACTGCGAAAGCGTTTTGCCACCATAAACAATAAAATCAAGCAGGCTACCAAATTCTTCCCGTGTCAAATCGGCGTAGGCATGTGCTGTTTTTACCTGCCTAAAAACAGCATCGGCATAAAAACCATCCGAAACGGCCAGCGTAACCAGGTACTGCATCAACACATCAAAAGCCAGCAAAACAGGGTCGCGGCTTTCGTAAATCCCAGCCAACATCGCTTCTTTTAACGCGGCGCCTTCCATCAATTCCAGAGAATGGGTTGGCACGAAATAAGCTTTAGAAGTTGCGCCGGGATGATGGCCACTCCGCCCGGCACGCTGCATAAAACGGGCAACACCTTTTGGGCTGCCGATTTGAATAACGGTATCAACAGGACGAAAATCAACGCCCAAATCTAAACTTGACGTACAAACCACCAGTTTCAGCATCTCACTATGCAGCGCATTTTCAACCCATTTACGCAAGTCGTTATCCAACGAACCGTGGTGCATTGCCATAATTCCGGCGTATTCCGGATACTTATCTAAAATAGCATGATACCAAATTTCGGCATGTGCACGCGTGTTGCAAAACAACAGCGTCGTATTGCTTTTGGCCACGATTTCCATCACCTGAGGCAGCAGTTTTACGCCGAGGTGCCCGCTCCAGGAATACTTTTCGATTTGGTGCGGAATAACGGATTCGATGGTGATCTTTTTCTCAATATCCGAACGGATCAGCCGGACGTTTTCCTTCGGGAAATCATTTCCCAACAAAACTGCCGCGGCTTGTTCTAAATTGCCAATGGTGGCGGAAATGCCCCAGATTTTCAGTTGCCGGTTTTCAGTTGCCGGTTGTGAGTTCTGGGCGTACGACTGGTCTAAACCTTGAACTGGCAACTCGCCACCGGAAACCGGCAACCCTTTCAGTCTTGAAAGCCCCAATTCCACCTGCACGCCTCTTTTACTGCCTAAAAGTTCGTGCCATTCATCCACCACCACCAATTGCAAATGTTGCAGTGTTTTGGGGTAATCTTTTTGTGCGAGCATTAAATGCAGGCTTTCGGGCGTGGTGAGCAGAACTTCCGGGAGTTTTTTGCGGAGGGCATTTCGCTCGGCAGTCGAAGTATCGCCGGTGCGGGTTCCAATTGTCCAGGGCAAACCCAAATCATCGCAAACAGATTGCATGGCTTTGCGGATATCATTGGTCAAAGCCCGAAGCGGTGTAATCCACAACAATAAAAGCCCGTTGTTTTTTCGGGTCTGGTAATCTTTCGGATGTTCGTTAATGTAACCAGCCAGAAAAGGCAGAAAAAGCGCAAACGTTTTACCGCTTCCGGTTGGTGCATTAAGCAAACCTGATTGCCCGGCCAGATAAGCCGCTTCCATTTCCTGTTGAAACGTAAACTGCTTCCATTTTTTCTGCTTGTACCATGCGCGGATTACTTGTTGCCCTTTTGTGTTCATCTCGAAATACAAAGTTAAAAGGATTGCGGTTAAAGCAACAACGCTAACACAATCAGGTATTGTGGAGTAAAACTTTCTTTAAATGATTGAGTTGAGACAGAAAGGAAAAATAAAAAATGATTAATTCTTTAAATTATCAGGATTATACAGCAACCATAACTTACAATGCGGAAGACGAAGTTTTTTTTGGAAAAGTTATCGGATTAAACGATCTGATCCTTTTTGAAGGGACTTCGGTTGCCGAACTGAAACAGGCTTTTGCAGAAGCAATAGAAGATTATTTAGAAACGTGCAAAAATTTGGGAAAATCGCCGGATAAGGCTTACAAAGGCTCTTTTAACGTGCGCGTACCGGCTAGTTTGCATAAACGGGCCGCTTTAGTTGCTTCCCAACACCACGTTACTTTGAATGATTTTGTAAAAACAGCTTTGGCTTATGCGGTTGAAAATGAACTACCTATGGTTTTTTCCGAAGAGCAGGCCGGATACAAAGCTGATAAGTAATCAATAAAAATGTACCGATAAAAGAAGCATCCTAACTTTCCGGAAATAATTCCTGTTGGATTTTTTCCAGCTCCACCAAATCGCCTATATCTTTTGGCCTTGCGGTTGCTTTTTTTTCGCGGATTAAATCGGCCAAAAACAGTACTTTAACCTGCACTTCATCCAAATCTCCGGTTATGGCTTTTGCATAACAAACATCAAAATCATGTTGTGAAAAAACTTTGGTCTGCTCGCCCAAATCCAAAGAAAAACCATTTTTACCAAAAGGAACGGTGGCATAACCAAATACAAACTGGGTATTTAGGAGATATTCGGCACCGGTAACTAAATTTTCTTTAAGTGATTGAACCAAGCCAGCCCTGTTTTCGGGTGTGTTTTTGATCCAGATATCCATATCCGCGGTCGTTCGGGTATGGCCGTAAAAAGCGCCAGCCATTCCACCAATCAACAGATATTTTACGTTGTGATCAGCAAAACTCTTTAACAAATTTTGCACATCATTGCTCGAAATATCCATGTTTTTTTGATCGTTTTTCAGTAACGGATTTGCCCTTCTCAACTTTGCTGATAATTGCATCAGCGAAAAAAACCGGGCTATATTTTGCTGAAAAGTAGGAAAAATGTTGGCTGGCATACGGCATCATCCACCTAAAAGGCAAGCTAATTTAACAATTATATTTGATTGCCATACTTCAATCTGTCTTGAGCTGGTTTTCTATTTTCTGCGGATGCAATGGGTTCAGCCCGGCTAAAATTTTACCGGCATCCTTTGTTTTGGCTTTTCCTTCCAGCACAACCGTTCCGCCTTTTACGTTGGCCTGCACTTCGGGATAATCTTTTAAAACACTGTCTACGGCTTGTTTAAGTGGCAAATCGGCATTCAAAACAACAGGTGCCACTTCAATATGGTTAACAATCCCTTTTACAATGTTGATCCCTTTTACAGTTTGTTCGGCTTCCCCTTTTGATTTTTCGGACGAACATTTGCCGGTTAACGTAACCACGCCGTCCTCAATTGTATAATTAACGGCTGCAAAATTTAATTCGTTTTTAGCTTTTGCGGCAAGGTCGGCTTTGATTTCTTTGTCCAATTCCTGCTGGCTGCAACTGCTGATTGTTCCGACAAAAAACAAGGAAAGCAGTATTTTATTTAAACGGGAGATTAGTTTGCTTGTCATAAATTTATCTGTTTCGCATTAAGCTTTTATTTAAAAGGTCAAATTCCTTGCCTTTGTTTCGCTTTAGTTCATTCATTTTTGTTGATCCAATTTTTACCAAATAAAGTATGCAGGCGTTCCAAAATTATTTGCTCGTTGGTTTTTGGCTGATGTTTGGCTTTAATAATCCGTCAAAAAACAGCTATACTGTTTTTACCGGCCCAAAATCAGTACCGGCAACGCAACTGATCGTGCCGGGAAAATCCATCGGACAAACTAAACTGAAGGAAGATGCCGTATTGGTTTATAAAGCTTTAGGCAAGCCTGATTTTGGTGATGCAGCGATGGGAAAATCCCTTGCCACCTGGTACGCCGCACTTAATCCATCGGGCTACCAAACGCAGGTTTTCTTTTCCCGGTACATGGGCGGTATGGACGATATTACGAGCCGTGTAAAGCAAATCCGGGTTACTTCGCCTTATTTTAAAACGGTTGAGGGAATTGGCGCAGGTTCAACTTTAAAACAAATCCATACTTTTTTCAAGGTGCGCAAAACAGCCGCTTTTACAGAAAATAAACAGCGCTATTTTATTTATGATACCCATAGAGGCATTGCTTTTGAAAGTAACGCCAGCGGTAAATGTACAGGTGTAATTGTTTATTTATTGGGCGGCCGCGGTGGGTTTACTTATCTTCCTTTTCATTCCAACTAAAATAGGATTAAACAAAAATGCTTCTTTTACCACTGATTTTTTGGTGGTAAAAGAAGCATGGATGGTTTTATACTGATAGTTTTACTCAGCTTACTTTTCATTCCGATAAAAACCTTTTAAATAAAAATGCTTCTTTTAGCACACAAAAAATAGTGTGCTAAAAGAAGCATGGCAAACCAACAAGCTGTTACCAGCCTATGTTTTGTGTCAGTTTGTTATTAGTGGCTATTTCCCGTTGCGGTATTGGCCATAAATAATATTGGGATTTCATGGTTACACCTTGTTCATTGGGTGTAGTAACGGCATCTCCAAAAGTATTGTTGATGACATTGTAAATTTGGTGTGTGCGTTGGATATCAAAATAAGCTTTATTTTCATACGCCAGTTCGTGGTAGCGTTCTTTCCAGATGGCTATCCGGAACTGCTCTTTGGTTAAACCGCTTAATGGCTGTAATTGCGCCCTTGCCCTGATCTTGTTAATTTGCGTATAAGCATCCGGCGTTGGGCCGTTCACTTCATTGCTTGCTTCGGCATAGATCAGCATTGCTTCGGGCAAACGCAGGAAGGTCCAGTTTTCATCGCATTGGCCATTGCCCAAAGCACTTTCTACATGAAAATATTTGTACAATGCGTGTACGCCAAAAACCACCGTGTTGTTTGGGCTGCCAAATTGCGGATAGCTCGAAAAATAAAACTGCCGTTCCTGCGTGCGCAAATCCCCTGGTTCATAGCTGTTGAAAAATTGATTGGTTGGGATCATCCCGCCCAAATGGTCTCCATAAGCTCCAACGGGAAGGTTGAAAGGAAGGGTTAACTGCGCGATGGCATTGGTGGAAACGCCAACCAAGTACTGCGACTGGAAAATCAGTTCGCCCTGGTTTTTATGGGGATTATCATGCAGGTAGTCGTATTTTTCGAACAAGGTGTATGACGGTAAAACTTTTTGTGCTTCGGCAGCAGCTAATGCATAATTAGCCGTTTTTTGCAGCGGATAACCGGCAGTAGTAAGATAAACGCTTGCCAGCAATGTCCTTACAGCACCTAATGAAACACGGCCGGTTTGGTCTGTTTCCGGTAACGGCGATGCTTCTGCCGCCAGCAAATCTTTAATGATAACGTCGTAAACCTGGCTAACCGGCGTACGGGTAGGATAAAGGTTCGGGCTGTTTACGGTAATGGAAGTGGTAATCAACGGAACATCGCCATACAAACGCGCCAGGTGGTAATAAAAGAAAGCCCTTAAAAAATAAGTTTCGCCTAATAATTTATTTTTAAGGGTTGCATCCATGCTTATTCCGGGTAAATTTTCAAGCGCAATATTGGCATTGGAAATAGCTTTGTAACTATTAGACCAAACATCTTCAAAACCGGGGTTTACAGCATCTGTACGGTTATTGATAACGTTGTTGTTGTTTACGCTTTGCCCAAGGGATGTAGTATGCCCGGCAAACAATTCCATGGTGATGAAAGGGCTTTCGCCGTAAGCATCACCGTTTTGGAACATGTACAGCGATGAATAAATACCGTTTACAAAAGTTTGTGCCTGAGAGGAAGAAGTAAAGTAATTGCTCTTCACAAAATTCCCCAAATCTTTTTCAACCAAATACTTTTTGCAACTGCTTGCTATCGCTACCAGGATGAATAATAAAGCAATTTTGTATATATTTAAGTTAAATTTCATAGTAGTTGTTTTAATTGGATTTTAAAGACTAACACTTAAACCAAGCAAAAAAGTCCTGGGTTTAGGATAATCATAAAATTGAATGCCTTGGGTAAAATTACTTGAACCGTTATATGTGGAGGTTTCCGGGTCATAACCTGTGTATTTAGTGATCAGGAACAGGTTTTGAGCTTGTGCATACACTCTTAAACGGTTTAAACTTAATTTAGACAATACATTTTTTTGAAATGTATAACCTAAAGTAACACTTCTGCCGCGGATAAAAGAACCGTTTTCAACCTTGGTCGAATAAATTTCTGTTTGGTAGCGGACATAAGCAGGCCTGTCTTCGGCTATAAAAGTGTTTTGATTGGTAGGTGTCCACGCGTTTAGCACAGTTGCATAACTATTGGCCTGGCCGGTGCGGTCCTGGCCGGAATGCCGGGTTAAGTTCATAATCTGGTTTCCGTAGTTAAATTGCAGTTCGATGCCCAAATCAAAGTTTTTGTATCGGAAATTATTGGTGAACGTACCATAACCATCAGGAATGGATTTGCCGAGTACAACTTTATCAGCAGAAGTAATCCTGCCATCGCCGTTTGTATCCTGGATTCTGAGGTCGCCCGGCAACAAGCCATATTTAGCCGCTTGCGCTGCATCTGCAGTTCCCCAGGTACCTAAAACTTTGTAACCGTAAAAACTGCCCGCAGGTAAGCCAACCCTTACCAAGTTAAACTGCGAAAGAAAAACCGGGTTCAGGAAGATGTCATCATTAGAAGCACCTAATGCTATTACCTTATTTTTTATCAAAGAAATATTAAAGGTAGTGTTCCAGCTAAAATTTGTGCCTTTGATGTTTGCCGTATTCAAAGTAAACTCAAGCCCTTTGTTCTCCAGTTTACCTATGTTTTTATATACACTGTTAAAACCGCTTGTTTCTGGCAGAGGGGCGTTAAGCAATAAGGCTTGTGTTTTTTTCAGATAAACGTCTGCATCAATATTAACACGTCCATCAAATAAGCCAAAGGAAAGGCCGCCATCGTATTCAGCCGTTTTTTCCCAAGCCAACTGTTCGTTCCCGATTGTTGATTGCGTAGTGCCGATGGCCTGGCTTCCACCAAATACGTAATTGGTGGTATTAATGTTGGCAAGAGAGCGGTATTCGCCTATTTCTGAGTTTCCGGTAAGGCCATAACTTAACCTTAATTTCAGGTCAGAGATGGTTTTATTGTCTTTAAGAAAATCCTCCTGCGATATCCTCCATGCTGCTGCTGCTGCTGGGAAAAAGCCATATTTAACATTTGTACCAAAACGAGATGATCCGTCTTCGCGGCCGGTTACTGTTACAATATATTTATCTTTATAAGTGTAATTGGCCCTGGCTAAAAACGATTGCATTTGCCATGCATCATAGTTTGAAGAGGGTATGCCAGGTATAGAGCCGGCACCTAAGTTAAAGTATTGATAAAAGTTGTCGGAAAGGTTTTGTGTAGAAGCGGCAAAACCGGTCTGCTGAAAATTTTGAAGCTCTGTACCTACTACCACGTTTAATGAATGGATTTTATTAAACGTTTTGTTATAAGTAAAATAGTTTTGCCATTCCCAAAAGGTATTGTTTTGTTCGTTTATTGAGGCCGAACTATAAGTTTGACTGGCTGTTGAACCGCCTACCAACCCGGTCTGAGCGTTTGGATTGTAATTGGCAGAGGTAGTTACACCCAATGTACTGCGAAATTCAAGGCCGGGAAACAGGGTGATATTGGCATACCCATTACCACTAAAAATACGTCTTTTGTATAAAATCTCAACCTCATTTGCCTGTGCTACCGGATTGTCACCACCTTCCATATTCGGATAGTCAGTCCTTTTGCCATACGTGCCATCAGGGTATTTTATAGGAACGATAGGGATCATTTCGATCAGCATCCGCGGAATATTGTTTCCTCCTGTTCCGTTATCAGCAACACGTTGGTCCTGAGTATTATAATTTAAGGTGGCCCCAACTTTTAACCAAGGTTTAATCTGGTTGTCCAAGGTTAAACGGGCATTGTAACGTTTAAGATAACTGTTTAAAATAATACCTTCATCATCTGTATAATTCAGGAAAAGGCCGTAATTGATGTTTTCGGCACCTCCAGTAAACGACAGGTTATGGCTTTGGCTATAAGCTTTCCGGGTAGTTGCTTTTTGCCAGTCAACATCATAAAGCGGGTTAAGGTTGCTGTCAAACAGTTTGCCGATTAGCGCCGTCCTTATTTTTACCGGGTCATCATTTACATATTTACCGGCTGCCCAGCCAACCGGATCATATTTTTTAATATTGGCGTAAGATTGGTCTTCAACTGCTAAAAACTCTTTAGAATTAAGCACAGGTAGTTCTTTTGCCATCACACTTAAACTTCCGTAAGTATCATAATTGACCGTGCTTGGGGTACCTTTTCTGCCCCTTTTGGTTGTGATCAATATAACACCATTGGCACCGCGCGTACCATAAATAGCTGTTGAAGATGCATCTTTTAGCACATCAATTGTTTCAACATCATTTGGGTTGATCGCGTTTCCGCCTTCTGTCCAAACCACGCCATCAACAACATACAACGGGTCTGTATTGGTATTGATAGAACTATAGCCCCGTATGCGTATTTTTGTTGCACCGCCTGGTGCACCAGAGTTGGTAGAAACGTTAACACCAGCTATTTTACCAGCCAGTTCCTGCTCTAAATTTGTTTGCGGCCGTTCTTGCAGTTGCCTTGCGCCTACGCTTCCAACAGCTCCGGTCAGGTCAGATCTTTTTTGCGTACCATAACCAACTACCACAACTTCGTTTAAAGCTTTTGGGCTTTCCGTCATACGGATATTAATTTGCTCGCGGTTGTTTATCGCTACTTCCTGTGTAACATAGCCTATAAAACTAAACACCAGTGTCCCGTTTCCATCAACTGCGTTTAACAGGTATTTACCGTTCACATCCGTAACTATCCCAGTGTTGGTTCCTTTAAGTTTCACGCTTACGCCAGGTAAAGGCAGCCCTTTTTCGTCAGTAACTGTCCCCTGCACCCTTTGTACAACCAAAGGAACTGCAGTTTCAGCCTTTTCTTTGCCTTTTACCACAATCGTTTGCGAAAATATTTTGTAGGTCAGGGGCTGGTCTTTAAAGCATTTGTTCAGTGCTTCTTCTACAGTTACCGGGCCTATTTCAATGTTTATTTCCCCGGCTTTTGCTATGTCCTGCTTATCATATAAAAAATGGTAACCGGTTTGTTTTTCAATAGACTTTAACACTTTTTCAACAGTAGCCTTTTTTTGATGAAGTGTTACAATTTGGCTATAAGTTTTAGCGCTAACATTGGTAAGGGCTGCAATTATTAAAATAGCAGTTAATTTCATAACCAATAAAATTTTGGAAAGGTTAGGCCAGGCCAAGGGCATAGCCTTAGAATTAAAATTCATAAGTTTGTAGAGTTTGGGTTAAAAAATTGCTCTCAATTCGTCGATTGTAATTTGGGGATCCGGATATATGCCGGGTAAGTGGTGCAAACACTTGCCCGGTTTTTTTATGCAAGTTTCAATTACGGAAACAAAGGAAGCCCCGCCGCATTTAAGTTTAATTTTGTATTTCTTTCATCATAGTTTAATTTAAGTGAATAATTGGTTTTATTATGTTGGTTAATTGCAAACTTGTATAAGAGCCTGTTTAAATTTTGTTCAATTTATTTTGATGCTTCTTTTATCACCTAAAATCTTGAAATTTCGATGCATTTATAAAAACAAATTTTATAGGTATAAAAGAAGCATATTAATTTTTTGATAGAAATTTAACCATGCCCTAAATCCTTTATTTCATAACCGTAATGTTTCTGCCATCAATCTTGAAGTTGACACCAAAAAATTTTAGCATATTTAACAATTCAGAAATTTTTACACTACGCGATATCCGGCCTGTAAACTGCTTAACAGGTATTTTCCCTTCGTAGCTTATCGTTACATTATACCATCTTTCGGCCTGCCGCATCACTGTTTCGATGCCCGCATCTTTAAACTGGAAAAGGCCGTTTTTCCAAGCTGTTTCGTCGTCCACATCTACATCTTCAATAATTTTGGTTTGGCCTTGTGCATTTAAAAGGGCTTGCTGGCCGGGTTTAAGAAAATTAACCGAATTCCCGCTTTTTACTTTCACTGATCCTTCCAATAACGTAGTTTTTATAACACTTTCGTTATCATAAGCCATCACGTTAAAATGCGTGCCCAATACTTCGATTACAGATCGGCCCGTTTTTACCAAAAATGGCATTGCTGCATTTTTTGCCACTTCAAAATAAGCTTCACCGGTTATTTCAACCACTCTTTTTTTGCCGATAAAAACAGCAGGAAAACGCAAAGATGAAGCCGCATTGAGCCAAACTTTACTGCCATCGGCAAGTACAACCTGGTATTGTCCGCCTGTTGGTGTTGAAATGGTATTTAAGGCAATGTTTTGATCAGTGGGGAGATTATTGGGCGCTTTATAAATTACCTGTCCGTCTTTGGTTTTTGCAATGTTGGTACTTCCTTGTTTTGCTAAAAGTCCGGTATGTGCATTGTCCAGTACTATTGTTTTACCGTTTGCAAGTGTCAGGATGGCTTTGTTTCCTCCCGGCAGTATATCGTTTTTAGGCTGATGTTTTTGAACGGTTTTGTTACAGCACTTTTGCGGCCGGTAAAAATAAAAACGGGCCGCAACACTTAATAAAAGCAGGGCCGCGGCCGCAGCAGTAAATTTTTTCCATATTGGAATTCGCTTAATTGTTGGTACTGAAGCGCTATCCTCTTCTTTGGCTTTGGCTTGTAAAATATGATTCAGGATTTGGCCACTTTTTATCGGATCGAAAACAGCTTCCTTGTTTTCAAATCCGTCCCAGGTATTTTTTAGCAAGGCAGTCAGTTCCTCATCATCCGCATAAGCATCCAATAATTCAAAAAGTTCCTGCTCCTCTTGCTTGGTAGCAGTTTTTTTGAAGTATTGGTTAAAGAGGTAGTTCAACCTTGCATTTGGCATTATCACCTGAATGAATATTTTTAGTTCAATTGATTAACAAGGAAGTTGAGGCGACCTTGTGTACAAGACAGCCAACAGGAACAAAAAGGGGGTATTGATTTTAAAAATAATCAAAAATATATTACAAAGGCTAATGAAATTAAAGCAGTAGCTAAATTCGCATTAACATAGTTGGTGATGGAAGCGGTCGCTATCTGCAAGTATTTTTTCACGGTTTCGTGCGATAAATCAAGTTTTTCCGCTATTTCGGCATATTTTAAACGCTTGTGCCTGCTTAGCAAATATACTTTTTGTTGTTGCGGCGGCAGGTGGTCTATGGCTTCGTCCAGCAAACTGTAGTAGGGATTATGTTCTATCTCGGCCAAAACATTTTGAGTATAATGTTCTTCCGGTCCTTTCTGTGCCAAACGCGCTTTAACCAGCTTTTTTAAGGCATTTAAAGTGTGGTTTTTAGATACCACAAACAAATAAGCTTTAAAGTTTTGTACTTCCCGAAGCGTTTCCCGGTTCAGCCAGATCTTTAAAAATACGTCCAGCACAATTTCTTCTGCCAGCGCTGCCGAATTGGTAAGCCGCAAAATATAAGCACCTAACTGTTGGTGGTAAGTATTAAACAACTGTTTAAATGCCTGCTCGTTTCCCAAGGAAGTTTGCAGGCATAGTTTTTTGTCGCAATTAACAGGTTGGTCAGCCATAGTTTATAATTGGTGCGGGAAATGTAGCGATAAAATTACATTCTTTCCAATTAATAAAATAAGCCCCTGCTTAAATTATTTTTCAAAAACAATCCATGCTTCTTTTACCACTGTTTTTTTGGTGATAAAAGAAGCATGGGCTGATCGTTTGCAGATTCAACATTGAACAATTCGATATACCGGTTCTGTCAGGTTTGCTGTTCTTGCTATTTAGTTCAAACAAAAATCGGATTAAACAAAAATGCTTCTTTTACCACCTCAAAAAAAGGATGGTAAAAGAAGCATCTGACAGATTTTGACATGAACCATGACCTATCATCTATAAACCATGATCCATGAACTATCACCCATCAGCCAACCTACTTTTTCTCCGGCAATAAAATAAAACGGATCAAATTATCGCCGCTTAAATATTGGCTGGCCGTGGCTTTGGTGCTTTGAACGGTAATTTGGTTTAGGTTTTTTACGTGCTCCAACACATCCGCGGGGTCTTGCTGATATTGATAGCTCTTAGAAATCTGCCCCAGCCAAAAACCGTTGTTTTTCAGTTGCAATTCTGTCGAACGGCTTTCTTCGGCCACAAACTTCTGGATGTCGGTTGTTTCGGCGCCGTTCTTTTTGATCAGATCAATTTCTTCCAGCGCAGCCGTAATCAGTTTATTTACGTTTTCGGGCGCACAGCCGAAAGAAACGGTAACGTTAAAACGCTGTTCCGGGATTTTGGTGTAACTGGCGTTGACGCGCGGCGCATAAACGCCGCTTTCTTTCTCGCGCAAACGCTCAATCATTTTAATGTTCAGGATTTCCTCCAGCGCATCCAACTGCAAATTGTTGGCCTCGCTGTATTTGTAATCCCCCGTAAAAACCAACTGCACCGAACTTTTTGCCTCCAAACCTTTGTAAACCGTTTTGGTAATTTTGCCGGCCGGCGCGTGGATATTTAGGTCCTTAAAAGAAGCATTGGTTCCGGTTGCAGGCAAAGCGCCCAAATATTTTTCGAGCAGTGGTTTTATTTTTTCAGGATCGAAATTTCCTACCAGCGTAAAAACATCATGGCCATGATCGGCAAAACGCTGCTGGTAAAACGCGAAAGTTTTATCCAGCGAAGCGGCATCCAATTGTTTTAACGTTGGCGTGCTGCCGCGCAAATTGTAACTGCTCATTACAGCGGCAACCGTATCCTGGAAAACACTTTCGGGAACGGAACTGCGACTGGCAATCACCGTTTTGTATTGACTGAGGTTTGAGTTCCAAATGTTTGCATCTTTGCGCGGCGAAGTGGAATATAAATAAACCAACTGCAAAGCCGTTTCCAAATCTTTTGGAGAAGCACTTCCGCTAAAACCTTGTGCCGTAGCACTGATGTAAGGCGAAACATTGGCAATTTTGCCAGCCAGCATTTTATCCAACTGGATTTGGGTGAAACTGCCCACGCCGCTGCTGCCCACAATTTCGTCCGCAAAATTTGCTGAGGTATAATCGGCATTGCTGGCCAAAGAAGTGCCGCCAAAACTGAAACTGTTGATCAGGATCTGGTCGTTTTTAAAATCAGTTGGTTTTAAAACCACTTTTACGCCGTTTCCAAGCGTTAATTCGGTAGAATTGATGGCTGTGTTTTTCTTTTCGGAAACCGTTTTAGAACCGGTTGGCACTTTTTCTAAAAGCGGTTTGTTGCTCACTTCATCTACGTAAGCTTTTACGCCTTCTCCGGCCGTCGAAATCCAGTTTAATAAAGTTTTTTCGTTTGGTAAATTAGCTTTTTCTTTTTCCGGCGCTTGTACAATCACCACGCGGTTTTCATCACTGATGAATTTTTTGGTGAGGCCATTAATTTCACTTAACGTAATCTGGCCGATATTTTTCTGATAAAAATCATGCTTAAAATCAATACTTGGGATGGCATCGCCTTTCAAAAAATTTTGCTGGTACTGGTTTACAAAAACCGACGAACGGGTTTTGTCTTTTTCGTTAAATTGCTGGTTCAACGTGGCCATCACGCTTTGTTTGGCGCGGTCCAGTTCCGTTTGCGTAAAGCCAAATTTTTGTACGCGTTCATTTTCAGCCACAATCGCTTTAACGCCTTTTTCCAGTTCGCCCGGTTTGGTTACCACGATGGAACTGAATGCTTCCAGATCGGCCAAAAAATCACTGTAACTGCTTTGGGCAAATAAAAACGGTGGGTTACTTTGCTGCGTCAATTCGGAAATGCGCGCGTTGATCATGCTGTTGAACAAGCTGATGCGCAGGTTTTCCAGCAAGTCCATGGTGTTTTTTACAACCGTTCCCGGCCGTTTTACAATAATTTGGGCGATGGTGTAAGGTTGCTCTTTATCGGTTACTATTTTTACCAGTATTTGTTTGTGCACCGGGATTTCGTACTTCACAAATGGCTTTTCTTTGGCCGGGTTTTTCAGTTCCGAAAAGTTTTGTTTGATCAATTGCAAAACCTGCTTTGGGTCGAAATCGCCAACGGCAACCACGGCCTGCAAATCCGGGCGGTACCAGTCCTTGTAAAAATTCTTGATTGTTTGGGATTTGAAATTTTTAAGGATGTCTTCTTTACCAATTGGCAAACGCTGGGCGTAGCGCGAATTATTTAAAATAACGGGCAGCGTTTGCAGTTGGATCCGTTCTTGTGCATTTTTGCCGCGCAAACGTTCTTCTTCTAAAACAACGCCGCGTTCTTTGTCAATTTCGCTGTTGTCAAACGTATCCATGCCGGCCCAATTTGCCAGAATATCAAAACCTTTGGCAAAAAGTTTGGCGCTATCGGTTGGCATTGGCAATTGATAAACGGTTTGGTCGAACGATGTGTACGCGTTTAAATCGGCCCCAAACTTAATACCCGATTTTTGCAAAAAGTTAACCAATTCGTTTTTCGGATAATCGCGTGTGCCGTTAAAAGCCATGTGTTCTACAAAATGCGCCAGACCCTGCTGGTCATCGTTTTCCTGAACCGAGCCTGCTTTGTTTACTAAGTATAAATCAGCCCGGTTTTTCGGCTCCGTGTTTTTGCGGATGTAATAGGTTAAGCCGTTTGGCAATTTGCCGATTAAAACAGCCGGATCTGCCGGTACAAGCGAACCAGCCAAAACTTCGGGGCGCGGCCTATTTCTGGGCGAAGGCTGTGGTTTGGTTTGGGCGACGGCGGCCGTTTCAAAAGCCAGCAAAGCAATTGAAAGGTAGAGGAAACGATGTTTTAGCATGAGTTTTTAAGGAGAAAGATTGGTTTTTATTAAATGATGAGTACTGTTTTTATCACATCTTTTTTAATGTTTAATTTTTTGTTACTGCGGCTTTAATCATTTCCTGTAATTCGGCCTGATGCGCCATTACGGCCTGTTGGCCAATGAGCATTCCTTTTTGCATCATTACAGGCGATTTTTCAATCATCTTTTTTCCAAGCGGCGTTTGGTAAAATTTAGTTAGTTCTTTTATTTCCGGTTCAGTAAATTCGGAAGCATAAATTTTTGCCATATCTGTTTTAAGCAAATTCCATGTTAAATATTTGTTCATGAAAGCTTGCATGGTATCAGAAAAAACTTTTTGCTTATCGAGCGGCATATTGGCCGACTGAGCTTTAATCATATTATTGATTGTGCTGCTGAATACCGTTGGCATATCCATAGATGCCAGCATTTCCTCCGCTGCTTTTAAATGAGTAGGCGTAAAAGAAGCATTTTGGGCTTTTAAATTCAGGCTGAAAAAAAAGCAAAAAGCTGTAAAAGTAAAGCTAAACTTGTAGTAAAAACGATTCATATTAAAGGAGTTTATTTCAAACCTTAATGATAATGTTTTTCCGGTACATCAGCCATAAAATAACAAACCAAATCAACACATAAGTTAAGCCGCCGGCCAAAGAAGCATTAATGGGCGAAAAGTAAGGTGTAAAAAAAGTATCGTAAAGGTATTCATGCCCGTTTACTGTTTTTCCTGCTGCATTGTGGACGGTTATCATACTTAAAACCCGCGGAATCAAACCAGACAAAGTATAAACGGTAATCGCGTTCACGCCAAAAATTACAAACGGTTTGGTAAAACGCTTGTAGCCTTGCACATCAACCAGCCAGTAAAGCAAAGTTAAACCGATGGTTGCCAGGCCGCCGGTATATAAAACGAAAGAACTGGTCCACAAGGCTTTGTTTATCGGGAAAAAAAGATCAACCAGTAATCCGGCAATGACAGCGAGTACGCCAACAGCAAACAGCCAGGAAACTTTTTGCGCATCGGCTTTGTCTTTTCGTTTCAAATAAGTCCCGACCAAGATGCCAAAAAGCGCGGTTGCCACAGCAGGAACGGTGCTTAAAATCCCTTCTGGGTCCCAGGTTTTGGATGATTTCCAAAGGTGTGCTTCCCCTAAAATGGTGCGGTCTATCCAGGCACCCAAATTAGTTTCGGGGTTGAGGTTTGCATACCCAACTCCCGGGACCGGAATAAAAGTCATGATGAGAAAATAAGCCACCAAAATAATCACAAAAGCATTGATCCAAACCTTGCGGTTGCCATAGATATAAAACAGACCGGCAATGGCATAAACCACGGCAATGCGCTGGATAACGCCTGGGATGCGTACGGTACTAAAATGAAGATAAGGAAAAAGGTTAAGTACCAGCCCGATAAGGTATAAAATTACCGCCCGTCGAAGGACACCGATGATTAATTTTCGATGCAAACTTAGATCCGTTTTTTTGCTTTCGAGCGCGTAAACGATGGATACGCCAACGATGAACAGAAAAAAGGGAAAAACCAGATCGGTTGGCGTGCAACCGTTCCATTCAGAATGTTCTAATGGCGTATAAATATGGCCCCAATCGCCGGGATTGTTTACCAAAGTCATAAAGGCAACGGTAATGCCACGGAAAACATCGAGTGAAAGCAGGCGCGGTTTGGCAGTTTTTATAGTTGGGGTTTCGGTCATATGCTTCTTTTATCGGTATAATTTCAGTAAGAAAAAATTTCCTGGCAGGATAAATTTATTAGTTTAGGCCGTCTGCAAGCTACTTAAAACCGCAACACATTGAACAGCAATTTACAGCAACTTTTTACAATTGCGCAAAAGAAACACAAAATGATTATTGGGCTGATGTCGGGCACATCATTAGACGGCTTAGACGTTGCGCTGTGCCGTTTCAGTGGAAGCGGGATGCAAACGCAATTTGAACTGCTGGAATTTGAAACAGTTGTTTATGATGATTTTTTCAGGAACGAAGTCCGCCAGGTTTTCTCCAAAAAGCTGGTTGATTTGGAGAAATTCACTTTATTAAATGCTTTTATCGGAAACCTGCACGGCGAAATGGTGCTGCAATGCCTCAAAAAATGGCAGGTAAAAACAGCATCGGTTGATTTGATTGCCAGCCACGGCCAAACCATTTACCACGCGCCGAAACGCCAGCATCAGCAAAAAAACTATCCGAACGCTACGCTACAAATTGGCGACGGCGACCATTTAGCGGTAAAAACTGGAATTATTACGATCAGTGATTTCCGGCAAAAACATGTGGCGGCCGGCGGCGAAGGCGCGCCTTTGGCTTTGTACGGCGATGTAATTTTGGGAAGTAAAAAAGGCGAAAACCGGGTTTTGCTGAACCTGGGCGGCATTGCCAACTTTACTTTTTTGCCTGCCGATGCTTCTTTTAGCACTATAATTTCGACGGATGTTGGCCCGGGAAATACGCTGATGGATGCCGCTTGCCGCCAATATTTTAATTTGCCTTTTGATGCCGATGCGCGGATTGCACTTTTAGGAAAAGTAAATATCGAATTGCTGGAAGCTTTAAAAGCACATCCGTTTTTTGCGGCAGCTTTGCCAAAATCAACCGGGCCGGAAGTTTTTAATTTAGAAATGGTGGCGCAGGCACAGCATCAATCCAACACCAATCAAATTATTGCTGCCGATTTGCTTGCCACGCTTACTGTTTTTACGGCACAAATTATTGCGGATTGCATCCTTAAAAATTTTCCTGCGGAAGATTTACAAATATTTGTGAGCGGTGGCGGCGCGCGAAACCCTCTTTTGATGCAACAGCTTCAAAAATTAATGCCTAAAAACAGTATCCAAAATTCGGCCGCGCTTGGTTTGGCGGCAGACGCGAAAGAGGCGGTATTGTTTGCCTTGCTGGCTAATGAAGCGGTGGCGGG
>NZ_CALMAT010000156.1:47900-48794 GCF_937859865.1 uncultured Mucilaginibacter sp.
AATCAACCAAAACCCGGCGGTGCTGATGGGGAAGTTTAGTTTTGGGCGGTAAAAACAACCCGGGCGATAAAAAAATGATGTTGGAGAAACAAACGATAGGAAAATTAAAAGAAAGTACATTATATTGCGTGGCTGAAACCCGTGTTTCTTAAAAGTAGGGCGTTTAACCAGCCAAATTTTTAATTGCTTTTGCTTTTTTATACATGTTTATCAATTACGTCTTTCGTCCATCATAACTTCTTTTTACTTATCCAATGTTCAATCAACAAACCAACAACTATGAAAAAAAACTTACTTTTATTTTTTCTGGGGATCGTGTTTTGCGTGGCACAAGCCATCGCGCAAAGCAAAACCATCACCGGGAAAGTTGTAGCTGCCGAAGATGGATTGCCGCTGCCAGGCGTTTCCGTAAAAATTAAAGGCACTACAACGGGCACACAAACTAACCCGCAAGGTATTTACACCATTAATGCCAGTAGTGGGCAAACACTGGTTTTCAGTTTTATTGGAACGGTAACACAGGAAATACCGGTTGGCACAACAAGTACCATTGATGTATCCTTAAAACAGGATACAAGAACATTACAGGAAGCTGTTGTAACTGGTTTTGGCGTTAAGCAGAGCAAACGCGACCTTACCTCATCTACCCAAACCATTACCGGTGCTGCCATTGCAGAAACCCAGCGCGAAAACTTAGTAAATGCTTTGCAAGGCCGTATTGCAGGCGCTACCGTAACCAGTACAAGTGGAGTGCCGGGCGCATCGGCCTCTATTGTGTTGCGGGGCATTACTTCTATTGGCGGCAGCAACCAGCCGTTGTTTGTGGTTGATGGTATCCGCGTTAACAATGATGCGTTAAGCCAAGGCGCGCTTGCCTCTAACGGAGATAACCGG
>NZ_CALMAT010000157.1 GCF_937859865.1 uncultured Mucilaginibacter sp.
CATTTTTATTAGTTCCGCTTGCTCTTGTCTAATAGTTTCTAAAAGTAATGCGATTTTGTTATTGATAGTTTCATCTATCTTTTTCCAGTCGTTATAATTATCAATCTGAAAGTCTTTGTAAGTTTCAAGAAAACAAATAGTTTCCTTTTCAACTGCTTCAACTGTTCCATAAATACCGTCTTCTGCACATTCAAAGTCTTCGTCAAGTCCATACATAAAACTCTTTTCTTCGTCTGTTAAATCAGCTTGCCAAACAATCCAATTTATAGTACTTACGACTTTTCTTAATGTTATCTTTCTTGCTAAATATTGTTTATAGAGAAAACCGAGAATAACTCGCCCTGAAACTTGTGGTTTATTCTTTCCTATGAATTCGTTTATGAGTGAGACAATGTCATTAAGAGTTTTATGCCCACACAAAGAAAGTTCAATTATAAAATATTCTGGTTCACTATCGCTTGTGATGATTCTGTCTGCCCACTTTACAACTTCGCTTTTGTCCAACAAACCATTGGTTAGGGCGATACTAAAAACCTCTAACAATTCAATAAAATCATGTGGATTAGTTGTCGGCACTGTCGTCTTTTATGGTTGCTGGTAACTCATAAATATACGCACCTTTCAGTATCTCGGTTACAAGTTCAAAATTTTTATTTGCATAATAAACTGCAATCCCAACACTATTAATACTACACTGGTTATCATATTTTTACCGGTTCTAAAAATGCTTAAAACCTGTTAATTTCTTACTTAAACAATACAAAATGCGTACTTCACTTTTTTGTATTGTTCAGTTTTCAACAATACAAAATGCGCACCTTTTGTTATCGCCATTAAATTAATTCCAATGCCAAATCCAACCTCCTTTTATTCCCCTACAACCTTTTATAATCTTCCCGCACCGGGCTAAAAACATCAATCAACCTGCAATCCGTTATCGCCACACCGCCATGTATTACATTTGGCGGGATTACGGCAAACAAACCAGGTTCTAATATTTTTGCAATGCCATCAACCGTCAATTCAAACTTTCCTTCCAACACAAAAGATAATTGTTCGTGTACATGCTGGTGCAATGGAACTAAACATGCTTTTTTTACCTCGATAAAATTGAGGGTATTGTTTTCGGTATGGATAAATTTGGATAGAAAACCGGGCGCAATTTCTTTGGTGGTAATATCGCTGAAACTGCGAAAAACTTCTTCGTTCATCATTTTGTATGGTTTTGAATGGAACAATATGCAAATTTGACCGATAAAAACAGTATCAACCTAAAAAATAACATGAACTTATTGAATTACAATTGCCCGATGTTAAAACGCTTTTGTCTGGTTCTGGTAGTTTTGTTTACTTGTTTTAGTAATTCATCTGCCCAAAACCCAAACAATATTGCTTTAAACCAACTTGGCTTTTATCCAAACGCGCCGAAAGTGGCTATTGTTTCTGGCGTAACAACCGGAAGATTTACGTTAAAAAGCACAGCCGGAAAAGTGGTTTTCAGCAGAAAATTGAAAGCTTCGGGCAAGCCGGATTTTGCAGGGGTAAAAACAGCATCGGCCAATTTCAGTGCTTTCCATCAAACCGGAAAGTTTGTGGTTGCTGTTGCCGGTTTGCCCGATTCTTATCCTTTCGATATCAAACCTAATGTTTTTGCCAATGCGGCAAAAGCATCTGTCAAAGCCTATTATTTCATGCGTGCCTCTACCGCTTTGCCCGAAAAATTTGCCGGAAAATGGCACCGGACAGCAGGCCACCCGGATACGGCCGTGCTTGTCCATCCTTCGGCTGCAAGTGCAAACCGCCCGGCCGGGACTAAAATTGCTGCTCCCAAAGGCTGGTACGATGCCGGCGATTACAACAAATACATCGTTAATTCGGGTATTGCAACCGGTACGCTGCTTTCTTTATACGAGGATTTTCCGGAGTACATGGGTTCTGTTAAGACCAATATCCCCGAAAGTGGAAACCAGGTTCCAGATTTGTTGAATGAAGTATTATGGAATTTGCGCTGGATGCTTTCCATGCAAGACCCGGAAGACGGCGGCGTGTACAACAAACTGACTAACGCTGTTTTTGATGTGATGGAAATGCCCGAAAAAGCCACAGCGCCAAGATATGTGGTACAAAAAGGGACAGCAGCGACACTGGATTTTGCTGCCGTTATGGCCCAGGCTGCGCGAATCTTCAAACCTTTTTCTGTTCAATTTCCCGGCCTTTCTGATTCTTGTTTGGCAGCATCAAAAAAAGCCTGGCAATGGGCGGCAAAAAACCCAAACGTGCAGTACGATCAGGAGGCAATGAACCAAAAATTCGACCCGAAAATAACAACCGGTCCTTATGGCGATGCTTTTTTTACCGATGAATTTATTTGGGCAGGATCAGAACTAACCATTACCACCGGCGATGACGCTTATTACAAATCAATAAATGCGCTTGCCAATCCGGCAATGCCGCTGCCCAATTGGGCGCAGGTAAAACTGCTGGGTTACTATTCCCTCGCCAAAAACCAGAACCAGTTGACCGGCCAGGCGAAAGCAGATTTGCCGGAAATTAAAAAGCGGTTAGTTGCCTTCGCAGATCAGCTAATTTCGGGTGCAGATGCTACTGCTTTTCATACTGTTTTCGGCAAATCAGCGCGTGAATTTAACTGGGGCAGCAATTCATCCGCTGCCAACCAAGGTGTTGCACTGATAAAAGTTTACCAGCTGACCGGCAAGCAGAAATACCTGGATTATGCCCTTACAAACCTGGATTATTTGTTGGGAAGAAATGCAACAGGTTACAGTTTTTTAACCGGTTACGGCAGTAAAACACCCATGCACCCGCATCACCGGCCTTCGGTTTCGGATGGCGTGGTTGATCCCGTTCCCGGCCTTTTGGTTGCCGGTGCAAACCCGGGCATGCAAGACGGTGTAAAATATCCTTCGGCCATTCCTGACCGTGCTTATATTGATGATGACCGCGCTTATGCAGCCAACGAAATTGCGATCAACTGGAATGCGCCTTTTGCCTATTTAATTAATGCGGTTGAAGCTTTGCAAAGCCGCTTAAATAATCATAAAGTTTTTATACATTTTCTTCAACAACTAATTATGGGTAAATACCAGAAAATAGAATAACCGTATTACAACCGGGCGGATAAAGTTGAATAGTTTTGTAGCGTAACCCTACATCCAAAATTCTTTTATGAAATCAGTCAACCCATTTTTTTCCGGCAAAAAGGCAATCATTTATACCTTCACTTTGTTTTCTTTACTGTTGATGTGCTGCTTTAAAAAACAGGCCGAAGTTACTGCCCAACCAACCACTACAACCACCACAACTGCTTTGGTAACGCTTGCTGGTAATGGCGTAAATCTGCAGCCCTCTTATTACAATGGTGGTAATGTAGATTTAGGTTTTCCGTTGATGAAACAGCAAACCAATATTAAAACTATTAGGATTGAGATCGAGCCGACACAAGTAACTAATGCAATTAGGTGGATAAAAGAAGCATCAGGTAATGGTTATACGATTATCTGTACTTACCACAAAGCAACGGTTTTGGGTTCTGATAACCTTTCGGATCTGCTGGATGGTGCCAACTGGTGGAAAACCAATTATGCTGCATTAAGTGCTTCAGGCAAGTTTTATATTAATCTGATAAATGAATGGGGAAGCCATAACCTTTCGGCAACCAATTATGCAAGTTACTATAACCAAGCCATTACGATTGTGCGCACAGTTTACAACGGAACTATAATTGTTGATATTCCAGGTTACGGGCAGGAAACTTATGTAGCAACGAATGCTGTGCTTGGCATTGGCACTGGCGGTATCAAAATTACGGATGCCAATATTGCTTTATCTGCCCATATTTATCCAGGAAACTATGTTGGCCAGCATACAAATAGCAGCGGCTCTTTTAGTTCTGGTGGAAATATGGTTAGTGCCGACCTGGATTATTTGGCCACTTCCGGAAGGACGTGTTTGGTAGGAGAGTTTGGAAACGGAACAAACGGAACGACAGATTGGTCGGGTTTGGTAGATTATGCCAAATCAAAATCCTGGACTATTTTAGGTTGGAGTTGGGCAGGCGATGGCGGCGACGGTATTCATCCGGCCATGAATATGATTGCGCCAAACTTTCAGCCTTACACCGCTGGTACAAATTATCCGTACACGCTTTCTTCTTACTTCAATATCGTTTACAATAAATTATAGTGATAAAAGAAGCATATCAAATTTATTTAACATGCTTCTTTTATCATACAAAAAAACATCAAATACAGATGCTGTTTTTATCAGCATAAAATGCGGGCACAAAATTTATAGGCATAAAAGAAGCATTACAAGATTTTCTGCTATAAAATCAAACAAGCGCTAAAGCCTGTTTAAAATTTATTTAGATTCATTTGAATGCTTCTTTTACCACATAAAAAAACATCAAATACAGATGCTGTTTTTATCAGCATAAAATGCGGACACAAGATTTATAGGTATAAAAGAAGTATTATGATTTTGTCGGATATGAATTTAAATAGGCTCAATCTGAAAAAATAATAAACTGCAATTGATTGTTTTGAAGTATAAGGTTTTAGTTTTACTTTTGAAAAGTAACCCAATTAAATACCTAATTTAATAAATTAATTATGCGTAAAATATTACAAGCAGCCATGCTTTTTGTAATTATTGTGTACAGCACCTCCAACCTTTTTGCCCAAAGCAGAACGGTATCCGGTACTGTTTATGATGACAAAGGAGTTAGCCTTCCCGGTGCCTCTGTAACTGCAAAAGGCACAAAAACAAGTACAAGCACAGACGTAAACGGAAGGTATTCTATTTCTGTACCTGTGGGTGTAAACACTTTGGTGGTTTCTTTTATCGGTATGCAAACCCAGGAAGTGGTTATTGCCGGCAGGAATGCCATTAATGTTACCTTAAAAACTACTGCAACCTCTTTACAAGAAGTAAATGTGGTGAGTATTGGTTACGGTACACAGCGCAGACAGGATATTAATGGTGCTATTTCATCCGTTTCTGCTGCGCAAATTGCCGACATTCCGCAATCCAGTGTTGACCAGATGTTACAGGGTAAGGCTGCGGGTGTAACCATAACCCAAAACTCAGGTGCCCCCGGTAGTGCAACATCAGTACATATTCGTGGTATCACTACTTTCGGTGGTAGCGAACCATTATATGTAATTGATGGGGTACAAATAGAAGGCGGTGCAAATAATGGGCACCAGCTAACAAATGCTGCAAGCCCTACGGAGCAGGAAACGAGTGCAAGTCCGCTTGCCCAGATCAACCCTAATGACATCGAATCAATTGATGTTTTAAAAGATGCTTCGGCAACTGCTATTTATGGTAGTCGCGGAGCTAATGGTGTGGTAATTATCACCACCAAAAGGGGTAAAAATGGTACTGCAAGGATTAATTATGATGCTTTCTACGGTGTACAAACCCAGGGGAAGTTTTTAAAAACGATGGATTTGCATCAATATGCTGCTTATGAAAATTCGCTTGCTGATGCATTCGGACAAGGACGCCGTATTGAATTTTCTAATCCGAGCGCATTAGGTTCAGGTACTAATTGGCAAAGTGCTATATTCAAGAACGCACCGGAGCAAAGCCACACGCTTTCAATTTCAGGTGCCAGAGAGGGAACAGATTATTATGTGTCGGGTGGTTATTTTGACCAAACAGGTACGGTTTTAGCATCCAACTTTAATCGTTATACATTCCACACTACTGTCAATTCACAAGTAAAACCATGGTTTAAAGTTGGTACAAGTATTTCTGCTAATCAAAGTAATGCAAACATTGGTTTAGGGAATGCTTATGGTATTATTTACAATGCCCTGTTACAGGCACCAGATGCTGCTGTTTATAATGCTGATGGTTCTTTTGCAGGCCCGGCGGTAGCGAGTGGAATAATACAAGGAGGCCGCAATCCTATCCAACAAGCATTAAGTATTACCAATACTTTACGCCAAAGTAATGTTCAGGGCAGTTTATATGGCGATATATTGTTTATAAAAGGTTTGACCTTACATTCAGAAGTGGATGGTAATTTCGATTGGAACGCCGCAAAAACATTTAACCCAACCTACTCTTATGGTGCTACAGGTTCGTCTGCTGCCTTTGTAAATACCCAGGCACAACTAAACGAATACAATTCTTCTGATACCTACTGGAACTGGGTAGAGCATTTAAATTACAACCGTACTTTTGGCAAACATGCTGTAACAGCATTGCTCGGTCATGAAGTTTGGGAATCTACTTATGATGGTATCCAGGCAAGCACTAAAGGGTTTACAGCGGGGAACACCATTCAAACATTAAACTTAGGTACACAAAGCACCAATACGTTAGGAGAGCCGAAAGGAAGCAACGTGATGGAATCATTTTTAGCGCGTGCGATATATACTTACAATGATAAGTATAGTATCACCGCTACAACCCGTAGCGACAGGTCATCCAACTTTGCACCAGGGCATCAAGTTGGTTATTTTCCGGGCGTAGCAGTATCCTGGAGGTTATCACAAGAACCATTTATGTCTGGCATAAAAAAATTCGCTGACAATATTAAGATCAGGTTAGGCTATGGTACTGTTGGTAACTCTAATATTGGCCAGTATAGATATGGCTCAGCAATTACGCCGATAGTTACAGGTTTGGGTACAGGTTTTAGCGTTTATAATTTCTCCAATCCTAATCTTACCTGGGAAACCGCTATTCAAAAGAACGCAGGTATTGATTTCAGTATCTTGAATAGCCGTATTGATGCTACTATTGATATATATGACAAGACTTCAAAAAACTTTCTTTTCCAGCAACCTCTTCCTGCATTCCTTTCAGGCGGACCTGCAGAATATTCAAATGCAGCTATTGTTCAGCCGCCTTATGTAAATGCAGGGAAAATTGAAAATAAGGGCATTGAATTTAGCATCAACAGTAGAAATATTATTTCGAAGAACTTTAAGTGGAGTACAACTTTGATCTTCTCAAAATATAAAAACAACATTGTTTCATTAAATGGTTTTCCGGCAATAATTGGTCAGGTATCTACTGGTTTTGGCCCTCAAATTCCAGCTACTTATACCCAAGTTGGTGGTCCAATCGGAGAGTTTTATGGGTATAAGGTAAAAGATATTATCAGTACTCCTGCTCAATTACAAAATATAGCTCAACATCCGCAAAATGTAGTTGGTTCTCCATCAGTAGTTAGTAGCGATAGGACTTTAAATAATGGTGTGTACTTAGGTGACATTGAATACTATGGAGAGAACAATAATGGTAACTCTCCTAATACCCAATATGCTTTAGGTAGCCCTAATCCTGATTTTACCTATAGTATTACAAACAATTTTACTTTCAAAGATTTTGACCTGTCCATATTCTTAAACGGGTCTCAAGGCGGTAAAATATTAAATGCCGTAAAATTTCAAACTGAAGGTTTATATGGGTTATACCAAAATCAATTAGCCGAAGCCAGTAACTATTGGACAACATCAAACCCAACATCAAATATTCCAGCACCAAGAAGTGGTTTTGGTAACAACAATTTGGTAATGTCTGACAGGTTTTTAGAGAATGCTTCGTTTTTAAGGATACAAAATGTACGCTTAGGCTACAACTTGCCTTCGAGCTATGCTAAATATGTAGCAATGAGTCATCTAAAGGTGTTTGTAAGCGGACAAAATCTATATGTATTTACAAAGTATAGTGGTTTGGATCCTGAAATCGGCTCATTAAACCAAAACCCCGTATTGCAGAATATTGATTATGGCAGGTATCCTATTCCTCGTGTAATTACTTTTGGTTTAAATGCAGAGTTTTAATAACTTATTAAGATAGAAAAATGAAAAAACATATAAAATATTTTATTGGTTTGGGCGCATTAGCTGTTGTAACTGCTACTGGTTGTAAAAAAGAGTTTTTTGACCGCCCGCCCGAAAATTCATCAACTGTAGGCACTTACTATCAAACAGAAGCCCAAGTACAGTCAAGTACAGGCATACTTTATGCAGCGCCATGGTTTGGTTTAAACGGAAAGGCATTTTTGGCAATAAGTGAATTGCAAAGTGGTAATGCACGCTGTTACCAAGGAACTGATGGTGCTTTTGATGCTATGAATAATTATACAGCAGGTAATGCTACCCAAGCAGTAACCAGTGCCTGGAATTCACTATATACAGTTATAGCGCAAGCAAATGCTTTGTTGGGTAATTTGCCTACCGCAGTTCCGGCTTCTGTATCGCCTGCTGTAGTAAACAACGCTTTAGGTGAGGCACATTTAATGCGGGCGGCAGCTTATTTTTACCTGGTGCGGATTTTCGGTAATGTTCCGATAATTACCAATCCTACAAACTTTGTCAACACTTTTCAAACGGTTCCTTTAAACCCTGTAACGGATGTTTATCAATTTATAATTAACGACCTGCAATTTGCAGAAACTAATTGTACGCCTGGTGTAGCAAGCACCGGTCATGGGTCCAGTGGATCGGCATCTGCATTACTTGCAAAAGTTTATTTATATAAACAGGATTATGCCAATGCTAAAAAGGAAGCCGAAAAAGTTATCAATAGCGGCGAGTTTCAATTAGTAGGTTTAGAAGCTCCGGGCCAGTATGTTAATTTATTTGAGACAGCTTTTAACAACAATAAGGAATCTATCCTTGCACTGCAATGGACATCAAACGGTGGTTACGGGTTTGGTAACCAGTTACAATCAGTAATTGCAATTGGTGATAACGGTAATGAGCTTACAGGTACAGGTGATGGCTATGGCGAGCTTGGCCCAACATTTGATTTACAGGATGCTTTTAAAACTGCTGGTGATACCATTCGCCGCCACGGAACCATTATGCTTCCAGGAGAATTTTACCCTGAATTGCACAAGGCACAAGGTGGTTACAGAACTCCGCTTTCGGTAAATGAGCAGGCTACCCATGCCGGTATGAAAAAATATGTAGTCGGTACGCCTTCAGATAATAATGGTAGTACAGCAGCTCAATCCACAAGCAACAATACTTATATTATGCGATACGCAGATATATATTTAATTGAAGCCGAATCTATTATGGGATTGGCAAAAAGCCCTGCCGTAGGACACGGGATAGATACTGCTACTACATCTTCAGACCCAATGGCCTTAAAATATTTAAACTTAATACGTCAGCGGGCTGGATTAGCAGCTAAAACAAGTTTCACTTACAGGGATTTGATCAAAGAAAGACGTCTTGAATTTGCAATTGAAGGTGATTATTGGTACGATCTGCAACGAATAGACGGTTTTAATTCTACTACCCATCCGGTAGCGAAAGCAATCCTTGGCCAGCAAAATAAGGGCGATTCTTCCGGTGCTGGTACGGCCGCTGCCAATTACAAAGACTATACCCGAAATTTACAATATATTGTACCTACAGATGCACAGTTTATATTGCCTATCCCAGCTACAGAAACTGCAGCGGATCCCAATCTAACTAAACCTCCTGTTCCTTATAAATTTTAATGTATTATAATAATATTTGAAATGAAACACTTAAAAAATTTAAACCTGATCCTATCCATGTTGATAGTTTTTGGTTTAGCATCTTCCTGTAGGAAGGATAACATTACCGGAATGCCTATTCCGGGTAAAGGTGCCCCAACAATTAGCTCGGTTCATACTTTGAGTAAAACAGATACTACTGCTGTTACCAGGGTAGTAACAACGTACAATTCATCAGGTGTTGCCTCAACAACAATTGTAGGTGCACCAGCTAAAATTTCAGCTTTTGATTCTACAACTGTTAGCGGTGTTTATAACAACTACTATGTTTTATATGGTACTAATTTGGCAAGCACTACTAAAATTTTAATTAATGGTGTTTCTATTTACTTTAATAGGGGGCTTATATCTGATAATTCACTTATATTCAGCATACCAACTACTGTTCCTTATCTTCAGCCACAATCCAACACCATACAAGTAATTACTTTAAATGGTTCTGTTACTTATGGCTTTACCACATTGCCTCCTACACCAGCCATAGCAAGTGTATCGGATTATAACTTTTCTGGTGGTTCACAGATTACCCTAACCGGGCAGGGGTTTGTTGCGGTTACTGCAGTTACATTACAAGCCACAAAGGAAGCTGTAACCATTGTAAGTAAAACAGATAATCAATTGGTGATAAAAATGCCTTCTTCAACTACCAATAGATCTGTTTTGTCATTTGCTTACACTTCAGGTACAAAAATGCTCAATGTGAATTCTACCATCGAGTTTGTAAATATTGATAAAGCTTACGCAATATTTGCTAATGGTAATTTTCAAAATAATTGGCAGGATAATTCCTATGCACAGCCAGCCGGCCCATCCGCAAGTGCACCTTCAATAACAGGAAAGGGAAGTATTGTAGCAAGTTATCCTGCGGGTGGATATAAAGTTGAAGGCGAGGCTAACTATTACCCAAGCTTTGCTTATGACCCTTCTTATAAATACCTTACTTTTTGGATCAAAGGCGGTACGGTAAATCATACCCTATTTTTGGTTGGAGATCAATTGCCTGGCGGCTTCGGCAACAGTCTTACATCCACTACTGCTACTCCGGCACAAATAGTTGTGGTTCCTGCAAATGTTTGGACTTACTATAAAATCCCGTTAGGAACAGGTGCTAAAATGCTTGCTTTTTGGGGAACTAACCCAACCACTGCTACGCTTGCAAAACAATTAGGTTTCTTCCTGAGAGGTAGTTCAGGAGACGTTAACGAAACAATGTATGTGGATGAAATATTGTTTGTTAAATAATAAAGGCAATTAGTTTTGAGGGCCTGTTTAAATTTTGTTCGGTATATTTTCTATGCTTCTTTTATCACATAAAAATCATTGGCCTATTTTACCTTTTGTATCAAAACAAAATTTATAGGCATAAAAGAAGCATCATAAATTTTTAAACAGGCTCTTGATAGGCTCGTTTATTTTATTAAATAATTAGTGTTCTGCCTTAAATAGTTAAAAAAGGAAAAGCTATCTATCATCGGTAGCTTTTCTTTTTTGTTCTGATCAGGATATTTTAAAAACAAAAATTTAGGTAGAAATGGTTTAAAATTTCTAAATAACTTTGATGCTTCTTTTACCTTATAAAAATACATGAAAAAAATTCTCCTCTTTACAATCCTCGCCTTTGTATCACCAAAAATCTTTTCGCAAACCCAACTTACCAGCATTTCCATCAACCAAAAAGTAAAAGCTTTGGTTGCACAGATGACGCTGGAAGAAAAAGTTGGCCAGATGACGCAAATCTCCATCGAAATGCTGCTGAAAACCGAAAACGGCAAACTGCTGGAACCGCGGCAACTGGA
>NZ_CALMAT010000158.1 GCF_937859865.1 uncultured Mucilaginibacter sp.
GCGGCGAAAGGTTAAGTAATGTGCTGTCGTAATATTTTTTGGCCTGGATATAATCAGATTTGTATTTAAAGTTGATGTCGGCCAAACGCAGGTAAGACAAGCCTTTTTGTTTCTGGTTTTTGGTACTGCTTTTAACCGATAATTTATAGTTTTTTACCGCTTCGTCAATCTTTTTAAACGACAAAGCCGTTTCCCCGATCTGGAAATAAATCTGGTCAATAAAATCGGCGTTCTTATCGTCTTTCAGCAACAACCGCAAACGGCTGATGCGGTTGGTTTGTTCGCCTTGCTGCTTTTCTTCGATGCGCAACCGGTTTAAATCGGCATTAAAAGCAAGCTCAAAAGAAGCATTGCTATGAACGACGCTCGTATAATTTTTAAATGCTTCGTCAGGTTTTTTATTTGCTTCCTGTATTTGTGCTAAAATAAACGTCCAGCGGATTTTTCTTTTTGTATTGCTTGCCAAAGCAACGGCTTGCACGGCTAGCTTTTCGGCCTGTTCGTAATTGCCTTGGTCTAAATTAAATTGCAAGTCTGCACCGGTGATATCTTCTGCCGAAGCTTTCTTTGCCTCAAAAAGCTGGCGTGCCGTGTCTAATGCAGCCTCGGCTTTTTTAGGCTGGTTCAGTTTCATTAACGAACGCGCTTTCCAAGCCAATGCTGTTCGGGTCAGTTCTTTGTTTTGTGGGAAGGAGCGGATGACGTAGCTAAAATATTCGACCGCATTAAAATAATCGGCACCTAAATAATTGGCCTGTCCTAACAAAAAATAAGCATCGCCTAAATAATGGCTTTGTTCTTTCAGGCTGATAATGGAATTAGCACGACTGGTAACCGCTTCCAGATCTTTGTTTCCTGCTGTAGTTTTTGCAATCGTATCTTGATAAACGCTTAAAATCTCCGAATAATCATCGTTGTAAACCTGCGCCATCTGTTCCTGTTTTTGCAAAATGATTTGCCGCGCATTGAACAAAATGTTGTAGTGCGCCGTCAGGTTTTGCATGCTTCGGTTAAAGCCGCTTTCTTTTTCCAAAGAGCAGCCGCTTATTGCAAGCAAAAAAAACAGGGATAAAAACAGTATGCTGTTAAAGCTGAAAGACCGGGCCAAGCGTATCGTTGTTAAATATCGTATCAAAAGTATTTTTGTGAAAACCAACCGAATGCCAAACTACTAAAAAATCATTTTGGTTACTTAGGGCCTGTTTAAATTTCTATCGTAAAAGTTTGTAATGCTTCTTTTATGCCCATAAATTCTGTTTACGGATATTGTACCGGTACCTCTATTGCAAAAGGACAATGATTTTTAGGTGGTAAAAGAAGCATAGAATAAGTTTGATAAAATTTAAACAAGCCCTTAATTTTGAAACCTCATTCATCCAAGTAAACCAATTTAAATGAACAATTACATCAAATACAGCGGGCTTGGTTTCCAGATGATCATCATCATCGGCCTGTTTTCGTTTGCAGGCTATAAAATAGACCAGGCGATGCACCATCAAACGCAATGGGTTACGGCTGTATTATCTTTATGTGGTGTATTTGTTTCGTTGTACATTGTTTTAAAATCTTTAAAAGATTGAGAATTTCTAATTTTATCCTGAGTTATTGTTTGGCGATGATTTTTATCGCCCTGCCTCCGGTTGCATACGTATATTTTTACAAAGGGTTAGGGCTGATGCCGCATTTTTGGGTCGTGTTTTTGATGTTTGCCGTACTTACTTTTTTGGTGTGCTTTTCTACCTTAATAAGCAACCTAAAAAACAATCAATTATCGGTTCAGGTATTTTTGGTTGCCACTGTGGTTAAGCTGTTAATCTGTATGTTCTTTGTGCCAGTTTATTTAGCCAAAAACCACGTAAACCAGGGGCTTTTTTTAGCCTGCTTTTTTTATTTATATTTATTAAATACGGTGTTTGAAGTTTATGCTTTGTTGTGTAACTTGCGCCTCCAAAATCAAAAGTAAAAATCGCGATATTTAATGGATTTAAGCCATATTTTGAACTCAAAAAAAATTAAGCTAAGCTTCTTTCTTGCTGTTTTGTCTGTTCTTTTTGTTGGAAAAGCATTTGCAGTTCAGGGAAATCCGGGACAGGAAAAAGCCGGGGACAAAAAGGAAGCCTTTGATCCGTCTGTTGCTATTTTAGAACACATCGCTGATTCGCATTACTGGCACCTTTGGGGCGAAACAGCTATCCCGCTTCCGGTTATTTTATATACCAACAAAGGTTTTGAAACGTTTTCTTCTGCCAATTTCGGGCACGGGAATGAAGCTTACAAAGGCAAATATTACACGTATGCTTTAGAAAAAGATAAGGTAAAAGCAGTAGATCCATCTGGAAAAGTGGACGAGGCAGCCAGCAAAAAAGTTTACGATTTTTCGATCACCAAAAACGTGGTTGCTCTTTGGATTGCTTGTGTATTGTTGCTCGTCCTGTTTTTTGCCGTTGCTTCTTCTTATAAAAAAAGGGTTGGCAAAGCGCCAAAAGGCTTTCAATCTTTTATAGAACCGGTGATTGTGTTTGTAAGGGACGATATTGCCCGGCCAAACATTGGTTACAAATATGAGCGTTTTATGCCGCTGCTTTTAACCATTTTCTTTTTTATATTGATCAACAACCTTATCGGGCTGGTGCCGTTTTTTCCGGGCGGTGCCAACGTAACGGGTAATATTGCAGTTACTTTTGTGCTGGCAATTATTACGATGATTGTGGTGAACGTAAATGGCAATAAATATTACTGGAAACATATTTTTGCACCTGACGTACCCTTTTGGCTATACCCGATAATGTGGCCGGTAGAGCTGGTGGGCATTTTGTCCAGGCCGTTTGCCTTGATGATCCGTTTATTTGCCAATATCACCGCCGGGCATATTATTGTATTGAGCTTAATATCGTTGATATTTGTTTTTAAATCCATTGCTGTTGCGCCGGTTTCTATTGCATTTGTAGTATTTATGGATGTGCTGGAACTGCTGGTGGCTTTGCTGCAGGCTTTTGTATTTACCTTGCTCACGGCGCTGTTTATCGGTACAGCAACTGAAGAGCACCACCACTAATTTGTAAACAACTTTATATTTATATTTAACTTTTAATTTAGAACAATGATGACTGGAAGTATTGCTGCAATTGGTGCAGGTTTAGCTGTTATCGGTGCAGGTATTGGCATCGGTCAGGTAGGTGGCAAAGCCATGGAAGGTATCGCCCGCCAGCCTGAAGCTTCAGGTAAAATTCAAACTGCCATGATTATTGCAGCCGCTTTGATCGAAGGCGCTGCATTATTTGGTGTGGTAGTAGCTTTCTTGGGTAACAATCCTAAGTAATTTATCCAAGCTGGCCAACTTGCGTTTGGCAATTGGCCGGCTTTATTTTATCAGTTAATTTTTAAAATAGATATGGAATTAGTAACCCCCGAAATTGGCCTGGTATTTTGGACAACAATATCATTTTTGATCTTGTTCTTTTTACTGGCCAAATTTGCCTGGAGGCCAATTATGGGCGCCATTGATGTGCGCGAAAGATCTATCGAAGATGCTTTGCTGAAAGCGGAAGCCGCCAAAGAAGAAATGACTCGTTTGACCAACGAAAACGAAGCTTTGTTAAAGCAGGCCCGTGCAGAACGCGATTTGATTTTGAAAGAAGCCAAACAGGTAAAAGACCAGATTATTGGTGAAGCAAAAGCTGCTGCACAAACAGAAGGCAACAAGATCATCGAGAAAGCAAAAATTGAGATCAACAGCCAAAAAGCCATTGCGATGGCAGATGTTAAAAATCAGATTGCCACGCTTTCTGTGGATATTGCCGAAAAGATTTTACGCAAGCAATTTGAAGATAAACACAAGCAAGACGAGCTGGTAGCTGATTTGTTGAAAGAAGTTAAGCTGAATTAATTTTAACCGATCTAAAAATGTCTGAGTTTCAAGTTTCCACAAGATACGCCAAATCTTTGATTGACCTTGCAGAAGAGCAAAACCTACTCGAACAGATCAATGACGATATGGTATTGTTTGTAAAAACCATAAAAGCCAATCCTTTGCTTGGCGCTGTATTACGCAACCCGATTGTTTCTCCATCTAAAAAAATCACCATTTTGGTGAATGTTTTTACGGGAAAAGTACAGGATGCAACCCTGGCATTTTTGAAAATTATGGTAAACAAAATGCGTTCTGAAATTTTGTACGATACCGCGAAAGAGTTTGTAGAGCAGTACAACTTTAAAAAACATATTGTAAAAGCAGTAATCGTTTCGGCCGTTCCGCTTTCGGATGATAACCGCCAGGAAGCAATGGAAATGGTGAACCAGGCAACCGCAGGCAAGGTACTTTTAGAAGAAAAAATAAACCCGGATTTGATTGGCGGCTTTATTTTGACTGTTG
>NZ_CALMAT010000159.1 GCF_937859865.1 uncultured Mucilaginibacter sp.
GCCGCGGATGCTCATCGTTTCGGGCAGCAACCACCGCACAGCAAAAAAAGTAGCGATGGCGGTTAGCACGATTGACATCCAATTGCCTAAGTTCAATGCGCTTTGCACGCTGTCGGTCTCCTTTTTTATCCTAACAAAAGAAGCACCAACAATGGAAAAAATCAATCCCAAACCGGCAATCAGCATCGGCAACAAAATTGGCGCGATGCCGCCGAAATTATCTTGGGAAACGATTTCTCGACCTAAAACCATCGTCGCCAGCATTGTTGCTACATAAGAACCAAATAAATCTGCGCCCATTCCGGCTACATCGCCCACGTTATCGCCAACGTTATCGGCAATGGTGGCCGGGTTCCGCACATCATCTTCCGGTATTCCGGCTTCTACTTTTCCTACCAGATCCGCGCCCACATCAGCCGCTTTGGTATAAATTCCTCCGCCAACACGGGCAAACAAAGCAATGGATTCGGCTCCCAGAGAAAATCCGGCCAAAACATCCAAGGCTTTTTGCATGTCTTTTCCATTCACACTGCCGCCGGTATTTACCACATAAACCTGGTAAAAAACGATAAACAGCGAACCTAAACCGATGATAGCCAATCCGGCAACGCCCAAGCCCATTACCGTTCCGCCGGTAAAAGAAACTTTTAAAGCTTGTGCCAGGCTTGTTTTTGCCGCTTCTGTTGTGCGCACGTTGGCTTTTGTTGCGATACGCATCCCCAAATAACCTGCAAAAGCTGAAAACAACGCGCCCAGCAAAAACGAAATGGCAATAACCGGGCTGGAAGTTTCGACCGTTGTGCCGGAATAGCCTAATAAAACCATGGCCAGAGCTACAAAATAAGCCAGCACGCGCCATTCCGAACGTAAAAAAGCCATGGCGCCATCGGCAATGTAACCAGCCAATTCAGTCATTTTTTCGTCGCCGGAGATTTGTTTGCTTACCCAGGCCGACTTTTTGGCCATAAATAAAAGCCCGACCACGCCAAACAGCGGGATCAGGAAAACTAAATTTTTGTTTAGAAATTCCATAAATAAGATGAATAAGAGGTTTATAAAGATTGGTAGCGAAAACTAAGAATTATAAAACAGCTTGGCAATAGGTTGAGGGAAAATAATTTGGGGAAAGCTTTCAGCAGTCAGCATTTAGCTTTCAGCTTTCAGCTTTCAGCAATCGCCTATTAACCATGATCCATGAACTATTATTCATTAACTAATTTTTATGGCATAAAAGAAGCATCAAAAATTTATGAATTAAATCGAGTTGGCTCCTAAAAATGTGGTTTTTTTAAATAGCTTCGGAAAATTTAGTTTTTGCCAATGAACAAAGAAAACGAAGGACAGGAAATGAAACGCGAACTCGGGCTGCTGGACGCAACCATGTTGGTGGTTGGTTCGATGATTGGTTCGGGGATTTTTATCGTAAGCGCCGATATTACCCGAAGCGTGGGCAGCGCGGGCTGGGTTATTTTGATTTGGGTAATCAGCGGTTTGATTACTTTGACAGCCGCGCTAAGTTATGGCGAGCTTTCGGCCATGTTTCCAAAAGCCGGCGGCCAGTACGTTTACCTCCGCGAAGCGTACAATAAATTTGTGGCCTTTCTGTTTGGCTGGTCAACTTTTACCGTGATTCAAACCGGAACCATTGCAGCGGTTGGCGTTGCCTTTGCCAAGTTTTCGGCTTATATTTTTCCTTCGGTCGGGCCGGATCATATTTTGTTTTCCTTCGGGAAGTTCCAGTTCAATGCCGCGCAACTGCTTTCCATATTGATGATCATTTTGCTGACCTGGATCAACAGCCACGGTGTAAAAAACGGCAAGATCATCCAAACGCTGTTTACCATCACCAAAATATTGTCGCTTTTTGGGCTGATTATTTTTGGTTTGACAACGGCTTTTCGTTCCGAAATCTGGCATGCTAACTGGGCCGAACCCTGGAAAATGCTCGAATGGAAAACTGATTCGAACACCGCAATTGCCATTGGCGGAAGTGCTTTGTTTGCCGGCATTATTTCGTCCATGGTTGGTTCTTTGTTTTCCAGCGATGCCTGGAACAACGTTACTTTTATTGCTGGTGAAATCAGGAACCCAAAACGGAACATCGGTTTAAGCTTGTTTCTGGGAACGCTGATTGTTACCGTAATTTATATTCTCGCCAATATCATGTACACCGCCGTTTTGCCGATGGTTGAAATTGCACACGCACCTGCCGACCGTGTTGCGGTTGCTGCTTCGCAATATATTTTTGGCACTTCAGGAACCATTATTATTGCTGTGATGATTATGATTTCAACTTTTGGTTGCAACAACGGTTTGATTTTGGCCGGCGCAAGGGTTTATTATACGATGGCACAAGACGGGCTTTTCTTCAAACAAGCCGCACACCTAAACCAGTTTGAAGTGCCGGGCTGGGGTTTGTGGGCGCAATGTTTATGGACTTGTTTGCTTTGTTTATCAGGAACTTATGGCGCGCTGCTGGATTATGTGGTTTTTGTAGTGCTGATATTTTATATTTTAACCATTGCCGGTATTTTTATTCTTCGGAAGAAAAGGCCGGATGCCGAACGCCCGTACAAGGCCTTTTTATACCCAGTTTTACCTGCTTTATATATCATTGCAGCGGCTGTAATTTGTATCGGCTTATTAATTTACAAAACTGATACCGCCGGTTACGGCTTGCTGATCGTTTTACTTGGCATCCCGGTTTATTTTATTTCACAACGCAACCTGAAAAATGCCTGATAAAAGAAGCATACTGTTTTTATACCTATTTTTTTGGTGTGTCAATCTCCATGCACAAAGTTTAAACCAGAAGTTACAAACGGCTTTTAACCATTTAGAACGGGATTTACAATGCAAATATGCTTCCCTGTCCTTAACTGTTTTGGATGCTGAAACAGGCGAAACGGTATTTGCAGCACATCCCGAAATGGGTTTGGCGCCTGCATCAACTTTAAAAACCGTTACTTCTACCACAGCTTTTAGTTTGTTGGGAAAAGATTTTCAATACCAAACTACGTTGGGTTACAACGGAACGGTTGCTGCAGATGGCACTTTAAACGGCGATCTGATTATCAAAGGCGGCGGCGACCCGACTTTGGGAAGCTGGCGTTACGGTTCTTCCAAAGAAAACACAATTTTAAAGATTTGGGTGGAAGCCATCCGCCAGGCAGGAATCAAAAAAATCAACGGAAGGATTATAGGCGATGATGCCTTGTTTGGCACTCAAAAAATTCCCGATGGTTGGATTTGGCAAGATTTAGGCAACTATTATGGTGCCGGGACTTCGGGTTTATGCTGGCGCGAAAACCAGTATGATATTAAACTGCAAACCGGAAAGGTTGGCAGTAGGGTAAGGATTGTTAAAACAATTCCGGAAATGCCAAATTTAAACTTTCAAAGCGAATTGCTAACCGGAAGTGCCGGAAGCGGAGACCGTGCTTTTGCCTATTTACTTGATAAAAACAGCATCGTTTACCTTCGCGGCACTTATGCCAATAATTTGGAAAAACGAAGCATTGCTGCTGCCACGCCAGATCCGGCTTATGATGCAGCTTTTCGGTTGGCCGATACTTTAAAAAGGCTGGGAATTGATTTGAAAGGAACAGCAGCATCAACCCAAACCTTAACGGCAGCGCAAAAACCATTGCCGGAAGCAACGCAAATTTTATCCAATATTGCCTCACCTAAATTAAGCGAAATTATATTTTGGCTGAACAAAAAGAGCATTAATTTATACGCAGAACAACTGCTGAAAACGCTGGCCTGGAAAGCCGGAAAGCCGGTTACCACTGTAGATGGCGTACAGGTTTTACAGGATTTTTGGAAAGCAAAAGGCATAGATTCAAACGCTTTAAACATTGTTGATGGCAGCGGGCTTTCTCCCGGCGACCGTGTAACTACGCAAACAGTAGCGCAAATCCTTTCATCTGCAAAAAAAGAAAGCTGGTTTCCGGATTTTTATAAAAGCCTCCCTATTATCAACGAGATGACGATGAAAAGTGGTAGCATCAGCAATGTGCAAGCGTATGCCGGTTATCAAACCAAAAACGGCCGCAACCTGTGCTTTTCCATTATTGTTAATAATTACAGCGGAAGCAGTTCGGGCATTAAGGCAAAAATGTTCCGGATTTTGGATGAGCTGAAGTAGGAAGAAAAAAAATAAATTTCAGCCTTTCGGCAACCTTTTGTTGCTTGTATTAACGTTTTTTTTCGTTGATGAAAAAGAACCAAAAAATCAAGACAAACCTGATCCCTCCGGGCGTTTTGTCCGGCCTTTCCGCACCTGGGCGAAGACCTGCTGCTTCGGAATGCAGGGTGGACGAAAAATAGCCGATAAAAGAAGCATTGAACAAACACAAGTAGCGGCAAGAAAGGGAAACCTGCAAGGTAGCCACCCAGGAGCGTGGGGAAGAATGCCGCCCGGAGGCGATCCGGCATTCTTGATTTTTTGGTTCTTTTTGATCAAGCAAAAAGAACGGACAAGGAAAAAACTATTTAAAAAAGGCCCTTCAAGCCCAGGATGACGAGGCTCGGATTATCAACAACCTACTCAATCACCTTTAAAATCCTCTCCCACCTGATTTTATTGAACCCTGTTGCCGCGCTGTCCGTACTCATCCAGGTTATCATCGCTTTGCCTATAATATGGTCTTCGGGTACGTAGCCCCAAAAGCGCGAATCGAGCGAGTTATGCCGGTTGTCGCCCATCATCCAGTAATAATTCATTTTAAAAGTGTAACTGTCAGCTTTTTTACCGTTGATTAAAATATCTTTTCCTACTGTTTTTACCTGGTTATTTTCATATTGCGCAATGGCCGTTCTGTACAAAATCAAGGTAGAATCGTTCAGCGGAATGGTCATTCCTTTTTTCGGCAAAACAAGTGGGCCGAAATTGTCTTCGTTCCACTTAAAACGTTCGTTGTGCGGAAAAACTTGCGCGTTGTACTCGCCTTTATTTTCCACAATGGGTTGGATGGATTTGATGTTTGAATAGCTTTTTAAAACTGCCAGGTTTGCTGTCGGCACAATCATTTCAAATGTGTTTTCTGCCAATTGCTGGCGGATTTCGATGTGCAAATCCTCAAAAATTTTCGGGTTCATTTCCCTTCCGTTGGTTTTTACTTCGTAGGAAGTTTGGGCGTTTGGTGCATTCGGGTTTGCTTTTCCGTTGATAAAAACCTGTCCGTTTACAATCGTCAACAAGTCGCCCGGCAAAGCCTGGCAGCGTTTGATGAGGTTGGTACGCACATCAACCGGCTTGTCCACTTCTTCGGGTTTGTTAAAAACCACCACGTCCTGGTTTTTTATTTCGGATAATCCCGGCAAACGAAAATATGGCAGTTTAATGCCGTCCCAATACGTTTTGATGCTGTCGTTGGTCAATGTTGATTCTAAAAACGGAACGGCAACCGGCGTAAAAGGCATCCGCGCACCGTAACTCATCTTGCTCACAAACAAATAATCTCCGGTAAGCAATGAACCTTCCATTGAACCGGAAGGAATGGCATAAGCCGAAAAAACCAGTCCGCGGATGATGGTTGAAGCCACAACGGCAAATAAAATTTCATCTATCCATTCGCGGGTTTTACTTTTTTTAGGTTGGTTTTCCTGTTTTTTAGTTCCTGATTTCCAGTTCATATAAGGTTTAGTTTTTAGGTTGAAAAATGAGAAGTCTCAGCTTAGATGTTGAAACGAGCAGGTTGTTACAGCGAACACAAAAAAAGATGTGCTAAAAGAAGCATCAGGTTTTGGCATTAATGTTTATCAGCCTAAAACCTTTTTTCGATTAGTTACCTTATTGATGTAAAAACGATCAAAACCAAATCAACATGAAAAAAGGAGAAACAGTACACTGGAACTACGGCAAAGGCGAAGGCGAAGGCAAGGTAGAAGAGATTTTTACCGAACCGGTTGAGAAGAAAATCAAAGGCACCACCGTAAAACGCAATGCCAGCAAAGAAGAACCTGCCGCACTGGTAAAACAGGAAAACGGCAACGAAGTGCTAAAATCGGAAAGCGAGTTAAAAAAGGGAAAAAAGGATTGAGTGTAAGTTATCAGCTTTCGGCTATTAGCAATCAGCTTTTTGCATAGCTTGCTAATTTGATAGCTAATAGCTGACTGCTAAAAGCTGATTCCCGAAATGCTTCTTTTACCACTAAAAAAATAAAACCCGGCTGTACATAACAGTCCGGGTTTTTATATATTTAGTTTGTGGAGGCGAAATTTAAGGATTGGTAACTGCATCAGCACCATCTTCTGCCGGTGGCACGCCAACTACTTTAAAAATGCGGTTGTCGTCGGAGTTATCTTCCTGATAATAAACGCCGTCTGGGGAAACAAAAAGTTTTTCACCATTGATGGTAACCTTGCGGCTATCAGCAGGGATAGAATTTACAACATCGCCAACACGAGGCAAACTCACCTGTTGCTGCGCGGTGTTGTTATCTGGTTGCTGCGCGGTGTCGTTATCGTTGTTGTAATAATGTTGCTGATCGTTTTGCGGGCCTGCATTATTGCCATCGGTGTTTAAAACACCATCTTTTCCGGCAACGCGGTAGGCTTTTTTACCGTTTTCGTCAACCACTTTTTGGTAATACACGCCTTGTTTTTCAAAATACTGCTGTCCGTCAATTGTGATTTCGTTCGTACCTCTTGGCAAACGCGGAACTAAAGCACCAACCGGCGGGGCAACAACTTCATAACCGCCACCATTGTAATCACGATAAAACAAACCGTCGTTATTGTAATAATAAGGATAGCCACCGTAGTTAAAAGAAAAGAAGCCAAAAGGCAAAACGCCGATGCGCAAACCAATACTTGGATAATAGCTGCGGTAGTAAGCGCCGTAGCCAAAGCCATAATAAGGGCGATAAAAACCGCCATAATAAGGGCGGCCATAATAACTACGGTAACCATAATTAGGGCGAATAGCCACGCCGCCGCGAATACCGCCAAAAGTTCTGCCGGGTGCATAACGAGGAACTGAAGCAATACGGTTGCCACCACCAAAACTGCCATGGAAACCGCCGCTTATCCTGGCGCCACCGCCAAAACTACGACCACCGCCTCCAAAACTACGTCCGCCGCGTTGGGCTTCGGCCGGAGAAAAACCTGCTAGCATTATCGCGCAGGCGAACAGCATGTACAGGGCAATTTTTCGGATTGAATTTATCTTTTTCACTTGATTGTTTATTTTATCTGAACTTGTATGTATAGATAGACTATCTTAAATTTTAAAAGTTTATTCTGTTCTACATTTTGTTTTTTGTAGCGATAAAACCAAGCCGAATGGGTTTTATTAAGATGGAAAAACACTTTCCCGCTCAAAAAGCAATGATTTTATGCCGGTAAAAACAGTATCAAGGAAACAGTTTTAAATACCGGGCAAACCATGTTTTGTGTAACTATAAAGTTATACAGTATTTTACGCGCTAAGCAAATCCCTCAACTTAAACTTTATAAATTTAGCAGCATAAAAACAGCATTATGAAGAAACTTTTTACACTTTTACTCTTGCTTTCCGTTGGCGTAAACGCATTGTTGGCGCAATCACGGCCGGCAGATTCTGTCCGCCGTACCGCTTTTCCTACCGGTTTTGCCGGAAACGTAACCCGTTCTCAGCCTAAACCTTACAAAACCGTCATTACCGAAAAAGCCATTACCCGCAGGGGCTTGTTTAAAACCCACAAAGTAGAAGACAAATATTACTTTGAAATTGGCGACAGTGTTTTAAACCGGGAAATTTTGGTAGTCAGTCGGATTTCAAAGGCCGGTGCCGAAGTCCGTGCCGCTTCCGGTTATGCCGGCGATCAGATCGGCAGTTCGGTGATCAGTTTTGAAAAAGGGCCGGGCAACCGTATTTTTATGCGGAAGATTTCTTACAGCACTTACAGTCCGGATAGTACCAAGTCTATGTACCAATCCGTGCAGCGGTCCAACATCCAGGCTATTGCTGCTGCTTTTAACATTGCGGCTTATTCTCTTGATGAAAAAGGAAGCGTGATTGATATGACCGATTACATCAACGGCGACAGCGAGGTATTTTACTTTAGCTCGGCAGCGGCCAAATCGCGTATCCGTTTGGGCAGTATCCAGGCCGACAGAAGCTACATTTCCAACGTTAAAAGTTTCAGGAACAATGTAGAGATCAACACGGTAAAAACGTATTCGCTTACCGCGCCGCAAAGTTTTGGCCGGGGTGCTTTGCCAACCACGCCAACGCCCGGCGGCGGTACCGGTGCTAATGCCGGCAACGGATCAGCAACTGTTGAACTGAATACCTCTTTGGTTATTTTACCAAAAAAGCCCATGCAGCCGCGCTTTTTTGCTCCGCGCATCGGTTATTTTCCGGTTGGTTATACTGATTTTGATGCCAACCCGCAAGGGATCAAAGACATCCAATTGATCAAACGCTGGCGGCTGGAAGTAAAGCCGCAGGACATGGCCAAATACAAACGCGGCGAACTGGTAGAACCGGTAAAACCAATTGTGTATTATATTGATGCCACTACGCCAAAAAAATGGATTCCGTATTTGATAGCTGGTGTTAACGACTGGCAAAAAGCGTTTGAAAAAGCAGGTTTTAAAAACGCGATCATCGGCAAAATGGCGCCCTCGGCAAAAGAAGATTCGACCTGGAGCATTGATGATGCCAACCATTCGGCCATCGTTTACAAACCTTCGGAAACTGAAAATGCAAGCGGCCCAAGCACGGCCGACCCAAGGAGCGGCGAGATCATCGAAAGCCATATCAACTGGTACCACAATGTGATGAACTTGCTGCATTCCTGGTACATGATCCAAACGGCAGCGGTTGACCCGCGGGCACGAAAAGTGGTTTTTAGTGATGAACTGATGGGCGATTTGATCCGTTTTGTGTCTTCGCACGAAGTTGGCCATACGCTGGGTTTGCGCCATAACTTCGGCTCCAGCTCCACAGTTCCGGTAGAAATGCTTCGCAATAAAGCTTTTGTAGAGGCTAACGGGCACACACCTTCCATCATGGATTACGCGCGTTTCAATTACGTTGCCCAACCTGAGGATAATATCAGTCCGAAAGGTATTTATCCAAGAATCGGCGATTACGATAAATGGGCGATTGAATGGGGCTACAAAGTGATGCCGCAATACAAAACCGTAGAAGAACAAACTTCGGCATTAAGTAAAATAGCCATAGAACGTTTGAAAGACAGAAGGTTGTTTTTCGGAACAGAAAGCAACCCGGACGACCCGCACTCGCAAAGCGAGGATTTGGGCGATAACGCGATGAAAGCCAGCATTTACGGCATTAAAAACCTGCAACGCATTTTGGTAAAATTACCGGAATGGACGAGCCAAAAAAACGAAGGCTACGATAACCTGGAAAACATGTATAACCAATTGACCGCCCAGTTTAGCCGTTACATGGGCCACGTAGGCAAAAATATTGGCGGCATTTATGAAAACCCGAAAACAGTAGAACAAACTGGTGTGGTTTATGAGTATGTGCCGGCATCAACCCAAAAAGAAGCCATGCTGTTTTTAGACCAGCAATTGTTTACCACGCCAACCTGGATGCTGGACCGAAAGATTTTGAGCGATATTGGCCAAAGCCCGGTGCAGGTGGTTTACAAATTGCAAAACAGCACTTTAGACCGTATTGTAACCAACCACAATTTGTATAAGTTAATTTCGGCAGAAGCAGCAAACGGCAACAGCGCTTACAAGATCACCGATTTTTTTGGCGACATGCAAAACTCAATTTTTAAGGAATTGAAAACCAATCAGCCAATTGATGTTTACCGCCGCAACTTGCAAAAAATGTATGTGGCCAAACTGATTGAATTGATTAAACCGGCAACTGCACCAACAGCAAACCCTTTTGCACAAGCTGGCGGCGGAAGAAGGGAAACGTCAACACCTGATCCGGAGAAAGAAGATACGGACGTAATGTCGGTTGCCAAAGCACAATTGCGCAGCATTAATGCGCTGATCAAAACTTCTTTGCCAAATACTTCCGATAGTTTAAGCAATTACCATTTGCAGGATTTGAGCGACCGGATTGAACTGGCGTTGAACCCGAAAGGATGATTGAGGTGTGAGGTATCAGGTTTGAGGTATGAGTTGAAACGGAAACTTGGTTATCAAGGCAGGTCATTTTTTGGCCTGCCTTTTTTGTTGATGCTTCTTTTATCGGTAAATTCTTTGTACGTTTAAGCTAACCTTTTATGATACCTTTAAAAGCTGTTTTTTACTGCTTTTATTGCGTAAATTTTCTTTTTGTTGTTGCTCATCGTTTTTTAAAAGAAATGCCGATAGAAAAATTAAAATGTCGATTTCTAAAATCGCTCAAAACCTTATCCCTATTTCTGCTTTTTTTGCTGTTGTTAATTTCATGTAACAAAGAAAAATTGACCAAACCTACCCAAACTGGTGCCAATACTTTTTCCTGTAAAATTAATGGCAAGGTTTACGTGGCAAAAACAAGCCTTTTTTCTCCTGGCCTTACAGGTGGTTTGCGCGGTGCGTCTGGAAGATATGAATTTGAAGTTGAGGCAATAATTTATAGTGATGGAAATAAAGCCAGCTATACTATCGACTTAGGAGTTTCCCCAAATATTTCCGAAGGTACTTATCCGATAGCATCTTGCACTGTTTCCCCTGGTGGTAATGGTTTTGTTATGTATAATGCAAGTCCAGCTAACATAAACTTTACGCATATTGATTATGCACAAAGGATTATCTCCGGAACTTTTTCTTTTACCGCAGTAAATACAACAAATGCCAATGATGTTATTTCTGTTACTGATGGTCGGTTTGATATGAAAAATTAAAAGCATATTAAACTTTGCTTTTTTGTTGATGCTTCTTTTATCCACTAAAAATTGTCAGCCTTTCACATCAGCCTCGAAAAAATCTATAAATTACAGCAAGCATTTATCTAAATTTGCCGCATACTGTTTTTATCACCTAAAAATTAATTTGTACATGACTGAGATCAGAAACAACTGGACGAAAGAAGAGATTGCAGAAATTTACCACACACCGCTGCTGGATTTGATTTACCAGGCAGCTACGGTACACCGCGAAAATAAAGATTATGCCGAAGTCCAGATCAGTTCTTTGATCTCCATTAAAACCGGTGGTTGCCCGGAAGATTGCGCTTATTGTCCGCAAGCCGCACGCTACAATACCGGCGTAGATGTTCATGCGATGATGCCAAAAGACGAAGTGATTGCCGCTGCCGAAAAAGCAAAAGCTGGCGGCGCTTCGCGTTTGTGCATGGGCGCGGCCTGGCGCGAAGTGCGCGACAACCGCGATTTTGACAAGGTAATTGAGCTAGTAAAAGCAGTAAACGAACTGGACATGGAGGTTTGCTGTACACTGGGAATGCTGAACGAAGCACAAGCCCAACGCCTGGCCGATGCCGGTTTGTATGCCTACAACCACAACTTGGATACTTCGGAAGACGATTACAAACGCATCATCACGACCAGAACTTACGACGACCGTTTGCAAACTTTAGAACATGTACGTAAAGCAAAAATTACGGTTTGCAGCGGCGGCATTATTGGTTTGGGCGAAACTGTGGAAGACCGGATTTCGATGCTGAAAACCTTATCAAATCTCCCAAAACATCCCGAATCTGTGCCGATCAACGCTTTGGTTCCGGTAAAAGGGACGCCATTGGCCAATCAGCCGCGGGTTTCTGTTTGGGACATGGTCCGGATGATTGCCACCACCAGGATTATCATGCCAAAAACAGTAGTCCGACTATCTGCAGGAAGAACCGAAATGAGCACGGTAGAACAGGCTTTGTGTTTTATGGCCGGTGCCAATTCATTATTTGCCGGCGATAAACTCCTCACCACGCCAAACCCTTCTTTCGATACCGATATGGCGATGTTTGAGCTGCTGGGCCTGAAACCCCGTAAAGCCTTCAAAAACGGCAGGCCGCAACAGGAACCGGTTTCGATGGAAGCATCAATTTTATAGTGCTAAAAGAAGCATGCGCTTTGTCATTTCGTGCTGAAGGAAGAAATCTTATTCCAGTTTTATATTTATCGCTTTGAAGAAGATTTCTCCCATTGGTCGAAACAGCAAAGCAAGGTAAATTGCTGTGTCTGCTTTTTGTAATTATCGTTTTTTGGTGGATAAAAGAAGCACTCTGCATAAACGCGATCTGCATAATAATGCGAAATTTGCGACAGATTAAAAATTTTGTTACAAATAATTAAACATTCAGATCAGGTTATTATGAAGAATTCAAAAGTAGGCAATAAATTTCCGGACATTACCGTAAATGCAATGGACGAAATGGGCGATGCCTACAAAATTAACGTGCTGCAAAAAGCCATCAACGAAAACAAAAAAGTGCTTTTATTTTGGTACCCAAAAGACTTTACTTTTGTTTGTCCGACAGAAATCCACGCTTTCCAGGCTGCTTTAGAGGATTTCAAAGCTAAAAATACGTTGGTCATTGGTGCTTCCTGTGATTCGGCCGAAGTACATTTTGCCTGGTTAAGCACGGCTAAAGATAACGGCGGCATCGAAGGCGTAACTTTTCCGCTGCTGGCTGATACAACCCGCAAACTGGCTTCAGAATTAGGCATTCTGGACGAAGAAGATTTTGTTACCTACCGCGCCACGTACTTAATTGACGAAGAAGGAACAGTTTTCCACGAGAGCATTAACCACATGCCGCTTGGCCGCAATGTAAACGAGTATTTGCGTTTGGTGGATGCTTACACGCACGTGCAAACGCATGGCGAGGTTTGTCCGGCAAATTGGGAAGAAGGAAAAGAAGCTATGAGCGCAACCACCAAAGGCGTGGCCGAATATTTACAAGCCAACTAAGAAATGACAGAATTAACAACCGATACGTTAGGCAGCGTTGTTGCAGCCAATAAAAAAGTAATTGTACAATATGCGGCTTCCTGGTGTGGCAACTGCCGGATTATGAAACCGAAATTCAAGAAGTTTTCTTCGGAACATGAAGACATGGAGTTTGTGGTGATTGATGCGGAGAAAAATCCGAAATCGCGCAAACTGGCCGACGTGAGCAATTTGCCAACTTTTGCTGCTTTTGTAGATGGCAAATTGTTTAAACAAACCCAAACCAACAAAACAGAAGTACTTAAAGAACTGATTGATGAAACTGCCGGTAATTAAACACGTTTTGGGTTTTGTGGAAACGCACGACCAAGATTGGGTGGTGGAAACCATCGAACTGCTGGAATACATGTCCGAACTTTCTTCCATCAAAGATGAAGAACTGGACGTGATCGGCGAACTGTTATCCAACCTGTACGGTGCTTTAGAAGTTCATCAGGCAATACAACAAGGCACACCGGCCAAAGAAGCGTTGAACCAGTTTATGGGCCGCGTTTTGGGTTCGATTGATCAGTAATACTTCTTTTACCACATAAAAATCAGAAAAACCTAACTTTATAAGTTGGGTTTTTTTGGTTAAAATTAGAAGATAATGCAGTTTTTGCATGATAAAAGAAGCATCAGCTTTCGGGCATTTCGATTTCGGGTTTGTCTTCTTCTGCTACAAAAACCCGGGTTTCCACTTTATCTTCCGGCATAGTTTCATCGCCCAGTAACAGTCCCCAGGGTTGTAAACTATCTACCCGGTCAAAAATGATTTTCAAAACCGCAATTACCGGAATGGATAAAAACATACCTGGTATTCCCCACAACATTTCGCCCAAAATAACGCCCAAAATGGTGATCAGCGCGTTGATGCGTACCTGCGAACCTACAATCATCGGCAGCAAAATATTACTGTCTATTAAATGGATCACCACAATGGTTGAGATTACGAGGACAACGGTGGACGTTGGCGCTGCCGTGCTGATGGTAATGATGGTACTAAGCAGCAAAGCTGAGGCAATGCCAACGTAAGGAATAATGTTGAAAATACCGGTTATCAGTCCAAGCAACAACGCATATTTTACGCCGCCAATCAAAAAAACGGTGCAACTTGCGGTCGAAACAACCATCATCTCCAGCATTAAGCCGGTAATATATTTGGTGATGATATATTTGATGCGTTCTACCACTTCAAAAACAGCGATGGCATTTTCTTTCTTGAAAACGTAAATCAGAAACTGGAACAACAAACGGCGGTAAATCAGCAAGAAAAAAGTATCAATAATGGCAAAAACCCAGAAAAGAAGAATGGACGAAGCCGTTAGCACAGTTATCCCGATGGCAGTTGTGGTGCTTCCGCCGGCAGAAATATTGTTCGTTGCGCTGTCCACAATATTCATTTGCCGTTTAGCGGTTACATTGAAATTATCTTTGATCCAATTTAAAAGTTTATAAAACGATCTTGCCAACTGTGCTTTGATCTGTGGCCAATCGTCCAGCAGGTCTGCAATTTGCGAGCCCAGCAGGTACATCACCAGGGCAACAACGGTCAGCATCATTAAAATTGCCATCATGGAGGCTGCGCTTCGGTGCATTTTGAACCTTAGTTCAAAATACTGGCCAACCGGCAGCAGCAGCAGCGAGAAAAGCATCGAAAAAACCAGCGGACATAGGATGAGCTTGCCTTCGACAACGATAAAACCCAACGCAATTAAGGTAAGCAAGCTGGAAGCCCAGGTGTTTGAAAGTGGTAAGATTTTCTTCAAGGCGATGCTGTTTTAAATCAAAATCGGGTTGCCGGCCTCCTTAACGTAACTGAAAATTTTTTGTTCCGGCCTGATTGGTTTACTGTTGCTAATTTAAAAATATCCGGTAAATTTTAGGGTGGTAAAAGAAGCATCGGCCCAAGCAGGCCAACAAATTTTTTTTTGAAACAAAGAAGCATCCGGCCAATTACAACCGGATGCTTCTTTTACCGCATAAAAATCAGTGTAAAAAATTATTGCCCCTGCGCCAGCGAGTAACCCAGTTTGCCGCCAAACTTTTTCAAAAATTCTATCGAACAAACGTTAATCACCTCGGAAACACGGGAAGCCAAGTCGAAAATATCTTTGGCTGAAAGTTCCTGCCCGTCGTTTTTCTCGTACCGTAAACGCGATTGGTTGGTTAATTCGGTAAAAACAGAACCGGTTGGCCAGGTTTGCGTGCCGCGGTTAGAAATCATGGTCAGTTTAAACTTTTCGTTCAGTTTGCTTTGTGCAAGTTCGGCCAATGCTTTAGGCTGAAGCATGGTTTCCACAAAAATGTCTGCGCCCATTATTTCTTCGGCAATTCCAGGTTCCGTTTCACGGATGATGTTTTGCGTTGGCTTTTCCACAGCAAGCGTTGATTTTACAAAATTTGCTTTGGATGTAGCCACGCCTTTTACCGGTGTTTGGCCGAGGTTTGCAATGATCGCATCAGCAAACTGCTTGGTGTTGCTGGCCGGGATGGTTTTATCGCCAAAATCGCCGGTGTGCACACCTTGCTCCAACGTATAAAGCAAAGCATTTTCTATCGTTGCCGCATTTTGCGTTAAACCCATAAAACGCAGCATTGCTACGCCGGATAACAACAAAGCAGTTGGGTTGGCAATATTCCGGCCGGCAATATCCGGTGCGGTGCCATGTACGGCTTCAAAAATAGAAATAAAATCGCCGATGTTTGCCGACGGCGCAAAACCCAATCCGCCAACCAATCCGGCACAAAGGTCGGATACGATATCACCTTGCAGGTTTGGCAACACCACCACTTCAAAAGTTTCCGGCTTGCTCACCAGTTTCATGCACAAATCGTCCACGATAATATCCGTGGCATAAATTTGCGGGTAGTCTTTCGCGATCTCATAAAAAGTATCTAAAAAAATACCGTCGGTCAGTTTCATAATGTTGGCTTTATGGCCGCAGGCAATTTTGGTATTGCCTTTTCTTTTGGCCATTTCAAAAGCGTATTTGATCACCTGCGCCGAACCGGTACGCGAAATTAAACGGCGGCCAACAGCCACATCATTGGTCAGCATGTGTTCGATGCCGCCGTAAGTATCTTCAATGTTTTCGCGTACGATGGTTAAATTGATCTGGATGCCAGCCCTGGAAAAAACCGTGTCCACACCGTTTAAAGTCCTGAAATCCCGCTGGTTGGCATACGTGTTCCAAACTTTTCGGGCCGTTACGTTGATGCTTTTTACACCTTTTCCTTTTGGCGTTTCCATCGGGCCTTTAAACAAAATGCCCAGGTTTTCGATGGTTTCTTTTGCCAAAGCCGTCATCCCGGTAGAATGGCCTGCATCAAAATACGATTTGCCCATTTCCACAAATTCGTAATCCAACGCAACATCGCTGGCTTTAAAAATGCCCAAAACGGCATCCATAATCTCCGGGCCAATTCCGTCGCCTTTGGCAACTGCTATTTTTGTTTTCATGACAGCTTATTTTGATAAGGAAGCGAATATACAGTTTCACAACAAAAATGTGCCGATAAAAACAGTATTCGGTTTGGGCTAATCCGTAAGTTTGCGTTAAACTTGTACCCTTACATGAAAGCATTTTACGGAGATTTAAAGCTGGGGATTTTGGGCGGCGGACAGTTGGGCCGGATGCTGATCCAGCAGGCCATCAATTATAACGTAACCATAAAAGTGCTGGACCCAGACCGGAACGCGCCCTGCAAAAAACTGTGCGACGAGTTTGTGGTGGGTTCTTTAAGCGATTACGATACGGTTTACAACTTTGGCAAAAAAACCGATTTGCTGACCATCGAAATCGAAAAAGTTAACGTTGATGCGCTGGCACAATTGGAAAAAGAAGGCGTGCTGGTTTACCCGCAATCGCGCATTATCCGGTTGATCCAGGATAAAGGCTTGCAAAAACAGTTTTTTAAGGAGAACGATATTCCGACTGCACATTTCAAAATTATTTCTTCGCCGGAGGAATTTAAAGAAAGCCATTTTCATTTCCCATACATTCAAAAACTGCGGAAAGACGGTTACGACGGCCGTGGTGTTTATAAGATTTTGGACGAAAGTTACCTCGCCAATGCTTTTACAGAACCGAGTTTAATCGAAGAAATGATTGATTTTGAAAAGGAAATTGCGGTGATTGTGGCCCGAAACATCACAGGCGAAACAAAAGCGTTCCCGATGGTGGAAATGGAATTTAACCCGGAAGCGAATTTGGTTGAATTTCTGATCTCGCCTTCGCTGCTGAGTTTTGAAATCCAGCAGAAAGCGCAACAGATTGCGGTTGATATTGCCGAAAAGCTAAACATCGTCGGTTTGCTGGCGGTGGAAATGTTTCTGGATAAACACGGTAATATTTTGGTGAACGAACTGGCCCCGCGCCCGCACAACAGCGGTCACCAAACCATCGAAGGCAATGTAGTTTCGCAGTTTGAGCAGCATTTGCGTGCCATTTTTGGTTTGCCTTTGGGCGATACTTCCGGTTTGCACCATGCCGTGATGGTGAATGTTTTGGGCGAAGCCGGACACGAAGGGCCAGCAGTTTACAAATGCCTGGAAGATGTGGTAAAACTGCACGGCGTTTACGTACATCTGTACGGCAAAGCACTAACCAAACCGATGCGCAAAATGGGCCACGTTACGGTGGTTGATGCCGACCGGGAAAAAGCGGTTGAAAAAGCGAGATATGTGCAGAAGACTTTAAAGGTAGTGAGTTGAAATTGGAGTTGATGGTTAATAGTTGACGGTTCACGGTAGCTGCACCAGTTTATCTCTAAATTTTGATCACGATCAATAAATCCTTTTCTTTTAACTTTCAATTTTTGAACTATGAACTATCAACTATGAACCAACAAATCAAAATCGGCATCATCATGGGCAGCAAATCCGATTTGCCAATTATGCAGGATGCTGCCGACGTGTTAAAAGAATTAGGCGTTCCTTACGAGATAACCGTTGTTTCTGCCCATCGCACGCCTGACCGGTTATTTAATTATGCCAAAGCTGCTGCCGACCGTGGTTTAAAAGTGATTATTGCAGGCGCAGGCGGCGCGGCGCATTTGCCCGGAATGGTTGCCTCATTAACGCATTTGCCGGTGATTGGCGTACCCATCAAATCCAGCAATTCTATTGATGGTTGGGATTCTGTGTTGTCTATTTTGCAAATGCCAAACGGTATTCCGGTGGCAACGGTTGCTTTAAATGCGGCCAAAAACGCTGGGATTTTGGCTGCGCAAATTTTATCGGTTGGCGATGAAACGTTGGTTCAAAACCTTATTCAGTACAAAAACGAATTGGCGCAAAAAGTGGAAGAAGCAGCCGCGGAAATGAAGGCGGACGGTTTTCCCTGTAATTTTTAGGTGATAAAAGGAGTATAGTAATTATCGTCATACACTCATTTCAGAATCTTTCTTGCAGGTTGTAAACTTTTTTAAATAAATGCCAAAATAAGTTAGTCTGACAAATTCGTTAATTTTTACTTGCATTCTCTTTAAATAAAGACAACCGTCAAAAATAAACGTTGTTATTTTATTCAGTTGCCGGTTGAATCATCTCTCGTATAGTAGCCCAGCCAGTCGGGCTTTCCTTATATTTAACATAAACAATCATAGAACGGCCTTTAAATATAAAAGGCTCACCCTTTCCTTTTGGAGTGCCTTTAATAGTAAACAAGGTTTGCTCAATAGCAGTTTCTCCATTGATATACAAGCTTTCGGTTTTATTTTCAACAAAATCAAGGTAAAAACTATCCAATGTCCCCTTTAAACCTGGCCTAAGAGTTTCTCTCCCTTTCTGATAGCTATTGTAACTAACAGCCTTAATCACATCTGGATGATGAAATGCTATAATACGATCCACATCGCCTTTAGAAAAAGCGGCGCGAATAGCAATACTGGTATTTCTTAAAGAGTCGCGTTCTGCCTGAGTTCCGTTGAACTGATTAATAGTTTGTGAATAGGAAGAAAGGGATAAAAGAAATAGCAATGATGCTGCTAAAGCATATATTTTGTTTTTCATAATCTTTTTTATAAATATACTTATTAAAAATTTAAACAACCTCACTAATAACATGCCTAATTCAATTGCGGGTTGGTTGGGAAATTAACGATATGCGCATAACGTTCGCCCAAGTTTTTCACGGCTTGTTTCCACAAACCCTCCTCTTCGCCGTTGAAAACCAGGTCGTTGTTAAACCTGTCCGACACAATCCAGCTATTTCTATCCAATTCTTCATCAAGCTGGTTTGCCTCCCAGCCCGAATAACCTAAGAAAAACTTGATCTCGCTTCTGGAAATCAAATTAAGCTGAAACATTGTTTTTACCGCTTCAAAATCCCCGCCCCAAAAAATGCCGTTGCCCACGGGCAAACCATCCGGTATTTTATCCGGGCAACGGTGCAAAAAATGCAACCGCTCATTGTTGCATGGGCCGCCGTTGAAAAGTTCGGTTTCGGTTTCCGGGAAATCGGTGATCGCATCGTTCATAAACAAGCCCGAAGTGTGGTTCAAAACAAAACCGACCACGCCTTGCCCGTTGCATTCGGTCAGCAAAATTACCGACCGTTTAAAGCCCGGGTCTAACATAAAAGGTTCTGCAATAAGCAACCTGCCGGCCGCCGGTTCTAAGTTGTTTAACATAATTTATCCTCGCAGTTTTATACAAAGTTGCTGATTTTTATGAATGCTTCTTTTATCGGCATAAATTTTTTTTGTTTTAGCAGGAGATTCTATAATGTTGCCACAAAAATAGCAGGCATTGGCAGGTTTTGTTGGAGAAAAATTGAAATGTCGGCTTTTTAAATTTCCCTGTTTCCAAATCCCAAACCAAATCCTACTTTTGCCCCCGCAATTGGTTTCCGGCCTCAACAACCGGGATTAAAAGGGAATCCGGTGCAAAACCGGAGCTGTCCCGCAGCTGTAAGCTCTATCAACTGATGCTGTTTTTATGCCACTATTTTGGGTGACCGAAACGGGAAGGCGAAGCAAAAGGGAGCAAGCCAGAAGACCTGCCTCTCGCAAATAAATTCATAGCTTTCGGGGATTGAAGCTGGAATGTGAATGCTCTTTTTACGGGTGTATTTTCATTTTATGGGCTAATTTTTCTGTTTGCTGTGGGATGGTTTCATCTTCACAACAAAACAATTGAAAAAAAACTTTTACCACATTGCGGCAAGCGTGGCGCTTGCACAAACCGTACTTTATGGTACACCAATTTTCGCGCAGGATTCTACCCGCGTACTCAAAGATGTTGTTGTTTCGGCTACCAAAACCGATCAGAAACAACTCCAAACCGGCAAAGTTATTACTGTCATTACGCAAGACCAGATCGAGCGCAGCCAGGGCAAAACCGTAGCGCAACTATTAAGCGAACAAGCTGGAATTATCGTGAGCGGCGCAAGCAGCAACCCCGGTTTAAACAAAAGCATTTTTATCCGCGGTGCGGCCAGCGGTTTTGCCGTTACGCTGATTGACGGCGTTTTAGTTGGCGACCCTTCTTCCACCGGCGGTACTTTTGATATCCGTTTGTTCCCGATTGACCAGATCGAGCGGATTGAGATTATCAAAGGCGGACAATCTACGTTGTATGGCTCTGATGCGGTTGCCGGTGTCATCAAC